>CAXDTK010000161.1:0-12389 GCA_963992225.1 uncultured Comamonadaceae bacterium | reverse complement strand
GACACAAAGAGTCCTGAGGACTCTTTGTGCCTGCCAAACGACAAGGCCGCTGGCCTTGGCACGGCGAAGCCGGTAGGGGGTGGGCGGGTCAAGCGGGAAGAGAGACGGCGTCCAGCAGTTCGCTCTCGATCTGCAGCTGCGCCTTGTTCTGCTGCAGCGCCGGGCCGTCGAGCAGGAAGGTGTCTTCCACCCGTTCGCCCAGCGTCGAGATCTTGGCCAGCTGCAGGTTGATGCCGTGGCGGGCCAGCACGCGCGCGATGGCGTACAGCAGGCCGGCGCGGTCGCTGGTGGAGATGGTCAGCAGCCAGGCGGTGGCACGCTCGTCGGGGCGCAGCGAGATGCGCGGCGAGTAGGGGAAGCTCTTGACCCGGCGCGACAGCCGCCCGCGTCGCGGCTCGGGCAGCGGGCCGCCGGCCTGCAGCGTCGTGCCCAGCTTCTGCTCGACCAGCGACACCAGGTCGCGGTGGTGCACGTCGGCCTCGGGCCGGATGACCTGAAAGGTGTCGAGCGCATAGCCGTCGCGGGTGGTGTGGACCTTGGCGTCGAGGATGCTGAAGCCGGCGCCGTCGAAGTAGCCGCAGATGCGCGCGAACAGGTCCTGCTGGTCGGGGGCGTAGACCAGCACCTGCAGGCCCTCGCCGATGGGGGAGGGGCGGGCGCGCACCACCGGCACCTGCGTGTCCACGTGGCGCCACAGCGAGCGCGCATGCCAGGCCAGCTCGGCGCCGTCGTGCCGCGCGAAATAGCTGACGGCCAGCTTCTTCCACAGCGGCTCCTCGGTGCCGGGCAGCTGCGAGCGCAGCGCCAGCTCCTGGCGGGCCTCCTGCTTGCGCGCCTCGATCTCGGCGTCGAGGTTGATGCGCGCGCCGCCCAACGCCCGCAGCGTGATGCGGTAGAGGTCTTCCAGCAGCTTGCCCTTCCAGGCGTTCCAGACCTTGGGGCTGGTGCCGCGGATGTCGGCCACCGTCAGCAGGTACAGCGCGGTCAGGCGCCGTGCGTCGCCCACCTTGGCGGCGAACGCGGCGATGACCTCCGGGTCGGACAGGTCCTCCTTCTGCGCCACGCGGGACATCGTCAGGTGGTGCTCGACCAGGAACACGCACAGCGCGGTGTCGTCCGCGCCCAGGCCGTGCTGGCGGCAGAAGCGGCGCACCTCCACCGCGCCCAGCTCGGAATGGTCGCCGCCGCGGCCCTTGGCCACGTCGTGGAAGAGGGCGGCGATGTAGAGCAGCTCGGGGGTGTCGAACTGCACGGCCAGCTGCGAGCAGAACGGGTACTCGTGCGCGTGCTCGGGGATGAAGAAGCGCCGCACGTTGCGCAACACCATCAGGATGTGCTGGTCCACGGTGTAGACGTGGAACAGGTCGTGCTGCATCTGGCCCACGATGGCGCGGAACACCCACAGGTAGCGGCCCAGCACGGAGGTCTGGTTCATCAGCCGGAAGGCATGCGTCTGGCCCTCGGGCGCGCGCAGCATGGCCATGAAGGTGGCGCGGTTGACCGGGTCGCGCCGCCAGGCCGCGTCCATCAGGCCGCGGGCGTTGTACAGCGCCCGCAGCGTGCGCGCTGACAGGCCCTTGATGCCGGGCGTCTGCTGGTAGACGAGGAAGGTGCGCAGGATGGCGTGCGGGTCGCGCTGGTAGAGGTCGTCGCTGGCGACCTCCAGCATGCGGCCGCGGTCCAGGTAGTCGGGCTGGCCGTCGATGGGGCGCAGCAGGTCCTGCTGCGAGCCGTTGATCTGCTCCTCCAGGTTCAGCAGCAGGATCTGGTGCAGCTGCGTGACCGCCTTGGCGGCCCAGTAGTAGCGCCGCATCAGCAGCTCGGAGGCGCGCACCGACTCGGTGGCCACGAAGCCGAAGCTCTGCGCCACGGCGGTCTGCAGGTCGAACACCAGCCGGTCCTCGCGGCGGCCGGCCACCGCATGCAGCCGGGCGCGGATCAGCTTGAGCTGGCCCTCGTTGCGCTGCAGCTGGCGGCTCTCGAAGGCGGTGATCAGGCCGCGCGCGCTGAGCGCCTTCCAGGTCTTGCCCAGGCCCGCCGCGCGGGCGATCCAGACCAGCATCTGCAGGTCGCGCAGGCCGCCGGGGCTTTCCTTGCAGTTGGGCTCCAGCGCGTAGGGCGTGTCGTCGAACTTGGTGTGGCGCTGCAGGCCCTCCAGCGTCTTGGCGCGCAGGAAGGCCTTGGCGTCCATCGCCTGCATGAAGCTGCGGGCCAGCTGCTTGAAGAGCCGGGCGTCGCCGGCCAGCGCGCGCGCCTCCAGCAGCGCCGTCTGGATCGTCACGTCGCCCTGCGACTCGGACAGGCACTCGCCCAGCGTGCGCACCGACGAGCCGATCTCCAGGCCCACGTCCCAGCAGGACGTGATGAAGCTCTCGATGGCCGACTTGACCGGGCCGGGCTGGTAGGCCTCGGCGCCGTCGGGCAGCAGCACCAGCACGTCGACGTCGGAATGCGGGAACAGCTCGCCGCGGCCGTAGCCGCCCACCGCCACGAGGCAGGCGCCGGCCGGCATGCCGGCCTGGGCGGACTGCTGCCACAGCGCGCGCAGCGTCTCGTCGACATGGCGCGCCAGCCGGCGCAGCAGCGCCTGCGCGCCGGCCTGCGTCGGGCGCTCGGCCATGAAGCCGTCGATCAGCGCCTGCTTGCCCGCCTTGAACTGCTGGCGGAGGTCGGCGATCGTCGCCACGGCGTCAGGCCGTGGCCGCGGCGGCCTGGGTGATGAAGGCCGGCGGCGGCGGGCTGCCGGCGGACAGCGTCATGACCTCGTAGCCGGTGTCGGTGACCAGGATGGTGTGCTCCCACTGCGCCGACAGCGAGCGGTCCTTGGTGACGATGGTCCAGCCGTCGCCCATCTCGCGGATCTCGCGGCGGCCGGCGTTTATCATGGGCTCGATGGTGAACATCATGCCCGGCACCAGCTCGTCCAGCGTGCCGGGGCGGCCGTAGTGCAGCACCTGCGGCTCCTCGTGGAAGACGCGGCCGATGCCGTGGCCGCAGAACTCGCGCACGATGGAAAAGCCCGCGTTCTCGGCGAAGGTCTGGATGGCATGGCCGATGTCGCCCAGCCGGGCGCCGGGGCGCACCTTGGCAATGCCCTTCCACATGGCTTCGTAGGTGAAGCTGCACAGCCGCTTGGCCGCGATGCTGCCCTCGCCGACGACGAACATGCGGCTGGTGTCGCCATGCCAGCCGTCCTTGATGACGGTGACGTCGATGTTGACGATGTCGCCGTTCTTCAGCGGCTTGTCGTTGGGGATGCCGTGGCAGACCTGCTGGTTGATCGAGGTGCAGATCGACTTGGGATAGGGGATGTAGCCCGGCGGGCAGTAGTTCAGCGGCGCGGGGATGCCCTGCTGCACGTGGACGATGTGGTCGTGGGCCAGCTTGTCCAGCTCGTTGGTGGTGACGCCCGGCTTGACATGCGCGGTGAGCATGTCCAGAACTTCGGACGCCAGGCGCCCGGCGATGCGCATGCCCTCGACATCGGCAGCGGTCTTGATCGTGATGGCCATGGCCGGATTATCCCGTTGTCAACGGCGCGACGCGCCCGCTGCGCCGAATGAACCTGCGCGACCAGGCTGGCCGGCGCTCAGCCGGGGCAAGACCGGGCGAGGGGCCTCAGTCCTTCCAGATGTCCATGCCCATGTAGGCCGTCGCCAGCACGATGAGGCCGAAGGCGATGCGGTACCAGGCGAACACCTTGAAATCGTGGCTGGACACGTAGCGGATCAGCCAGCGGATGCACAGCAGCGCGCTGAAGAACGCGAACACCAGGCCCACGCCGAACATCGGCGCGTCCTCCCAGGCCAGCGCGTCGCGCTGCTTCAGCACCGAGTAGGCGCCGGCGCCCATCAGCGTCGGGATGCCCAGGAAGAAGCTGAACTCGGCCGCGGCCTTGCGCGACATGCCCAGCACCACGCCGCCGATGATGGTGGCGCCGGAGCGGCTGGTGCCCGGGATCATCGCCAGGCACTGCAGCAGGCCGACCTTGAGGGCGTCCACCGGCCCCATGTCGTCCACGGTCTCGATGCGAGCGCGGCGGCTGCCCTGCAGGTCCATGTCGCCGTACAGGCGCTTGTGGCGGGCCTCCACCCACAGGATGATCAGGCCGCCGACGATGAAGGCCAGCGCCACCGGCACCGGGTGGAACAGGTGGGCCTTGATGTACTTGCCGAAGGCCAGGCCCAGCACCACGGCCGGCAGGAAGGCGATCAGCACGTTGAGCGCAAAGCGCTGCGCCTGCGGCTCGCGGACGATGCCGCCGACCGTGCGGGCGAGACGCTCGCGGTACTCCCAGACGACGGCGAACATCGCGCCGGTCTGCACCGCGATCTCGAACACCTTGGCCTTCTCGCCGACGAAGTTCAGCAGCGAGCCGGCCAGGATCAGGTGCCCGGTGGACGAGATCGGCAGGAATTCCGTCAGTCCCTCGACGATGCCCATGACGGCGGCTTTGATCAGCAGGATGACATCCACGTAAACGGCTCCGACAGACGAGTGCAAAAAGGCGGCGCAGTGTAGCCAGCGCCCATGTCGCGGCTTGCGGCTGTCGCCCTCGGGGGCTACATTACTGACCCTTCGGTCATTAACTTTCCGCCTTGGCCACCGCTACCCCCCGCCAACGCCGCAAGGACGCCCGCCCGCAGGAGTTGCTGGAGGCGGCCCTGGCGCTCTTCGTCGAGAAGGGTTTCGCCGCCACGCGCAGCGAGGAGGTGGCCGCGCGCGCCGGCGTCGCCAAGGGCACGCTGTACCGCTACTACCCCAGCAAGGACGAGCTGTTCAAGGCGATGGTGCGCGAGAACCTCTCGGTGCACATCGCCGAGTCGGCCGCCCAGGCCGCGCAGTACCAGGGGCCGATTGCCGAGCTGCTGGTGCAGATGATGCGCGCCTGGTGGGCCAAGGTGGGGCAGGGCAGCGCCGGCGTGGTCTGCACGCTGCTGATGATCGAGGCGCGGCAGTTCCCGGAGCTGGCGAAGTTCTATGTCGACGAGGTCATCACGCCGTCGCAGAACCTGCTGGGCGGCCTCATCGAGCGCGGCATCCAGGCCGGCGAGTTCCGCGCCGTGCCGGTGGAGGCGACCGTGCATATGCTGATCGCGCCGCTGCTGCACATGATGCTGCACGAGCATTCCTTCGGCGGGCAGGACGTCTGCCGCCACGCCATGGGCCCGATGGAGCTGCTGGAAGCCCAGATGTCGCTGCTGCTGCATGGCCTGCTGGCGCAGCCGGCCTGACCTCTAGAATTTTCCTTTTTCAGCCCGCCGCCTGCGCGCCTCCCCGGAGAACAAGATGAACCTCGAACAAGCCCGCTTCAACATGATCGAGCAGCAGATCCGCCCCTGGGATGTGCTGGACCCCGCCGTGCTGGAGCTGCTGCATGTGGTGCACCGCGAGGATTTCGTGCCCGAGGCGCACCGCCACCAGGCCTTCGTCGACGTCGAACTGCCGCTGACCGCCACGCGCCGCATGCTGGCGCCCAAGGTCGAGGCCCGGCTGCTGCAGGAACTCAAGGTGCAGCGCCACGAGAAGGTGCTGGAGATCGGCGCCGCCACGGGTCACCTGGCCGCGCTGCTGGGCCACAAGGCGCAGCGCGTCGTGGCCGTCGAGGCCGATGCCGCGCTGGCCGCCCAGGCCGCCGCCAACCTCCGGCGCGCCGGCGTGCTCAACGTCAGCGTGCTCAACCAGGACGGCGCCCAGGGCGTGCCGGCCGAGGAGCCGTTCGACGCCATCCTGCTGTCGGGCTCCGTCGCGGCCGTGCCGCAGGTGCTGCTCAACCAGCTCAAGGTGGGCGGCCGCCTGGCGGCCATCGTGGGCAGCGAGCCGGTCATGCGGGCGGTGCTGGTCACGCGCACCGGCACGGCGGACTTCCGCTCGGTGGAGCTGTTCGACACCGTGGCCGGCCGCCTGCCCGGTTTCGCCGAAGCGCCGGCCTTCAGCTTCTGACCTGGCGCGGCGGGCCGGGGCGCCGGCATGCAGCCCGTCGCCACCAGACGCCGCTTGCCGCCCCCAAAGGTGCAGGTCGTCGCATGGCTTCAGTCACCCGCAGGCTTTGCGTCTATAACCCCGGCCGCTGCCTCATTCACCGCCCAGCCCAAGGATTCCCATGCCCTTCGTCCCAGCCCGTCGCCTGATCCTGCAACCGCTGGCCTTCGCTGCAGGCCTCCTGATCGCCGGCTTCGCGCAGGCGCAGAGCCTGCAGGAGCTGTACGACGCCGCGCGGAGCTATGACGCGACCTACCTCGCCACCAAGGCCAACGCCGACGCGGCGGCGGCCCGCGCGGCGCAGGCCGAGGCGCTG
Source organism: uncultured Comamonadaceae bacterium (assembly GCA_963992225.1). Classification (GTDB taxonomy): domain Bacteria; phylum Pseudomonadota; class Gammaproteobacteria; order Burkholderiales; family Burkholderiaceae_C; genus Pelomonas. The sequence continues at coordinate 6,091 of CAXDTK010000161.1, read as the reverse complement.
GTGCGGCCGTCGCTGGGCCTGTCAGCCTCGGGCACCCAGGCGCGCACCGACCCGCCCAGCGGCCCGACCGTCAACAGCCGCACGCTGTCGGCCGGCCTGCAGGGCAGGTACGCGGTCTACAACGCCGCCAACGCGCCCACCATCGAGCGCGCCCGCCGCGGCTACGAGGTGGCGCAGGCCGACCTGGAGAGCGCCGAGCAGGACCTGATCGTGCGCCTGGCCACCGCCTACTTCGACGTGCTGGCGGCCAAGGACGCGCTGACCACCTCGCAGGCCAACAAGACCGGCATCGCCGAGCAGCTGGCCTCGGCCAAGCGCAACTTCGAGGTGGGCACCGCCACCATCACCGACACCCGCGAGGCGCAGGCCCGCTACGACTTGGCCGTGGCCCAGGAACTGGCCGCCGACAACGACCTGCGCGTCAAGCGCGTGACGCTGGACCAGTTCGTCGGCCGCGTGGGCGTGGAGCCCAAGGGCCTGGCGCAGCCGGTGGCGCTGCCGGCGCTGCCCAGCACCAACGTCGACACCTGGGTCGCGACCGGCGACGCCCAGCACCCCGCCGTGCGCAAGGCCCGCCTGGGCCTGGAGGTGGCGCAGCTGGACACGCAGATCGCCCGCGCCGGCAACCAGCCCACGCTGGACCTGAACGGCAACGTGGGTGGCCAGAACCTGCACAACAACCTGAACGGCGCGCTGGCCGCGTCGTCCGGCGTGGGCACCGCCAAGACGGCCAGCGTGGGCCTGACGCTGACCTACCCGCTCTACACCGGCGGCCTGACGCAGAACCGCATCAAGGAAACCCTGGTGCTGGAGGAGCGGGCCCGCAACGACCTCGACTTTGCCCGCCGCAGCGTCGCCGAGGCCACGCGCCGTGCCTTCTTCGGCGTGCAGTCGCTGAAGGCCCAGGTCAGCGCCTACGAGGCCGCCGAGGCGTCCACCAAGCTGGCACTGGAAGCCACCCAGCTGGGCTACAAGGTCGGCGTGCGCGTGAACCTGGACGTGCTGAACGCCCAGACCCAGCTCTACAGCACGCAGCGCGACCTGGCCAAGGCGCGCTACGACGTGGTCGTCAACAGCCTGCGGCTGCGCCAGGCCTCGGGCCAGCTGCGCGCCGAGGACGTCAACGCGGTCACGGCGCTGCTGGCCAAATAAGCCGAGCCCATCGCGCCATGGGCCCCGCCGCGGCGGGGCTTTTTTCATGGCGCTTTGTGCGTTGACGGGTGACGCGTCCGATATTGGGTTTGGCAGGAGGCTGGGCAGGCCTGCTGCCCCGTTGCTCGGGCCTCTGGCCCGAGCAACGGGGCCATTGCGCGCCTGTGCGACCCGGCGCCGCCCGAATCGCGCCGATTACAGCGCCCTCCCCATAGATCACCCGCCAACGAGCAGCGAGCCTGCTTCATGCCCGGGCTGGGCCAAAATCCGCGCCCATGCTGTTCCTGCTGTCCCCCGCCAAGTCGCTCGACTACGACACCCCGACGCCGCCCGAACTGGCCGACGCGTTGACCCGCCCACAGTTCCTCCCCGACACCGCCGCGCTGATCGACCTGCTGCGCACCAAGAGCGTGGCCGAGGTGCGCGAACTGATGGACCTGTCCGAGCCGCTCGCGCAGCTCAACGTCGACCGCTACCGGGCCTGGCGGCCGCGCTTCACCGAGCACAACAGCAAGCCCGCGGTGCTGGCCTTCAACGGCGATGTCTACGACGGGCTGGACGCGAAGTCGCTGTCCACCGACGACATCGGCTGGGCGCAGCAGCATGTGCGCATGCTGTCGGGGCTGTACGGCATCCTGCGGCCGCTGGACCGCATGCAGCCCTACCGGCTGGAGATGGGCACGCGGCTGGCCACGCCCGCCGGCGCCAGCCTGTACGACTGGTGGGGCGACCGGCTGGCCCTGCACCTCAACCAGCTGGCCCGCGCGGAGAAGGTGCCGGTCATCGTCAACCTGGCCTCGCAGGAATACTTCCGCGCGGCAGACCGCAAGGTGCTGAAGCCGCGCGTGATCGACTGCCAGTTCGAGGACTGGAAGAACGGCGACTACAAGATCATCAGCTTCTTCGCCAAGCGCGCCCGCGGGTTGATGGCGCGCTACTGCATCCAGCACCGCATCGAGACGCCCGAGGGCCTGCAGGGCTTCGACCTCGACGGCTACCGCCTCGCGCCCGAGGTCTCCACCCCCGACCGACTCGTCTTCCGCCGCAAGTCATGAGCCAACAAGTCATCACCCCCGAGCTGTGTGAGTGGATCACCGAGCAGAGCCGCGCCGGCCACCCGTCCGAGAGCATCCTGGCCGCCATGCTGGGCAGCGGCTGGGACGAGACCATCGCGCGCCAGGCGCTGGCCCGCACCCTGGGCCAGTCGGCCACGCTGACGCCGCCGCCCGGCGCCACGCCGGGCCTGCCCGAGCCTGACCTGAGCCGCTTCGAGCCGGTGCTGGACGCCGGTGACCGCCCGGTCAAGGTGGTGATGGCGCTGCGCCAGCCGCGGGTGGTGGTGTTCTCCGGCCTGCTGTCCGACGAGGAGTGCGACGGCATCATCGAGCTGGCCGGCCAGCGCCTGGCCCGCTCCGAGACCGTGGCCACCGCATCGGACGGCAGCGAGGTGAATGCCGCGCGCACCAGTGACGGCATGTTCTTCGAGCGCTGCGAGACCGAGCTGATCCGCCGCGTCGAGGCCCGCATCGCCGCGCTGCTGCGCTGGCCGCTGGACCATGGCGAAGGCCTGCAGGTGCTGCGCTACCGGCCCGGCGCCGAATACCAGCCGCATTACGACTACTTCGACCCCGGCCACGTCAGCACGCCGGGCATCCTCAAGCGCGGCGGCCAGCGCGTGGGCACGCTGGTGATCTACCTGAACACGCCGGTGGCCGGTGGCTCCACCATCTTCCCGGACATCGGCCTGGACGTGGCGCCCGTCAAGGGCAACGCGGTGTTCTTCAGCTACGACCGGCCGCACCCGGCCACGCAGACGCTGCATGGCGGCTCGCCGGTCATCGAGGGCGAGAAGTGGGTGGCGACCAAGTGGCTGCGCCAGGGCGTGTTCAACTGATCAGGCCGTGACGGCGATCAGCGCCGCCATCGACAGCGCCACGGCGCCCAGCAGCAGGAAGTAGCCGCCGCTCAGCAGCAGGCCGCGCCACAGCGCGCCCCAGCGGCCCAGGCCGTAGACGCGCCGCAGCGCCAGCAGCCCGTGGCCGAACACCGCGAACACCAGCAGCCCTTCCAGATGGGTGGCCATGGCCAGCAGCAATGCCAGGAACCACAGGCTGTGGCTGTGCAGCGAGAACACGAAATGCTCGGCATAGCGTCGCCCGCTGCCGGCGAAGGTGAGCAGCAGCAACGCGGCGAACACCGGCTGCATCGCCAGCATCGCGTACGGCGCCAGGGCGCGGCTGCGCGCCTTCCACTGCTCGAAGCTCATGCCCTGGGCCTTGTTGATGACGCGGGTGGCCCAGCGTTCGACGGCGCCGCAGTCCTGGGCATGCGTGAGGTCGCAGTCGCCCAGCTTGGTGCTGATCGTGACCCCGTCCGGCGCGCTGGCGCCCGCGGCGGCCGCCTTCGCCTGGGCGGCCGCCTCGGCGGGCGTCATGTCTGGCTTGACGCGCACCGTGGCCGTCTTGCCGGGCCCGGCATCGCCCACCACGGCGGGGTCGGTCTCGATGACCTGCGTCGGCCCGTGCGGCAGCAGCGCCCAGCCGATGAAGAAGATGAAGCTGGCGCTCAGGTAGACCCGCAGCGGCAGCACGTAGCGCCGCCGCCGGCCGTGGAAGTAGGCGGCCGTCAGGTGGCCGGGCAGGAACACCAGCGCCCACAGCGTGCGCCACAGCGGGCCGTCGAAGGCGACGTAGTGCCCCAGGTACTCGGTGAACATCTCGCGCACCGAGGGCGGGTGCAGGTCGGTCTCCTGCCCGCAATGGCCGCAGTAGGCGGGGCGCGGCGCGGCCAGCGTGTAGTGGCAGTTGCGGCAGTAGGGCAGTTCGGGGGCGTGGCGGTGCGTAGCGCTCATGCGGACAGCAGTTTGTGGATCAGCTCGGGCGTGCTGCCCGCCTGGTATTTCTTCATCAGCCGGCCGCGGTAGATGTCCACCGTGCGCGGGCTCACGCCCAGGCGCCGGCCGATGCCCTTGCTGGTCTGCCCCTCGATCAGCAGCGCGGCGATCTCGCGCTCGCGCGGCGTCAGGTCGGACGTGATCTGGCGCTTGGCCGACAGGTCCTCGAAGCTCCAGATGCCGCGCGCATGCGGGTCGGCCGGGTCCAGCGCGCGGCCGGTCACGTGGCACCAGAACAGCTCGCCGCCGCCCAGCCGCCGCATCACGCGGTCGTCGGCGTAATGGCCCTGAGCGTCCAGGCTGGCGACGATGCGCGCGCCGGTGCGCTCGAACTCGGCCGCGCTGGGGTACATGACGGCGAAGCTCTGGCCCAGCAGCTGTTCGCGCGTGGCACCGAACATGGCCAGCACGCGTTCATTGCAGTCCACGATCTGGCGCTGGGCGGACAGCACCAGGCCGATGGGCGCCAGCTGGAAGGCGCTGCGGTAATCGAGGCTGGCGGGTTCCACTTAGGCGAATTCGCGTAATCGACTTCGGAGGGCGCGCGATAGTACCCTCGCAGCCGTTCCCAAAACGCCAGGAGACTTCAGGCATGAACAAGGTGTACCCGAGCGCTGCAGCCGCGCTGCAAGGGGTCGTGAAGGACGGGCAGCTGCTGGCCGTCGGCGGCTTCGGCCTGTGCGGCATCCCCGAGGCGCTGATCGCCGCGCTGCGCGACAGCGGCGTCAAGGACCTGACGGTCATCTCGAACAACGCCGGCGTGGATGGCTTCGGCCTCGGCCAGCTGCTGCAGACGCGCCAGATCCGCAAGATGATCTCCAGCTATGTCGGCGAGAACAAGGAGTTCGAGCGCCAGTACCTGGCCGGCGAGCTGGAGCTGGAGTTCACGCCGCAGGGCACGCTGGCCGAGAAGCTGCGCGCCGGTGGCGCCGGCATCCCGGCCTTCTTCGTGCGCACCGGCGTGGGCACGCTGATCGCCGAGGGCAAGGAGAGCCGCGAGTTCGACGGCCACACCTACATCCTCGAAAAGGCGCTGGTGCCGGACGTGGCGCTGGTCAAGGCCTGGAAGGCCGACAAGAGCGGCAACCTGGTGTTCCGCCGCACCGCGCGCAACTTCAACCCGGCAGCCGCGATGGCCGGCAAGCTCACGGTGGTGGAGGTGGAGCAGCTGGTCGAGACCGGCGAGATCGACCCGGACGCCGTGCATCTGCCGGGCATCTACGTGCACCGCATCGTGCTCAACGCGAACCCCGAGAAGCGCATCGAGAAGCGCACTCTCTCCGAAAAGAAGGGAGCCTGACATGCCCTGGACCCAAGATCAGATGGCCGCCCGCGCGGCGCGCGAGCTGGAAGACGGCTTCTACGTGAACCTGGGCATCGGCATCCCGACGCTGGTGGCCAACCATGTGCCGGCCGACAAGGAAGTCTGGCTGCAGAGCGAGAACGGCATGCTGGGCATCGGCCCGTTCCCGACCGAGGACGAGGTGGACGCCGACCTCATCAACGCCGGCAAGCAGACCGTCACCACGCTGCCCGGCTCCAGCATCTTCGGCAGCCACGACAGCTTCGCGATGATCCGCGCCGGCAAGATCAACCTCAGCATCCTCGGCGCGATGCAGGTCAGCGCCAAGGGCGACCTGGCCAACTGGATGATCCCCGGCAAGATGGTCAAGGGCATGGGCGGCGCGATGGACCTGGTGGCCGGCGTCAAGCGCGTCACCGTGTTGATGGAGCATGTCGCGAAGAAGAAGGACGGCACCGAGGACTTCAAGATCATCCCCAGCTGCACGCTGCCGCTGACCGGCGTGGGCGTGGTGGACCGCATCATCACGGACCTGGGTGTGTTCGACGTGACGCCGCACGGCATCAGCGTTGTGGAGCTGGCCGAGGGCGTGACGCGCGAGTTCGCACAGAGCAAGACGGGCGTGCCGCTGCTTTGAAGTGCGTCTTGGAACTGCCCCTCTGAAGTGTTTCTCTCGGTAAGCGCCAGGGCTTTTGTCCTGTCTCTTATACACATCTCCGAGCCCACGAGACGGACTCCTATCT
>CAXDTK010000160.1:0-12410 GCA_963992225.1 uncultured Comamonadaceae bacterium | reverse complement strand
ACACCTAAGCCTTCGTCGGCAGCGTCAGATGTGTATAAGAGACAGGGGCCAGGTAGCGCCACTGGCCCACGGGGAGGTTGCCCAACGGGATGCGGCCGATGCGCACGCGCTTCAGGCCCACCACCTTCAGGCCCACCAGTTCGCACATGCGGCGGATCTGGCGCTTCTTGCCCTCGCGCAGCACGAAGCGCAGTTGCTGCTCGTTCTGCCAGCTGACCTTGGCGGGCTTGAGTTGTTCGCCGTCCAGCTCCAGCCCGTGGTTCAGCAGCGCCAGCTTGTTGTTCGACAGCGCCGCGTTGGGCAGCGTGCCTTCGGGCACCGGGTCGGCGCCGGGCAGGCCCACGTACTCGACGCGCACGAGGTACTCCTTCTCGATGTCGGAGTCCTCGCCGATCAGCACGCGGGCGATGCGGCCGTCCTGCGTCAGCACCAGCAGGCCGGTGGAGTCGATGTCCAGCCGCCCGGCCGGGGCCAGGTTGCGGTGGTGGCCGGCGTTGGGCTTGATGCCCGAGGCGTCTTCCGCCCAGCGGTTCTCGGGCTGGAACAGCACCACGGCCGGCTCGTAGCCGTCCTCGGCCTGGCCGGACACATAGCCGATGGGCTTGTGCAGCAGCACCGTGACCAGCGACGCCTGCTGCTGGCGGGCGGCGGGGTCGATGTCGATCTGCGCGTCCGGCAGCACGCGCTGGCCCAGCACGGCGACCTTGCCGTTCACGCGCACCCAGCCGGCGGCGATCCACTCGTCGGCCTCGCGGCGCGACGCCAGCTTCAGCTCGCTCATGCGCTTGGACAGGCGCTCGCCGTCCTCGGCGTCGATCTCGCGGGCCGGGTTCAGGCGGCGCTGCGGCCGCGGCGGCGGCTCGAAGCCGGGGCCGCGGTTGGACGCGCGGCGCTGGTCCACGCGCGGCGGGCGGTCGGCGGGTGCCGGGCGCTCGTCGGGCCGGGCGCGCGGGCCGCGCTCGGCGCGGTGGGGAGCGTCGTCGCGCAACGCACGCTCGTCGGGCCGCCCGCGCGGGCCGCGGTCGTCCGGCCTCCCGCGCGGGTCACGCGGGTCGCGCTCGCCAGGGTGGGCGCGCGGGCCGCGCTCGGGCCGCGGCCCGGTGCCGCCGCGCGGCTCCTGCGGGCGCTCGGGCCTGAAGCCGGCCGGCTTGGGGCGTGCCGGCCGGTCGTCGCGGGCCGGTGCCGGCCGTTCGCTGCGCTGCGCCTGGGCCTTTTGGAACTGCGCCTCGCGCTCTTCGCGTTCGGCCTGCGCCTTGGCCAGCGTGGGCCGGGGCTTGGACACGCCCTTGCCCCGCACGGGGGCGCGCTTCTCGCCCTCGGCATTGCGGGTCTTGGCGGCGGGCTTCTTGCCCTTCAGGGTGATGGTGGCCATAGGCTTGGGCTCAACGGCCTCTGAGGAAAAGGGCGTCCAGCTCGCGCATGTCGAGCTGGCGCCAGGTGGGGCGGCCGTGGTTGCACTGGTCGGCCCGTTCGGTGGCTTCCATGTCGCGCAGCAGCGCGTTCATCTCGTCCAGCGTCAGCTGCCGGTTGGCGCGCACGGCGCCGTGGCAGGCCATGGTGGCCAGGATCTCGTGCTGGGCGCGCTCCAGCACCGAGCTGGCATCGAACTGCGCCATCTCGGCCAGCAGCTCGCGGGTCAGCGCGACCAGGTCGCTGGCGGCCAGCAGCGCGGGGCGCGAGCGCACGGCCAGCGTGCGGGCCGACAGCGGCGCCACGTCCAGCCCCAGCTGGGCCAGCGTGTCGGCATGCTGCTCGGCGGCGGCGACCTCCTCGGCGGTGGCCGCGAAGCTGACCGGGATCAGCAGCGGCTGGCTTTCGATGGCGGTGGCGCCCAGCCGCGCCTTGAGCCGCTCGTAGACCACCCGCTCATGGGCCGCGTGCATGTCCACGATGACCAGACCCTGGCGGTTTTCGGCCAGGATGTAGACGCCCTGGATCTGCGCGATGGCCCGGCCCAGCGGCCAGTCCTGGTCGGGCAGCTGCGGCTTGAGCGTGGCCGTGGGTGTGGCGGACGGCGCCGCGGTGGCGGGCTCCCACAGCGCCTCGTGCTGCACCAGCGACAGCCGCACCTGCTCGGCGGAGGGCGGCACCGGCGGCGTGAAGGCGGCGGCGGTGTAGGCCGGCCGCGGCTCGGCGACATACAGCGTGGCCGGCACCGTGGGCTCGAAGGCCAGCGGCGAGGGCGCCGATTCGGCGCCGCCGTCGGCCTCGGCGCTGCGCGACGCGGCCAGCGCCTCGACGAAGGCGCGGCGTACGCCCTGGTGCAGCGCACGGCCGTCGCGGAAGCGCACCTCGATCTTGGTCGGGTGCACGTTCACGTCCACCAGCTCGGGCGCGATCTCGATGAACAGCACGTAGCTGGGCTGGCGCTGGCCGTGCAGCACGTCCTCGTAGGCGGAGCGGATGGCGTGGCTGATGAGCTTGTCGCGCACGTAGCGGCCGTTGACCCAGACGTACTGCTGGTCGGCCCGCGAGCGTGCCGCCTCGGGCAGGCCGGCGCGGCCGGTCAGCGCCATGGGCCCCAGGCTCATCGCGAAGGGGCGGCTCTCGCGGATGAAGTCCTCGCCCAGCACGTCGGCGATGCGCTGCTCGCCGGCCGCGGCGCGCCACTGGTCCACCAGCTTGCCCTCGTGCCAGATCGCGAAGCCCACGTCGGGCCGGGCCAGCGCATGGCGGCGCACGGCCTCCACGCAATGCGCCAGCTCGGTGCCGTCGGTCTTCAGGAACTTGCGCCGCGCGGGGGTGGAGAAGAACAGCTCGCGCACCTCCACGCTGGTGCCACGGGCGCGGGCGGCCGGCTGCAGCTCGCCGCTGCGGGCATCCAGCCGGTGGGCATGGGGCGCGTCGGCGGTGCGGCTGGCCAGCGCCGTGTCCGACACCGACGCGATGGCCGCCAGCGCCTCGCCGCGAAAGCCCATGGTGGCCACCGCTTCGAGGTCGTGCAGGCTGGCGATCTTGCTGGTGGCGTGGCGCTTGAGCGCCAGCGGCAGCTGGTGGGCCGGGATGCCGCAGCCGTCGTCCTCCACGACGATGGCGCGCACGCCGCCGGCCATCAGCTTGACCTGGATGTTGCGGGCGCCGGCGTCCAGCGCGTTGTCCACCAGCTCGCGCACGACCGAGGCCGGGCGCTCGACCACCTCGCCGGCGGCGATCTGGCTGATCAGCTCGTCGGGCAGCTCGCGGATGGCGCGCGGCGGGGCGGCATCGGCGGACCCGGGAGCGTCTGGCAGGGGAAAGTCCATCCCCGGGATTATCGGCGGGCTGTCATGGAGGGGCCGGGATAATGCCCGCCCATGGAACTGCTGACCTTCCTCATCGACTTCATCCTGCACGTGGACCGCCACCTGGCGGACTTCGTGGCGGCCTATGGCGCCTGGGTCTATGCGCTGCTGTTCCTGATCATCTTTGTCGAGACCGGCGTGGTGGTGATGCCCTTCCTGCCGGGCGACTCGCTGCTGTTCGTGGTGGGCGCGCTGTGCGGCGCGGGCGTCATGAGCCTGCCGGTGGCCATGGGCGTGCTGCTGGTGGCCGCCATCCTGGGCGACCAGATGAACTACCTGATCGGCCGGCGCATCGGCCCGAAGGTGTTCCAGTGGGAGCATTCGCGCTTCTTCAACAAGCGCGCCTTCGACGCTGCGCACGCCTTCTACGAGAAGCATGGCGGCATCACCATCATCCTGGCCCGCTTCATGCCGTTCGTGCGCACCTTCGCGCCCTTCGTGGCCGGCGTGGCGGAGATGAGCCGCACCAAGTTCACGGCCTACAACGTGGCCGGGGCGCTGGTCTGGGTGGTGAGCCTGACGCTGGCCGGCTACCTGTTCGGCAACCTGTCCTGGGTGCAGACGCACCTGAGCAAGATCATCTGGGCCATGATCCTCATCCCCGGCCTGATCGTCATCGCCGGCGGCCTGAAGGCGCGCTTCAAGCGCCAGCCGGGCTGACTTTCAGCCCCGAGCGGGGCGCGGGTCTAGAGTCGCGGGCTTCACGCGACTGTCGGAGATCCCGATGACCCCGTTCCCGATGGCCAGGGCCGCCCTGGCACTGGCCTGCGCCTGGATGACCTCCGGCGCGGCCCAGGCCCAGGCCGGACTCGCGCAGCCCACGCTGATGCTGCGCCAGCCCGCCGTTTCCCAGCAGCACCTGGCCTTCGTCTATGCCGGCGACCTGTGGCTGGCCGACCGCTCGGGCGCCAACGCGCGCCGGCTGACCGGCCACGCGGCCAGCGAGTTCGCGCCGCGCTTCTCGCCGGACGGCCGGCGCATCGCCTTCTCGGCCAGCTACGACGGTAACACCGACGTCTACGTGATCGGCCTGGACGGCGGCACGCCCACGCGGCTGACCTGGCACCCCGCGTCCGACGTCGTCAACGGCTGGAGCCCCGACGGCCAGCGCGTGCTGTTCGCGTCGCCGCGCGAGGTGCTGAACAACCGCAGCAACCAGCTCTACGAGGTCAGCGTGCAGGGCGGCTACGAAAAGCAGGTGATGAAGGCCGTGGCTTACGAGGGCGCCTGGTCGCCCGACGGCCGGCAGCTGGCCTACCGCCCCTACCGCGCCGCCTACGTGGCCGAGTCCGGCTGGCGCCAGAGCCGCGGCGGCACCACGCCGCCGGTGTGGATCATGGACATGGCGCGGCAGACCTGGCTGGAGATCCCGCATGTCAACGCCACCGACTCGGCGCCGGTCTGGGCCCGCTCGGCCCAGGGCATGGAGGTGGTGTTCATCTCCGACCGCGATGGCGAGGTCAAGGGCACGGCCAACCTGTTCGCCTTCAACCCCGCCACGAAGGCGCTGCGCCAGCTGACCCGCGAGACGCAGTGGGACGTGCGCAGCGTCGACGCCCAGGGCAGCACGCTGGTCTACGAGGCCGGCGGCGTCATCAAGCAGCTGGACCTGGCCGGGCCGGCGGGCGGCGCGCCGCAGCAGCTGCCCATCAGCCTGGCGGCCGTGGCGCCGCAGCTGCGCCCGCAATGGCGCGATGCCGGCAAGGCCCTGACCTCGGCGCGGCTCTCGGCCACCGGCAAGCGCGTGGTGGTGAGCGCGCGCGGCGAGGTGTTCACGGTGCCGGTGAAGGACGGCAGCGTGCGCAACCTGACCGAGACCGCCGGCGTGCGCGAGAAGGACGCGCTGTGGAGCGCCGACGGCAGGCAGCTCGCCTACCTGTCCGACGCCCCGGGCATGCGGCACGAGCTGGTGCTGGCGGCGCAGTCCGGGCTGGGCGCGCGCGAGCGCTTCGCATTGCCGAAGCAGGGTTACTTCACGCTGCTGGACTGGTCGCCGGATGGCCAGCAACTGGTGCTGCAGGACAACCACCTGAACCTCTACCGGCTGGGCCTGGGCGCCGGCCCGCAACGCGGGCAGCTGGTGAAGGTGGCGACCGACGTGCGTCGCGGTGGCGTGGACGTGGCCTTCTCGCCCGACAGCCGCTGGCTGGCCTACACCCGCTCGGGCGACAACTTCTTCGGCCGCATCTGGCTGCACGAGATCGCCACCGGCCGCAACCATGCGGTGACCGACGGCCTGGCGCATGCCGGCACGCCGGCGTTCTCGCCCAAGGGCGACCTGCTGTTCTTCACGGCCTCCATCAACACCGGCCCCAGCGCCGTGGGGCTGGACCTCTCCACCCAGGAGCGGCCGCGCCGCGCGGGCCTGTACGCGCTGGTGCTGGCGGCCGACGGCAAATCGCCGCTGGCGCCCAGGCCGGGTGACGAGGACGGCAAGAAGGGCGGCGGCAAGGACGAGAAGAAGGACCAGAACAAGGCCGACGAGGGCAGGGACGACAAGAAGGACGACAAGAAGGGCGACAAGAAGGGCGACAAGAAGGACGCCAGGCCCGCCGAGCCGGTGAAGCCCATCCAGGTCGACCTGGACGGCCTGGCCGACCGCGTGGTGGCGCTGCCGGAGGCCGAGCGCAACTACGACGGCCTGGCCGTGGCGGCCGATGGCGCGCTGTTCTACCTGCTGCGCCCGCAGCCCGGCGCCAGCAACGAGGCCCCGCAGGCCGAGCGCCGCGCGACCGCCGAGCTTTGGCGCTTCGACTTCGAGGAGCGCAAGGCCAAGCAGCTGCGCGGCGGCGTGGCCGAGTTCTCCTTCAGCGAGGACCGCAAGAAGCTGCTGCTGACGCTGGCCGGCGGCAAGCTGGAGGTGGGCGACGCCAACGAGAAGCTGGACAGCAAGCCGCTGGACCTGGCCGGGCTGCGCATGCGCGTGGACCTGCGGGCCGAGTGGAAGCAGATCTTCGACGAGACCTGGTGGATGCAGAAGGAGTTCTTCTACGACCCCGGCATGCACGGCCTGGACTGGCAGGCCGTCTACGACTGCTACCTGCCGCAGCTGGCCCATGTGCAGCGCCGCGAGGACCTGAACGACCTGCTGGTGCAGATGATTGCCGAGCTGCAGGTGGGCCACAACCGCCTGGGCGGCGGCGACGTGCACCAGGAGACGCCGGTGGCCGTGGGCCTGCTGGGGGCGGACTTCAGCGTCGAGCAGGGCCGCTACCGCATCGCGCGGCTGTACGCCGGCGACCGCCTGAACCCGCACCTGCGCGCGCCGCTGGCGGTGGCCGGCCTGGGCGTGAAGGAGGGCGACTTCATCCTCGCCATCGGCGGGCATGAGCTGCGGGCGGACACCAACCTCTACGCGCTGCTGGAGAACACGGTGGGCAAGCAGGTGGTGCTCAGCATCGCGCGCGACGCTGCCGCGGTCACCGGGCAAGGCCGCCGCGACATCGTCGTCGAGCCCATCGCCAACGACGGCCTGCTGCGCCGCTGGGCCTGGATCGAGGGCAACCGCCAGCACGTCGAGAAAAAGACCGGCGGCAAGGTGGCCTATGTCTACATGCCCGACACCGCGGGCCAGGGCTTCGAGCACTTCAACCGCATGTTCTTCGCCCAGGTCGACAAGCAGGCGCTGATCGTGGACGACCGCCGCAACGGCGGCGGCCAGGCGGCCAACTACGTGACCGAGCTGCTGGCGCGGCCGTACCTGGGCAGCTGGAAGGACCGCGACGGCCTGGTGTTCGACACGCCGGGCGGCGCGATCTACGGGCCGAAGGCCATGCTGATCGACCAGGACGCCGGCTCCGGCGGCGACTTCATGCCCTATGCCTTCAAGCGCACGGGCCTGGGGCCGCTGATCGGCAAGCGCACCTGGGGCGGCCTGATCGGCATCTCGGTGAACCCGCCGCTGATCGACGGCGGCTTCGTGACCGTGCCCTACTTCCGCTTCTTCACGCCGGAAGGCGAGTGGCGCATCGAGAACGAGGGCGTGGCACCGGACCAGGACGTGGAGCTGGACCCCGCCGCCGTCAACCGCGGCGAGGACACGCAGCTGGACGCGGCCATCGCCGACGTGATGAAGCGGCTGGATGCGTGGAAGCCCATCCAGCGCAAGGCGGCGCCGGCGGCGGCCACCCTCGGCCGTTGATGAAGGCCTGGGCGTCACTGTCGCTGCGCGGGCGGCTGTTCCTGCTCGCGCTGCTGCCGCTGCTGGCCTCGCTGGCGCTGATCGCGCTGGCCGTGCGCCAGCAGGAGCAGGCGCTGGCCGAGCGCGAGCATGCGCTGGTGCGGGCCAGCTACATGGACGCGCGGCGCACCGAGCTGAAGCATTACGTGGACCTGGCCGTCAGCACCATCAAGCCGCTGCTGGGCGAGCCCGGCGGGCCGGCGCGGGCGCTGGCCATCCTGTCGTCGCTGGACTACGGGCCCGACGGCTATTTCTTCGTCTACTCGCTGGACGGCCGTGTGCTGATGCATTCGCGCCAGCCCGAGCTGGTGGGCCAGAACCTGTGGGCCCTGCGCGACCCGCGCGGGCGGCCCACCATCCAGCAGCTCATCCAGCAGGCCAAGGCCGGCGGCGGCTATGTCGACTACCTCTGGCGCAAGCCGTCCAGCAGCCAGCTGGCACCCAAGCTGGGCTATGTGGTGGCTGTGCCGGAATGGGACTGGATGCTGGGCACGGGCCTGTACCTGGACGGCATCGAGGCCACCATGGCCGAGCTGGAGCGCGGCGCGCGCCAGAACATCACGGCCACCATGCTGTGGGTGGGCGCGGTGGCGGTGTTCGGCGTCGCGCTGATCAGCGCCGGCGCGCTGGCGCTGAACCTCAGCGAGCACCGCAGCGCCGAGGCCAAGCTGCGCGCGCTGGCGCGCGAGGTGGTGGACAGCCAGGAGGACGAGCGCGCCCGGCTGGCGCGCGAGCTGCACGACGGCGTCAGCCAGGCGCTGGTGGCCACCAAGCTGCTGATCGAGTCGGCGCAGCAGGAGCCGGCGGGCGCCGAGCGTCTGCAGGCGCTGGCGCTGAAGCGGCTGAACAGCACGCTGGCCGAGGTGCGCCACCTGTCGCATGCGCTGCGCCCCGCGTTGCTGGACACGCTGGGCCTGGCCGCCGCGCTGCAGCACCTGGCCGGCGAGTTCGACGCCGCCGGCGGCACGCGCTTCGAGGCCGGCATCGACGGCGCCGAGCGCGAGCTGCCCGACGCGGTCAAGACGGCGCTGTTCCGCATCGCGCAAGAGGCGCTGAGCAATGCGGCCCGGCATGCGCGGGCGCAGCGCGTGGTGGTGCACCTGCATTTCGCGGCGGACGGCGGCCTGCTGCTGGAGATCAGCGACGACGGCCGTGGCTTCGACGCTGAGGCCGCGCAGGCGGTGGCCGACCGCGGGCTGGGCCTGCGCAGCATGCGCGAGCGCGCCGTGGCGCTGGGCGCGGCGCTGGCGCTGGAGACCGCGCCGGGGCGCGGCTGCCGGCTGTCGGTGACACTGTCGGCCGCCGACCTCGCCCGCATCGCATGACCGCACCGCCCATCCGCATCCTGCTCGTCGACGACCACCCGATGGTGCGCGAGGGCCTGGTCGCGCGGCTGCAGGCCGTGCCGCGCTTCGAGGTGGTGGGCGAGGCCGGTGACCGCGCCGAGGCGCTGGCGGTGCTGGCCCGCACGCGGCCCGACGTGGTGCTGATGGATGTGGGCCTGAAGGACGTCAACGGCATCGCGCTGGGTGCCGAGATGCTGGCGGCGCAGCCGGCTGTTCGGCTGCTGATGTTCAGCATGTACGACAACCCCGAGTACGTGCAGCGCGCGCTGACCGCCGGTGCGCGTGGCTATGTGCTCAAGGACGCGCCGGCCACCGAGATCGTCTCGGCCATCGACGCGGTGGCCGCGGGCGGCACCTTCCTGAGCACGGCCGTGTCGGGGCGGCTGTTCCGCGGCCAGGCGCCCAAGCCGGTGCTGACGCCGCGCGAGAGCGAGATCCTGAGCCTGCTGGGGCAGGGCGCGTCCAGCAAGCAGATCGCCCGTGACCTGGACCTGTCGGTGCGCACCGTGGAGGCGCACCGGCAGAGCATCAAGCGCAAGCTGGACCTGGACGGCCAGGCCGAACTGATCCGCTACGCCGTGGAACATGCCCGCGGCAACCCGCGCTGAACCCGCTTTCAACCCTGGAGACCCCATGACCCTCAGAACCGGCGCCTGCCTGTGCGGCGAAGTCCGCTTTTCCCTGACCGGCGAGCCGGTCGGCTCGCGCCTGTGCTGGTGCCGCGACTGCCAGCACATCGCCGGCAACGGCACCGCCAACGCGATGTTCCCCAGCAGCGCCATCGAGGTGACGGGGCCGGTGGCCGACTACCTGCGCACCGCCGACAGCGGCAACCAGGTGCGCCGGCGCTTCTGCGCGAAATGCGGCAGCCACCTGTTCGCCGACTCGTCGGGCCGGCCGGGCCTCACGGTGGTGCGGCTGGGCACGCTGGACGACCCGTCCTCGATCACGCCCACGGCCAACATCTGGGCCGCCAGCGCGCCCGCCTGGGCCTGCCTGGACGCGGCGCTGGAGCGCTTCGACGCCCAGCCGGCGCCGCCCCGGCCGCCCACGGCCTGAGCACGGGGCACGGCCCCGCGGCGCGGCGCCGCCTGGGGTTGACCCTTAGGTGATGCCGCGGCCCTGGCCCGCGTGGCTTGCACGATGCGCCGTGGTGCGCATTTTTCGAGACTTGCACCACGGCCGTGCACCCCTGTCGAGGTGAGGCCGCATCGGAGACAAGCCTCATGAATCTGCGCCGCCACCTCGCCTGGGCCGGTGTCGCGATCCTCGGCGCTGCATCCCTCGCCACCGTGGCCCTGAGCCGCGGCGAGACGATCAGCGCCCTGTGGGTCGTGGCCGCCGCCTTGTGCGTCTACCTCATCGCCTACCGCTACTACAGCCTGTTCATCGCGAACACGGTGCTGGGCCTGGACCCCAAGCGCCAGACCCCGGCCTGGAAGTACAACGACGGGCTGGACTACGTGCCCACCCACAAGCACGTGCTGTACGGCCACCACTTCGCGGCCATCGCCGGTGCCGGCCCGCTGGTGGGCCCGGTGCTCGCGGCGCAGATGGGCTACCTGCCCGGGCTGCTGTGGATCCTGGCCGGCGTGGTGTTCGCCGGCGCGGTGCAGGACTTCATCGTGCTGTTCATCTCCACGCGCCGTGACGGCCGCTCGCTGGGCGACCTGGTCAAGCAGGAGATGGGCACGGTGCCGGGCCTGATCGCGCTGTTCGGCGCGTTCATGATCATGATCATCATCCTGGCGGTGCTGGCGCTGATCGTCGTGAAGGCGCTGGCCGACTCGCCCTGGGGCCTGTTCACGGTGGCCGCCACCATCCCGGTGGCGCTGTTCATGGGCGTCTACCTGCGCTTCATCCGCCCGGGCCGCATCGGCGAGGTGTCGGTGATCGGCTTTGCGCTGCTGATGGCCGCCATCTTCGGCGGCCAGTGGGTCAGCGAGCACCCGACGCTGGCGCATGTGTTCACGCTGTCGCCCACGGCGCTGGTGTGGGCGCTGATCGGCTATGGCTTCGTGGCCGCCAGCATCCCGGTGTGGCTGCTGCTGGCGCCGCGCGACTACCTGTCCACCTTCCTGAAGATCGGCACCATCGTCGCGCTGGCCATCGGCATCATCATCGTGGCGCCGCCGCTGAAGATGCCCGCGCTGACGCAGTTCTCGGCCGGCAACGGCCCGGTCTGGGCGGGCAACCTGTTCCCCTTCCTGTTCATCACCATCGCCTGCGGCGCGGTGTCGGGCTTCCATGCGCTGATCTCGTCGGGCACCACGCCCAAGCTGCTGGAGAACGAGACCCACGCCCGCTACATCGGCTACGGCGGCATGCTGGCCGAGAGCTTCGTCGCGGTGATGGCGCTGGTGGCGGCCTCGTGCATCGAGCCGGGCGTCTACTTCGCGATGAACAGCCCGGCCGCCATGGTCGGCAAGGACGCCGCCACGGTGGCGCAGACCATCTCCACCTGGGGCTTCGTCGTCACGCCCGAGATGCTGACGCAGGCCGCCAGCGATGTCGGCGAGAAGACCATCCTGGCCCGTGCCGGCGGCGCGCCCACGCTGGCCGTGGGCATGGCCGAGATCCTGCACCAGGTCATCGGCGGCAAGGCCATGATGGCCTTCTGGTACCACTTCGCCATCCTGTTCGAGGCGCTGTTCATCCTGACCGCCGTGGACGCCGGCACGCGCGCCGGCCGCTTCATGCTGCAGGATCTGCTGGGCAGCTTCGTGCCGTCGATGAAGCGCACCGAGAGCTGGGTCGCCAACCTCATCGCCACCGGCCTGTGCGTGGCGGCCTGGGGCTACTTCCTGTACCAGGGCGTGGTCGACCCGCTGGGCGGCATCAACACGCTGTGGCCGCTGTTCGGCATCGCCAACCAGATGCTGGCCGCCGTCGCGCTGCTGCTGGGCACGGTGGTGCTGTTCAAGATGAAGAAGGACCGCTACGCCTGGGTGACGGCGCTGCCGGCCGCTTGGCTGCTGGTCTGCACGATGACCGCGGGCTGGCTGAAGATCTTCTCTCCCGACCCCAAGCTGGGCTTCCTGGCCCATGCCGACAAGTACGCCGCGGCGATTGCCGAGGGCAAGGTGCTGGCACCGGCCAAGTCGCTGGACGCGATGTCGCGCGTGGTCTTCAACGACCGGCTGGACGCCGCGCTGTGCGCGCTGTTCATGGCCGTGGTGATCAGCGTGCTGGTCTACAGCATCAAGGCCATCCGCGCGGCCCGCCGCAGCGGCCAGGTGACCACGCAGGAAACGGCCTTCGCGCCGCTGCCGGCCGCCGCCCATGCGTGACCAGCTGGGTGACCTCGCCCGCGATGCCGCCCGCGCCGGACGGTATCTCACGCAGAGCCTGCGCCTGATGGTGGGCGTGCCGGACTACGGCAGCTACCTGGCCCACCACCAGGCGACGCACCCGGACCGGGCGCCGATGACGTACGAGGAGTTCTTCAGGGAGCGGCAGGCGGCGCGGTATTCGGCGCGGGTGGGGAAGTGCTGTTGAGGTGGTGCTCAGCCGGGTGCGTTGAAGGGCGTTTGCGACGACCTTCCTGAACCCCTGTCTCTTATACACATCTCCGAGCCCACGAGCCGGACTCCTATCTCGTAT
>CAXDTK010000159.1:0-12421 GCA_963992225.1 uncultured Comamonadaceae bacterium | reverse complement strand
ATAGGAGTCCGTCTCGTGGGCTCGGAGATGTGTATAAGAGACAGCACCGCGACGGTGGCCGCCGCGGTGAGCGCGGCGAACGCAGCGAGCGTGGCGAGCCGCGTGGCGAGCGCGGCCAGAACGGCCGCCGCGACGGCAAGCCGCAGGAAGCGCGCGGCGAGCGTGGCGAACGTGGAGACCGCGCCGAGCGCGGCGACCGCAAGCCGCGTGCTGAAGGCCTGGGCGACAAGCCCGAGCAGCAGCAGCGCGCCGAGCGGGGCGAACGTGCAGAACAACGGGCCGAGCGCCCGGACCGCCAGGAACGTGGTGACCGCGGTGAGCGCGGCGAGCGCCGCCCGCGCGGCGAACGCGCCGAGCGCGCCCCGGCCGACACCAACGCGCCGTTGGCCGCTGCCGGCCCGTTGACCGAGGAACTGGCCGCCATCCATGACGCGCCGCCCGCCTTCGTCGACAGCCAGGCCGAGAACGCCCTGCCCCCGACCGGCGACACGCCGGTGGGCGAGGAGCGCCAGGGCCGCGGCCGCCGCCGCCGCCGTGGCGGCCGCGACCGTGCCGACGAGCAGGCCACGACGGCCGGCGAGGACGGCGTGACCGAAGGCGCCGCCGCAGCCGCCGACACGGCCGATGCCGCCGCGGCCACGGCCGATGCCGCACCGGCCGCCGAAGGCGACGACACCGGCGAAGGCGCCGGCCGCGAAAGCCGCCGCCGCGGTGGCCGCAACCGCAACCGCAATCGCCGCGAGGAAGGCGGCGTCGACGGCCAGGAAGGCGCCGCCGAGGCGTCTGACGCCGCACCGCTGCAGAGCTCGCTGATCGAGGATGCGATGGCCGGTGCCGCTGCGCCGGTCACGGCGCCCGTGGCGGTCCAGCCGCAGGCGCCCGCCCCGGTCGCCGCAGCCCCTGCACCCGCGCCCAAGCCGGCCCCGGTCGTCGAGGCCTTCAAGCTGCCGCTGAATGACCTGCAAGCCATCGCCGCGGGTGCGGGCCTGCAATGGGTCAACTCGGATGCCGACAAGATCGCCGCCGCCCAGGCCGCCATCGCGGCCGAGCCCGCCCCTGCCCCGCTGGGCCGCGAGCCGGCCCCGGTGGTGGTGGTCGACGAGGGCCCGCTGGTGCTGGTCGAGACCCGCAAGGACCTGAGCCAAGTGAAGCTGCCCTTCGAAGCCTGACCGGCCTCCAACGCCCCGCCCCGAACGCCGCCGGCCACAAGCCGCGCGGCGTTTTCTCTGAGCCCCACCTCAACACCCACGAGGCCACCATGACGACCACCACCGTCAGCGCCGGCGCCGCCCCCGCGGCCAGGATGCCGCCGCAAATCCCCTACATCATCGGCAACGAAGGCTGCGAGCGCTTCAGCTTCTACGGGATGCGCAACATCCTGACGGTGTTCCTGATGACCAGCCTGCTGCTGGCCATCCCCGAGGACCTGCGCAAGGCCGAGGCCAAGGAGGTGTTCCACACCTTCGTCATCGGCGTGTACTTCTTCCCGCTGCTGGGCGGCTGGCTGGCCGACCGCTTCTTCGGCAAGTACCCGACCATCTTCTGGCTGAGCCTCGTCTACTGCGCCGGCCACGCCTGCCTCGCGATCTTCGAGAACAACATCCGCGGCTTCTACTTCGGCCTGTTCCTGATCTCGCTGGGCTCGGGCGGCATCAAGCCGCTGGTGACCAGCTTCGTTGGCGACCAGTTCGACAAGAGCAACCGCTCGCTGGCGCAGAAGGTGTACGACGCCTTCTACTGGATCATCAACTTCGGCAGCTTCTTCGCCTCGCTGCTGATGCCCGTCATCCTGAAGCAGTTCGGCGCCAGCGTGGCCTTCGGCCTGCCGGGCCTGCTGATGGCGCTGGCCACGCTGATCCTGTGGAGCGGCCGCAAGAAGTACGTGCACCAGCCGCCCCAGGGCCGCAACCCGCACGGCTTCCTGAAGGTGGTGGGGACGGCCCTGAAGGCCGGCGGCCTGGGGCTGGCGATCGCGATCGTGGGGCTGCTGCTGGCGGCCTACAGCCTCAGCCAGATGGCCAGCCTGGGCCTCGTCGCGGCGGTCTGCCTGGCGCTGGTGCTGGTGATGGGCTTCGGCGGCATCGGCGCCGCGCTGCAGCTGGACCGCGCGCGCGGCCTCCACCCCGACGAGGCCGTGGACGGCGCCCGCGCGGTGCTGCGCGTGCTGGTGCTGTTCGCGCTGGTCACGCCGTTCTGGTCGCTGTTCGACCAGAAGGCCTCCACCTGGGTGCTGCAGGCCGACCAGATGGCCAAGCCCGAGTGGTTCCAGTCGTCCATGATGCAGGCGCTGAACCCGTTGCTGGTGATGATCCTCATCCCCTTCAACAACCTGGTGCTGTACCCCCTGCTGGAGCGTCTGGGCCTGAAGGTCACGGCGCTGCGCCGCATGGGCGCGGGCATCGCGCTGTCGGGTGTCGCCTGGATCGCGGCCGGCACGCTGCAGCTGTGGCTGGACGCCGGCGACACGGTCAGCATCGTCTGGCAGGTGCTGCCCTATGCGCTGCTGACGCTGGGCGAGGTGCTGGTGTCGGCCACCGGCCTGGAGTTCGCGTACAGCCAGGCGCCGATGGCGATGAAGGGCACCATCATGAGCTTCTGGAGCCTGTCGGTGACGGTGGGCAACCTGTGGGTGCTGCTGTCCAACGTCAGCATCAAGAGCCCTGCGGCGCTGGCGGCGATCAAGTCCACCGGCTACAGCGAGACGGCCTGCCTGATGTTCTTCTTCGCCGCCTTCGCGCTGGTGGCCGCCGCGCTGTTCGGGCTGGCGGCGCGGCGCTATCCGCTGCTGAACAATTACCGCGGCTGACCCGCGGCGGTGAAATTACCGCCGCGCCCGACGGGCGCCGTCATGCCGCGCCCCTACGATGCCGCCGGCCGCCACGCCGGCGGCTTTTTTTTGTGGAACCCTCCGTGACCGCTTCGCCCCTTCGCCTGGCCCTGGCCGGCGCCCTGCTCGGCCTGCAGCTGGTGGCCCACGCCGCGCCCACCGCCCCGGTCGTCACCTTCGACACCACGCCGCGCGCCGGCCAGCACCAGCGCCAGCGCATCGACGTGCAGGCGGTCATGAAGATGCGCCTGGAGGCCGGCCCCGAGGCCAGCGACGAGCAGCGCGCCAAGATCGGCCAGGCCGCCGAGCGCATGGCCCAGATGGGGCCGTTGAAGATGAGCATGCAGATGCAGCAGACGCTGAAGGTGGGCCAGCCCGATGCCGACGGCTGGCTGCCGCTGAGCGTGGCGGCGTCGCACCTGAGCGGCCAGATCGAGGCGGGCGGCAAGGTCACGCCCATGCCGGCCCGCAACGGCGACCTGGGCATCACGGCGCGCTTCAACCCGCGCGACTTCGCGTTCGAGGTGCAGGACGCCCAGGGCGCGCCGGAGATGGCCGAGATGATGCGCACCCGCGGCGGCGCCATGGTCAGCGAGGCACTCCAGCTGTTCAAGGCACTGAGCCAGCGCCCGATGAAGGTGGGCGACAGCGTGGAGGTGCCGTTCAACATGGCGCTGCCCGTGCCGCTGCCCGGCGGCGCCGGCAACATGCAGAGCAAGGTGCGCTACACGCTGGTGCGCGTCGAGCGCGGCGTGGCGCACTTCGACCTCGGCCTGGACATGACGATGGACGTCAACACGCCCGCACCGCCACCGGCCGCCGCAGCCTCCGCCGCGTCGGCGGCCTCGGCCCCCGAGGGCGACGCCGCCTCGGCGCCTGCCGCGGCGCCGCGCATGATGAACATGCAGCTCAGCGGCAAGGGCAAGGGCAGCAGCAGCCTGCGCCTGGCGGACCGCCTGCCACTGGCCAGCAAGCTGGGCATGGACATGCAGATGACGCTGCAGATGCCGGACAACGGCCGCATGGCGATGGACATGACGATGGTCACGACCTCCAAGGGCGAGTCGCTCGCGAAGGCCGCGCCCAAGAAGAAGCCCTGAAGAAGCCCTGATCCGACCCGCCTCCCACGCGCGCACCGGCCATGAGCAACCGCCACCGCCCCTACGTCGACCCCACCTCGCTCGCCGCCGAGGCGCTGCAGTCGGCCCCGCCGCCGCCCGAGCCGCCGGCGGACTGGCAGCGGCCGGTGGTGCGCCCGCGCGCCGCCACCCGGGCGCCGGCGCGCCAGAAGGTGGCGCGGCCGGCGCGCGGCAGCTACCTCGCCAGCCATTGGCGCGGCGAGCAGAGCCTGGCGCGCAGCTACTGGCTCAACAACGTGCTGCTGGCCACGCCGCTGGCGCTGATGCTGACGGGGCTGATGAGCTGGATCAGCGTCAAGGGCGACTCGCTGCAGGTCAGCGCCATCGTCGTGCTGCTGGGCTTTCCGCTGCTGCTGGCGCTGAACACCTGGTGCCTCGTGGGCGCCTGGCGCGCCGCCACTGCCTACCTGCGCGACGGCTTCTCGCGCCTGTGGGGCTGGCTGGCGCGGCTGACGCTGGGGCTGGGTGCGCTGCAGCTGGCGGCCTCGGTGCTGCTGGGCTTCGTGCCCAACCTGGGCGAATACACGCTGATGGCGCGCGGCATCGACCCCATCGGCCAGGCCACGCTGAGCCTGTCGGCCGACGGGCGCAGCCTGCGGCTGGACGGCACCATCGGCATGGGCGACGCCGACCGGCTGCTGCGGCTGCTGGACAGCGAGCCGGCGCGGGCGCTGCGCCGCGTGGAGCTGGTATCGCCGGGCGGCCGGCTGCACGAGGCCGAGCGCATGGCGACGGCGCTGAAGACGCGCGGCCACGAGGTGCGCGCGGTCGGCACCTGCGCCAGCGCCTGCACGGTGGTCTTCCTGGCCGGCCAGACCCGCCAGCTGGCGCCGGGCGCGCGGCTGGGCTTCCACCGCGCGTCCACCGACACCTACAACCCGGTCTTCGAGGAGCTGGCCAACCAGCAGCTGGCCGCCACCTACCGCGGCCTGGGCCTGCCGCAGACCATGATCGACCGCACGCTGCGCACCTCGTCGAACAGCATGTGGTTCGCGCCGGCCGACGAGCTGCGCGCCCATGCGCTGATCGCGCCGCTGCCGCAGACGCTGGCCATCCCGCTGCCGCCCGCGGCGGGTGCCGAGCTGGCCGACTTCGAGGACGCGCTGCGCATGCACCCGGTCTGGGATGCGCTGGAGCAGCACACCGCCGGCACCATCGCCGCCACCGCCCGCCGCATGTGGGCGGCCCGCAAGGCCGGCGCCGATGATGACGAGGTGCAGGCGGCCGCGTTGCCGCAGCTGGCCCAGCTGCTGCCGGGCCTGATCGGCGGCACCGACCCCGTGATGCGGCGCCGTTATGTGCAGCTGGTCGCCGCGCAGCTGCGGGCGCTGCAGGCGCCGGCGGCGCCGGGCGTGCGGCCGGCCTGCCGCGACCTGCTGGAAGGCCGGCTGGCGAGCCGCCAGCAGCTGCCCACGGCGCTGCAGGTGCAGGAGACCGAGTGGCTGTACGACGCCGCCACCGGCCAGCCGCCGCGCTGGCTGCCCAAGCCGCCCAGCGCGGTCGAGCTGGAGGTGCTGAGCCGCACCGTGGGCGCGTCGGCGCTGGGCATGCTGTCGCGCCTGTGGGCGGACACGCCGGCCACCGCCGGCGCGGGCCCGGCCTGCGAGCCGGTGATCGCGATGCTGGACCGCATGCGCACCCAGACGCCGGCCCGGCGCGACCTGGCCGAGCGGCTGCTGTTCCACCCACCGCGCTGAGCGGCGGCGCGCCTCAGGCGGCCGAGGGCGGCGGGCCGGCCACTTCCACGACGACGAAGCTGACCGCGTAGTCGGTCTCGTCGCTGAGCGTGACCTGGCCGCTCAGGCCGCGCTGCGCGAACCAGTCCGCCAGCGCGCCGGACAAGCGCAGCACCGGCCGGCCGCTGGCCTCGTTGAGGATCTGGCAGTCCGGCATGCGCATCGGCAGGTGCAGGCCCAGGCCGATGGCCTTGCTGAAGGCCTCCTTGGCCGAGAAGCGCGTGGCCAGGTAGCGCAGGCCGCGCGCCTCGGCGCGTGCGCGCCGGGCGCGGAACACCTGCAGCTCCTCCGGGCCCAGCACCTTCTCGGCAAAGCGCTCGCCGCGCCGGGCCAGCGTCGCCTCGATGCGGCGGATGTCGCAGATGTCGGTGCCGATGCCGTAGATCATGGGGCGCTCCAGGCGTACACGAGGTTGCGATGGGCCTGGCCATCGAGCAGGAAGTCGGTCTCGCCGACCTGCCGGCCGGCCTCGCGCTCGTAGAAGCGCCGCGCGCCGGCATTGCCCACCCAGACGCTGAGCCACAGCGCCTGCTGCGGCCAGGTGCCGCGCGCCGCGGCCAGCAGCTGGCGGCCCAGCCCGCGGCCGGTGCAGGGCGGCGCGACGTACAGGCGCTCCAGCTCCACGTCGGGGGCCGGCCGGTCCGCAGCCACCGGCGCCGGTGCAGCGCGGCACAGCTGCGCCATGCCGCACAGCGCGCCGGCGTCTTCCGCCACCCAGAGCGCCCGCTGCGCGTCTTGCAGCAGCTGCCGGAAGGCGGCCGGCGTGAACGCGGCGTCCAGGTAACCCGCAAAGGCCTCGGTGACGCCGCCCTCGGCGTAGCTGTCCAGCCAGACCCAGCGCGCCAGCGCGGCCAGGCGGGGCGCATCGGCCGGCACGGCGCGCCGCAGCGTCGTCACACGTAGGCCGTCGCGATGACGCGCTGGTAGGCGCGCACGGTCTCGGTGTAGCCCAGCTCCAGCGCATCGGCGACCAGCGCATGGCCGATGGACACCTCCTGCACCCCCGGCACATGGCGCAGGAAGACGCTGAGGTTGTCGCGGTTCAGGTCGTGGCCGGCGTTCAGCCCCAGGCCCATGCGCAGCGCGGCCTCGGCCGTGGCGGTGAAGCCGGCCAGCACCTCGGCCTGGCGCGCGGTGCCGAAGGCGCTGGCGAAGGTCTCGGTGTAGAGCTCGATGCGGTCCGCACCCAGCTCGGCCACGGCAGCCATCGCCGCGGGCTGCGGGTCCATGAACAGGCTGACGCGCACGCCCAGGGCCTGGGCCTCGCGGATCAGCGGCCGCAGGCGCTCGGCATCCTGCGGCAGCGTCCAGCCATGGTCGGAGGTGAACTGGTCTTCCGCGTCCGGCACGAAGGTGACCTGGTGCGGCCGGTGCTTGCGCACGAAGTCCATCAGGTTCTGCGTCGGGTTGCCCTCGATGTTGAACTCGGCCTGGGGCCAGTCCTTCAGGAAGGCCGCCAGCTCGTCCACGTCGGCGGCGCGGATGTGGCGCGCATCGGGCCGCGGGTGCACCGTGATGCCCTGGGCACCGGCCAGCAGGCATTGCTCGGCGGCGCGCAGCACGCTGGGGATACCCAGGTGGCGGGTGTTGCGCAGCAGCGCGACCTTGTTGACGTTGACCGACAGCGCGCAACGGGCGCCGGCGTGGGCAAGAGGGTTCATGGCCGGGATGTTAGTGGAGCGGGCCGCCCGGCACGGCCCGCCCCCCCGGCACGGCGGTCAGCGCGCCGGCAGCGTGCGCAGCACCATCAGCAGGCCGTCGCGCACCTCGCCGGTGGCCGGCAGCCAGACGATGGCGAAGCGCTGCCCCGCATCGGCGGCGGCACTGAACTGCTGCTGCCGGGCCGGGTTGCCGGTCTCCACGCGGTCGCTGCCGGCCCTGGGCTGCCAGGCGGGCGCCGCGCCCTGCCGGTAATGGCCCAGCACCTGCGCCCAATCGGTCTCGCCGGGCAGGCGGTAGAGCTGCGTGTCGACCCGCAGGCCGGCGGCCGGCAGCAGCGCGCGGCTGGCGGCCACGTTGGCGCGGCGCGCGGCGGACAGGGTGGGCTCGCCGAAATGGTCCCAGTCCACGGCCTGGGCGTCGGCCGGCGGCGCGGGCAGCGCCACGGCGGCGACACCCTCGGCGGCAGTGCCCATCATGGCCAGGCCCGCCGCCAGCAGGCCGGCGCCAAGGCGCCGCTGGTGCGCGCGGCGCAGGGGGTCGGCGGGAGGATGGGGTTCATGGCTTGGCATGTTCACGGGTGACGATCCAGGTGCCGTTGAAGGCCGCGCCGGCGCCGCTGCTGGCGGCCTGCTCCAGGTCGGGCCGGCCGTTGGGCAGCGTGCTGGTGGCGGCGCTGGGCACCAGCGCCCAGAACAGCTTGTCGTCGGCGCTCACCTGGCTGCTGATTTTGGCGTCCATTGCGGCCTTCACGCCGAACTGGGTCCATTCCTTCAGCACCGAGGCGCCGATGCCCACCGCCGGGTGCGCGCGGCCGGCCGTCTTGTCGACGACGGTCAGCACGCTCTTGAGCGTGGCGTTGATCAGGTCGCCCTGCTCCTTGGCGTCCTGCGTGATGCCCTTGACGGCGGCGCTGACGGCCCCGGCGTAGTAGCCCGCCGTCTCGGCATTGACGAAGCGCTGGCCGCCGCTGGCCGCGGTGACCTGGGCCTCGAAGCGCTTCACCGGGTCTTCGTTCTTGCCGTTGCCCAGCGAGATCTGCGCCTGCATCTCGCCCAGCACGCCGAAGTCCTTGGCGTTCAGCGAGGCCTTGGCATAGGCCGCCAGCGCCGAGCCGTTGGCGGTCTCGCGGTTGGCGGCCAGCTCGCGCATCACGCCGTTGGTGTCGCTGAGGATCAGCTGGCCCATGCTGCGCCGCACCTGCTCCGCGGCGTCGCCGCGGCCGCGGCCGGCCAGGTCGGTCATCACCGCGGCGGCGTCGGCAAAGACGCGCGCCTTGGTGTCGGCGTCGCCGATGCCGCCGGCGACCTTCAGCAGCTGCTCCAGCGCCGCGGTGTCGGTGCGCACGGCCCCGACGCCGCCGCCCATGCCGCCGGCCACGACGAGGGCCTCGTTGGCGGCCGCCTTCAGCACTGCCAGGCGCTGCTCGGGCAGCAGGCTCTGCAGCGCCTGCTGGGCCGCCGCCGGGCTGTGGCCCATGCTGCCGATGACCTCGGCGATGGCGCGTGCCTGCGGGTCGTGCAGGCGCGACTCGTGCAGCGTGTCGATGGCGGTCTGGTCGGTCGAGGCGCCGGCCAGCTGCGCGATGAAGTCCAGCTGGGTCCGGGTGCTGCCATGCTGCCCGACCGCAGCGGCCAGCGCGGTGATGTTGTCGTCGGCCAGCAGGCGGTCGCGCGAGGTCTGGCGGCCGGCCGTGCGGTCGAAGGCCTGCGACAGCTGGGCCAGCTCCGCGCCGCCCAGGTCGCGCGCCATCTCGTTGAAGAAGTCGCGCCGCTCGCCGTGGCTCAGGCCGCCGTTGCCGAACCACGCGTCGTCGTTCATCTCGTCGGCGATCTGGCGCAGCTCGTTCGCACCGAGCTTGCCGATCACCGCGCGCGTGTCGGCGGCGTTGAGGTTGGACAGGATGGACTTGACGCTGCTGATGTCGCCATGGGTGACCGGGTTGAACCAGCCCGTCTCCATGTGGTGGCGGATGTCCTTGACGGCGGTGTCGACGGTGGTCGGTGGCATGGGGCTCTCCGGGCGGCGGTGATGCGTGGGCACGGTGCCGGGCGGCAACGCGGTCCGACGCGATGCCGCCCATTGTTCGCAGGGCCCCGCGCGGCCGAAAGCTGCGTCTGGCCCTATTTCGGCGGCAACCCTGGCTAGGGTCGGCCCTAGCCCGCCCGCAGCGGGGTCAATGGCAGGTCAGCGGTCCAGCAGCTGCTGCACGTCCACCATCAGCGCCCGGGTGCGCAGCGGCTGGTGGCCCAGGTGGTGGTGCAGCAGGCCGCGCAGCGTGGTCTTCAGCATCTGCGGGGCGGCGGCGCAGGTCTGGCGCAGCGCGGCCGGGCTGCCATGCAGCAGTGCGGCCTGCAGCTGGATCAGCAGCGCACCCGGCAGGCTGGCATCACCCGTGGGCGGGATCAGGCCCGACTCGGGCGAGAGCTGGTAGCGGCGCGTCGGGTCGACCGGGGCTTGCGTGGGCGTGACGATGCTGAGGTCGGGCAGCAGGCCCAGTTCGACCAGCAGCCTGATCTCGAAGGCGCGCAGCGCGCTGTCGCCTTCGGCCAGATGGGCCAGCGCGTCGGCGTAGGCGTCGAACAGCTGCGGATGCGGGTCGTGCCGGGCCAGCAGCTTCATCAGCAGCTCGTTGAGGTAGTAGCCCGAGAACAGCGCGGCGCCGCTGGGCAGCGTCGCGCCGCCGCCCCATTCGGCGCTGCGCAGCGTCTGCACCTCGCCGCCCGCGGCCGCGCCCGATTTCGCCGGTTTGGACAGGCTGACCGTGATGCGCTGCAGCGGCAGCAGCACCGCGCGCAGCTGCGAGTAGGGCCGCTTGGCGCCCTTGGCCGCGACGGCCACGCGGCCCGACTCGCGGGTGAACAGGTCCAGGATGAGGCTGGACTCGCTCCAGTCGTGCTGGTGCAGCACATAGGCCGGCTGGACCGCCGGCGCCCTTGTGGAAGTCACCGCCAGGCGCAGGGCCGCCCCAAGCCGGGCGAGCCCCCTCGGGCGGTCGGAGGCGTACCCGCCGAACCGCGGGCCTCATTCATAGCCGTAGCTGCGCAGATGCTCTTCCGTGTCCGCCCAGCCCGAGCGCACCTTGACCCACAGCTCCAGGAACACGCGGCCGTCCATCAGGTGCTCCAGCTCCTGACGCGACTCCGAGCCGATGCGCTTCAGCCGCTCGCCGCCCTGGCCGATGATCATGCCCTTGTGGGCATCGCGCTCGACGACGATGCTGGCGCTGATGCGGCGCAGCTCGCCCTCCTCTTCCCACTTGTCGATGATGACGGTGGAGGTGTAGGGCAGCTCGTCGCCGGTCAGGCGGAACAGCTTCTCGCGGATGATCTCGCTGGCGAGGAACTTTTCGCTGCGGTCGGTCAGCGCGTCCTGGTCGTAGAACCAGCCCTGCTCGGGCAGGTAGGGCTTGAGGATCTTGAACAGGCGGTCGACGTCGGCGGTCTTCTTGGCGGACAGCGGCACGAACTCGGCGAAGTTGCGGCGCTCCTGCATGCCCTTGAGCCAGGGCGCCAGCTCGGCACGGCGGTGCACGGCGTCGAGCTTGTTGGCGATCAGCACCACCGGCTTGTCCTCGGGCAGCAGGCCCAGCACCTTGGCGTCGTCCAGGCCGAAGCGTCCGGCCTCGACGACGAACAGCACCAGGTCCACGTCCGCCAGCACGCCGTGCACGGTGCGGTTCAGCGTGCGGTTCAGCGCGGCGTTGTGCTTGGTCTGGAAGCCGGGCGTGTCGACGAACACGAACTGCGCTTCATCCACGGTGCGCACGCCGGTGATGCGGTGGCGCGTGGTCTGGGCCTTGTCGGAGGTGATGCTGACCTTCTGGCCCACCAGCGCGTTGAGCAGCGTGGACTTGCCGACGTTGGGGCGGCCGACGATGGCGATCAGGCCGCAGCGCTGGGCGGGGCCGTCAGCGGCGGCGGGAGTAACGGCATCGGTGGTCATGGTTTGCCTCGTTCGGCGGTGGTTCGGGTCTGCAGGCGGTCCAGCAGGCGGCGGGCGGCCTCCTGCTCGGCGGTGCGGCGTGAGCGGCCTTCGCCCAGTTCGGCCACGTCCAGGGCCGGCACCGCGCATTCGACCTCGAAGGTCTGCGCATGGGCCTGGCCGCGGGTCGCGACGATGCGGTAGCTGGGCACGGCGATGCGGCGCGCCTGCAGCCATTCCTGCAGGGCGGTCTTGGCGTCCTTGCCGAAGTCGCCGGCAATGGAGGAGGTGGCGATGGTGTCGCCCAGCAGCCGGCGCACGATGGCCAGCGCGGCGTCGTAGCCGGCATCGATGTAGGCCGCACCCAGCACCGCCTCCACCGCATCGGCCAGGATGGAGGGGCGCTGCGCGCCGCCGCCGCGGGCCTCGCCGTCGGACATCTTCAGCACCTCGGGCAGGCCCAGCGCCAGCGCCAGCCGGTGCAGGCTGTCCTCGCGCACCAGGTGGGCCCGCACGCGCGTCAGGTCGCCTTCGTCGGAGCCGGCGTAGCGCTCGTACAGCAGGCTGGACACCGCCAGGCTCAGCACGGCATCGCCGAGGAATTCCAGGCGTTCGTTGTGGTCCGCGCCGTAGCTGCGGTGGGTCAGGGCCCGCGCCAGCAGGTCGGGTCGCTCGAAGCGGTGGCCGAGGCGGCGCTGCAGGGCATCGAGCGCGGCGTTCATCGTCGCGGCGGCACCTTGGATACCGTCAATGGGACTTGCCCCGGTACTTGATCAGCAGGTAGACCGGACCGAACAGGTCGACCTCCTTGTCCCAGGCAAACTCGATGACGACCTTGTCGTTGCCGTCCTTGCTGACCACCAGGTCACTGCTCTTCACGCTCTGGATGGAGTACTCGACCTGCGTGGCGCGGTCGAAGTCCTGGCGCACCTGCGGCACGGTGGCCGGGTTGGACGCGGCGATGCGGTCGACGACGCGCTGCACCGTGTAGTACTCCAGCACGGTCGGGAAGACCTTCATCGCGACGACCGCCAGCACGGCGATGACGCCGCCCCAGAACAGCAGGCCGAGCAGGCTCAGCCCGCGCTGGCTGTGGCGAAGGGACGGCGGGGACGGCAGGGGCTGGCGGCTGGGGC
>CAXDTK010000158.1:0-12599 GCA_963992225.1 uncultured Comamonadaceae bacterium | reverse complement strand
CAGGGACCTACGGATTAACAGTCCGGCGCTCTACCGACTGAGCTATCGAGGAACAGAGCCCGCGATTATAGAGACTTTTTCGGGTGCTTCACAAGCGGACCTCAAGACTCGCGCGGAAAGTGCGCGGCGTCAGCGGGTAGAGGTAGCTGTGCTCGAACTGCCAGGGCGACTCGCGCCAGGCGCGCTTGTCGGCCAGGTTGTCGACCGCAGCGCGCCAGATCCAGGTCTGGTTGCCCTGCAGCTGCGTGTAGCGCAGGCCGGCGTCGGCCACCGTCCAGGCTGGCACGGCGATGCTGTTGTCGGGCGTCGCGTAGCGCTGGCCTTCGTACTGCAGGCCGAACTGGGCTTGGAGGCCGGGCAGCAGGTCCTGGCGGAACTGGGCCTTGACGGTGGTCTGCGGCACGTTGGTGGGCACCAGGCCGTTGAAGCTGGCGTCGCTGCTGCCCTCGCGGCGTGCGCGCAGCCGCGTGGCGCTGGCGAACACGCCGCCGCCGGTCCACTTCAGGTCGGCGCTGGCCTCGATGCCGCGGTGGCGGGCGGCGCCGTCGGCGCGGCGCTCGCAGGTGTTGGCATCGTCGCAGCTGCCGATGTCGCGCCACACCGGGCGGCGGATGTCGAACACGGTCAGCGAACCCTCGACGCGCTGCGTGCCGGTTTTCAGGCCGATCTCGGTCTGGCGGCTCTTCAGCGCGGGTAGCGCCTGACCGGGGTTCTTGTAGCGGCTGCGGTTGGGGATGACTTCGCTCTCGGCGCCCTGGCCCCAGCTCGCGTAGACCAGCCAGTCGGCGGCGAGCGCGTGGCTTAGCGCGACCCAGGGCGTGGTGACGCTCTGCGAGTAGTCGGTCGCGCGCGAGCCGTCGGTGCGCACGCTTTCGCGGTGCAGGCGCGTGTGGCGCAGGCCCAGCCAGGCGCTGGTGTCGGCGCCAAGCGCCACGCGGTCACGCAGGTAGAGCTCGTTGCTGTGTTCGTCGCGGTTGGTGTTCTCGCCGGTGAGTGCGGGGTTGGGCGGCGTGACGGCGCTGCCGTCGACGTTGCCCACGCCGGCGAAGTTGTAGGCCTGGCGCTGGAAGCGGGCCTTGAACTGGCTCGTCAGCCCACCGACCGTCAGGTCATGGCGCATGCCGGCGAGTGGCACCGGGCCGCTGGCGGAGATGTCGAGCGACGTCGTGTCGCGGTGCTCGTTCTCGCTGCGGAAGTCGTAGAGGTCGAAACGGCCGTCCGGGCCGTAGCGGTCGCAGTAGTAGGCGCCGTCGAACGTGCTGTTCTCGTTGCAGTCCAGGCCGAAGCCGAAGGCGTTGCGGTCATCCGTGCGCAGCCGCTGGATGCCCAGGTGCGCCTGCGCGAGCCAGCCGCCGGCCAGCTTGTGCTGCGCGCGCAGCGAGGCGTGCGTGTTGTCGAAGACGACGGGCAGTGTCCACGGCTGGTTGTTGAGGTTCAGCTTCGGGTCGACGTTGCGGGCATCGGGCAGCTTGTCGCCGAGCAGGCTGAAGCCGTCCTGGCTGGGCTGGCTCTGGCGGTTGAACTCGATCTCGGCTTCGATCAGCGTGTCGGCGCTGACGCGCCAGTCAGTGGCGATGGCCGCGGTGTGCGAGCGGCCATCGGCATTGCGCAACTGGGGGTGGAGGCGGGCCGCGGCGAGGTTCACGCGCAGGCCGAACTCGCGGCTGGCACCGAAGCGCTGCGAGTGGTCGACGCTGGCTTCCATGGTGCCGCCCTGGATGACGCCCACGGCCAACGCCGTGCCGTCCTCGGCCAGTGGGCGCTTGACGACGAGGTTCACAAGGCCGGCCGGCGAGCTGGTGCCGGCCTGGATGCCGGAGCTGCCCTTGAGGATCTCGATGCCGGACTTGTTGGCCAGCGACAGCGACGTCTCGCCATTGATGGGCAGGCCATCACGGCGCAGGTTGAAGCGGTTGTCGAGGTCGAAGCCGCGGATCTTGAGCTGCGACCAGTAGCCGACGGCGTTGTAGGCATCGGAAACGGAAGCGTCGAGCTTGGTGATGCCCGAGAGCTGGCTGATGCCCAGGTCGTCCAGCCGTTCAGCGGACAGGCTCAGCGCCTGCATCGGCAGCTTGGCCGGTGCGTCGTTGAAGCCGGACAGGCTGGGCACGGGCTCGGTGGACTTGCCGGTCACGCTGACCTGAGGGAGGGTCTGGGCGTGGACCAGACCGGCGAGGAACAGCGCCGTGGCGGCGCCGAGGGTGGAACGGGAAAAGGAATGGATTGCCATCGGAAAAACAAAGCGATGGCAGGTCGGCAAACGACGGAGTCCAGGGCCGGGAGACGAAGATTCGGCCTGGGCTTTCAGCGTGCTTCCCTGCGCGAGGATTACCTCAATCAGGTTCAAAGGGACTGTCTCAGTCGATGGCAGCAGGCCATCAACACCCCTAGCGAAGACGCGCTGCCCGTGAGGCGGCGCGCGTCGGCATTCTATTCGCCGCTCTTGCCAGGCTTGCGCAATGGCGTCACAGCAAGGCGCACGGGCGCAGACAGTGGCATCGCCACGGCAAGCCCGTGCAACGCCGCTGTGGCGTCATTTCGCAAGCCCAATCCAAGTCAGTCGAAGACGGGCGACTCCACGCCCAACACCTTGTGCAGCTTGGGACTGGTGGTCGTGTATTGCAGGTGCACGCGCTTGTCAGGGAACACGTAGGGCGCGGCGCCGAACGCGGCCAGCGCGGCCTCGTGAAAGCCGCTGAGGATGAGCTTCTTCTTGCCCGGGTAGGTGTTGACGTCGCCCACCGCGAAGATGCCCGGCACGCTGGTCTCGAACTTCTCGGTGTCGACGACGATCTGCTTGCGCTCCAGCGCCAGGCCCCAGTCCGCAATGGGGCCCAGCTTGGGGCTGAGGCCGAAGAAGGCCAGCACCTGGTCGCAGGGCGCCACGCGGGTGATGCCGTCGTTGCCGGTGATCTTCAGGCCGGTGAGCCGGCCGTCGGCCTCGGCGATGCCGGTGGCCTGGCCCACGATGAACTGCATGGCCATCGCATCGCACAGCTCGCGCATCCGGGCGACGCTGGCGGGGGCGGCACGGAACTCGTCGCGCCGGTGCACCAGGATCACGCTCTCGGCCTTGTGCGGGTTGCCGTCGTCATGCGCAGCGCAGAAGTTCAGCGCCCAGTCCAGCGCCGAGTCGCCGCCGCCGATGATGAGCAGCTGCTTGCCGGCGAACTGGCCGGGGCTCCTGACGCGGTAATGGACCTGGCTGCCCTCGTAGGGCTCCACGCCCTCGACCTTGAGCGTGCGCGGCTGGAACGACCCCACACCGCCGGCGATGAACACCGTGCGGGTCAGGAACTGCGTGCCCTTGCTGGTTTCGACGAAGAACCGCCCGTCCTCCTGCTTGTGCACGACGGTGACTTCCTGGCCCAGGTGAAAGGTCGCGCCGAAGGGCTCGATCTGCCGCAGCAGGTTGTCGGTCAGCTCCTTGCCCGTGCACACCGGCACCGCCGGGATGTCGTAGATCGGCTTGTCCGGGTACAGCTCGATGCACTGGCCGCCGGGGTAGGCCAGGCTGTCGATGATGTGGGCCTTGATCTCGAGCAGGCCCAGCTCGAAGACCTGGAACAGGCCCACCGGGCCGGCGCCGACGATGACCGCGTCCGTCTCGATCACGTCGGCGCGCGGGGCAGGGAGTTCTTGCATGCGAGGCGGCGCGCGGCGCCGGGCGTCAGCGGATCAGCTCGGGCAGCTTGCCCGTCTTGTCCTTCCACTCCTCGGCATCCGGCAGCGCGGGCTTGCGCTTGGTGATGCTGGGCCAGGTCTTGGCCAGCTCGGCGTTGAGCTTGATCATGTGGACCTGGTCGCCGGGCACGTCTTCCTCGGGCAGGATGGCGTTGACCGGGCACTCGGGGATGCAGACGGCGCAGTCGATGCACTCGTCCGGGTCGATGGTCAGGAAGTTCGGGCCTTCGCGGAAGCAGTCGACCGGGCAGACGTCGACGCAGTCGGTGTACTTGCAGCGGATGCAGGATTCGGTGACGACGTGGGTCATGGGCAGCTCTTGGCAGTGAGGGGCGCCTTCATCAAGGGGATTTCAGGCGAAACAGCGATTTTATTGGACGCCGGCTGCGCCTTTCCCTGATCTCCGACAAGGCCCGCGCCGGCGCCCACGGTGACGACGGTGGGGCGGCCGCGGTGCAACAGGGCCGCGCGGGCCAGGTCGGCCAGTGCATGGTCGCTGCAGAGGGCGTCTGGGCAGCCGGCGCGGCTGACGACGAGGGTGGGCGTGTCGGGCGCCCAGCCGGCGGCGAGCAACTGGCGGCCGAGCGCCGGCAGTTGGCGGCCGGCCATGTAGAAGACTTCGGTGTCGGCGGTGCGTGCGGCGCGCAGCTCGCCGGCCTCGGTCATGGCGGTCGTCAGGCTCACGCTGCGGCCGCGGCCGCGCCGGGTCAGCGGGCGCCGGGCCTGCGCGGCAGCGGCCAGCGCGGCCGTCACACCGGGCACCACCTCGCTGGCGATACCGGCCGCGGCCAGCGCCGCCAGTTCTTCCTCCAGCCGGCCGAAGATGCTGGCGTCACCGCCCTTCAGCCGCACGACGACGGCATGCTCGCGGGCCGCCTTGACCAGCTGCGCGTTGATCTCGGTCTGCTTGGCCGAATGCTCGAAGCCGCGCTTGCCGACCAGCACCCAGCTCGCCTGCGGGGCCAGGTCGCGCAGCGCCGGGTCGGCCAGCGCGTCGGCCAGCACCACATCGGCCAGCGCCAGCGCACGCGCGCCGCGCAGCGTGATCAGGTCGGCGGCGCCAGGGCCGGCGCTGACGAAGACCACGCGGCCGGTCGGCTGCGTGCCCTGGTGCCTTGGGCCGGTCATCACCAGGCCTCTTCCGCCGGGGCGGCGGCCTGCACGTTCACCAGCAGCGCACCGCTGGTGCGGTGGCTGGCCGGGTCCACCACGATCAGCGCGCCGCCGACGCGGTTGTGCCGGAAGGGCTCGACCGGCAGCTCGTGCTGTACCTCCATCTGCACGCGGCCGATGGCGTTGACGGGCAGCTCGTGGGCGTCCTGCGGCTGCAGCGTGTGGATGTCCAGCACGGAATCAATCGCCGAGATGCGCGCCTGCACCCAGCGGTTGCCGTGGCGCACCCAGTACTTGCGGCCGGGCTTGGCGGGCTCGGTGTCCAGCCAGGCCAGCGTGGCCGGGAAGGTCTTGGTGCTGCTGGCCGAGCCCGGCGTGACGATCCAGTCGCCGCGGCTGACGTCCAGCTGGCGGTCCAGCACCAGGCCGGCCGAGTCGCCGGCCTCGGCGCTGGCGACGGTCTCGCCGGCCAGGCGGACCTCGGCGACGACCGCCGTCTGCCTGGACGGCAGCACCTCGATGGTGTCACCGGCCTTGACCGCGCCGTGGGCGATGCGGCCCCACAGCACGCGCGGCTGGAAGCCGGTGCCGGCCGACTGGTAGGCGTCCTTCTGCACGTACTGCACGGGCAGGCTCAACGGTGCGTCGGCGCGTTCGCTCAGCGTGGGCAGGCGCTCCAGCACCTGCAGCAAGCTCTCGCCGTTCCACCACGGCGCGTCGAGCGGCTGGGTGACGTTGTCGCCGCGCAGCGCGCTGACCGGGACGGTGGCGGCGACGTTCAGGCCGGCGGCAGCGGCGAACTTGTCCAGCGCCGTCTTGACCTTCGCGAAGCCCGCGCCCGCATCGTTCAGCGCGTCGATCTTGTTGATCGCGAACACGATGCTGGGCACGCGCAGCAGCTGCGCCAGCAGCGAGTGGCGGCGGGTCTGCGGCAGCAGCACCACTTCGTCCTGCGTCAGGTCCAGCTTGGTGATGTCCACCAGCACGACGGCGGCATCGCTGCCGGCCGCGGCCGTGACCATGTTGCGCGTGTACTGCTCATGGCCGGGGGCGTCGGCAATGATGAACTTGCGCGTCTTGGTGGCGAAGTAGCGGTAGGCCACGTCGATGGTGATGCCTTGCTCGCGCTCGGCCTCCAGGCCGTCGGTCAGCAGGCTCAGGTCGATGGGCCGGCCGGCGGCGCGGCGCTCCAGCGTGTCGAGCTGGTCGGCCAGGATGGCCTGGCCGTCGAACAGCAGGCGGCCGATCAGCGTGCTCTTGCCGTCGTCAACGGAACCAGCAGTCAAAAATCTCAATGCCTTCATGTCAGTTCTCAGTGCCCGTTAGCACGGCGCCGGTTGCGGCGCCCAATTCAAACCCAGCGGCTGCCGCGGAACCGGCTTTGCCGGGCCGCTGGCTGCGCCCCCTTGAGGGGGCTCGCGAAGCGAGTAGGGGGTGGTCTAGAAGTAGCCCTCTTTCTTGCGCTTCTCCATCGAAGCTTCACTGGTGCGGTCGTCCATGCGCGTGGCGCCGCGCTCGCTGACGGTGACGGTCAGCGTCTCGGCCACGACCTCGCTCGCATTGGCGGCGGGGCTTTCGACCGGGCAGGTGCAGGTCATGTCGCCCACGGTGCGGAAACGCACCTGCGCCGTCTCGACGACCTCGCCGGGTTCCGGCGGCGTCACATCGGTCAGCGGCACCAGCAGGCCCTTGCGGCGGATGACCTGGCGCTGGTGCGCGAAGTACATCTGCGGCAGCGGGATGTTCTCGCGGGCGATGTAGAGCCACACGTCCAGCTCGGTCCAGTTGCTGATGGGGAAGCAGCGGAAATGCTCGCCCGGGCGGATGCGCGTGTTGAACAGCGTCCACAGCTCGGGGCGCTGCTCCTTGGGCTGCCATTGGCCGAAGGAATCGCGGTGGCTGAAGATGCGCTCCTTGGCGCGCGCCTTCTCCTCGTCGCGGCGGGCACCGCCGATCAGGCAGTCGAACTTGTGTTCCTCGATGGTCTCCAGCAGCGTCACCGTCTGGTGGCCGTTGCGGCTTTCCAGCGAGTGGCTCAGGCGGATGGTGCCCTTGGCCATGGAGTCTTCGAGGTGCCCGACGATCAGGCGCTCGCCCATGTCCGCGACGCGCTGGTCCCGGAAGGTGATGACCTCGGGGAAGTTGTGGCCCGTGTCGATGTGCACCAGCGGGAAGGGCAGGCTGCCGGAATAACCGCTCGGGTGAGCGGCGTTCTTCATCTTGAAGGCCTTCTCGGCCAGCCGCAGCACGACGCAGCTGTCCTTGCCGCCGGAGAACAGCAGCGCGGGGCGCTCGAAGCTCGCGGCCACCTCGCGCAGGATGAAGATGGCCTCCTCTTCCAGCGCGTCGAGATGCGCGTGATCGACGTCGGCGATGAGTTGTTCGGGTTTCACAGCAGCATTCATGATTTGGCGTGCAGTCCGCACTCTTTGGTCGAGTCCTCCCACCACCAGCGTCCGGCGCGGAAGTCCTCGCCGACGGCAATCGCCCGCGTGCAGGGCGCGCAGCCGATGCTAGGCATGAACCGGTCATGCAGCGGGTTGTAGGGGACGTCGTATTTCTCGACATAGGCCCAGACCTCGGCCCAGGTCCAGTCGGCGATGGGGCTGATCTTGCGGCGGCCGCCGTTCGGGCCACCGTCGTCCTCGTCGAAGGCCACGTCGCCCCGCGCGCCGGACTGCTCGCGGCGCAGGCCGGTGATCCAGGCCGAGCGGCCCTTCAGCATGCGGGAGAGCGGCTCCATCTTGCGCAGGCCGCAGCAGGCCTTGCGCAGCTCGATGCTCTGGTACATCGCGTCCTCACCCTCGCGGGCGACGAACTGGATGACGGCGTCCGCCACGGGCTTGAAGACCTCGACTTCGTAGCCATAGCGGGTCTTGATCTGCGGGATCAGTGCCAGCGTCTCGGCGTGCAGCCTGCCGGTGTCCAGCGTGGAGATGGCAACGGGCAGGCCGGTGCGGGCGATCAGGTCGGTGATGACCATGTCCTCCACGCCCAGGCTGCTGCTCTGCACCAGGCCGTCGCCGTGCTGGATGCTCGCGTCGCGCAGCCGCTGCAGCGCGGCCTCGATCTTGGCGTCCAGCGCCGGCGTCCACCTGGCGTAGAGGCCGATCGCCTTTCCTGCCGATGACGCGGCCGCAGGCGCGGCGGCCCAGGGCAGGCTGCTGACGCCGTCGCTCATGCCGCGCTCCGGCGCAGGAACCACGGCCGCGTCTCGCCCACGTCGCCCTGGTAGAAGCCCACCGGCGCGAACAGGTCCAGCGCCTTCTGCGCATCGGCCCTGGACTGGTCGCCGCGCAGCACCGCCTCGTCGAAGCCCGTGCGCACCAGCAACTGCATCATGTCCACCAGCACCTCGCCGCGGGCGCGGATGGCGCCGCTGAACTTGTAGCGGGTGCGCAGCAGGTGGGCCTGGCTGTAGGCGCGGCCGTCGGTCCACTTCGGGAAGTCCAGCACCACCAGGGCGATGCAGGCCAGGTCCGGCGCGAGCTGGTGGATGTCGGCGTCGTTCGGGAACTCGATGGCGACCGGCACGTCGCGCGGCCAATGCGCCTTGACGGCATGCCACTGCTCCAGCGTCAGCAGGCGGTGCGGCGCCGGATCGGGGTCGGGCTTGGGACCGTCTTCACCGACGGCATGCAGCCAGGGGCAGGTGGAGGGGTTGACGAACTTCATCATGCTTTGGCGGTGGACGTGCGCACGGCGTTGGCCGCGGTCTTGAACGGGTCTAGCCCCAGGCGCTTGACGGCGTCGATGAAATGTTCGCCGGCGCGGCGCTCGCGCTTGTAGGTCTCGATGACGGCGTCGATGGCGTCGGCGATCTCGTCGGCCGCGAAGCTCGGGCCGATGACCTTGCCCGGCGTGGTGGTGCCGGACAGCGTGGAGCCGTCGCTGCCGCCCAGCGTCAGCTGGTACCACTCGGCGCCGTCCTTGTCGACGCCCAGCACGCCGATGTGGCCGCTGTGGTGGTGGCCGCAGGAGTTGATGCAGCCGCTGATGTGCAGGTCGATCTCGCCCAGCGCCTCCAGCTCGTCGGGGTCGGCGTAGCGTTCGGCGATCTCGGCGGCCAGCGGCAGCGAGCGGGCGTTGGCCAGCGCGCAGTAGTCGCCGCCGGGGCAGGCGATCTGGTCGGTCAGCAGGCCGGCGTTGGCGGTGGCGAAGCCGGCGGCGCGGGCGGCCTGGAACAGCTCGGGCAGGTCGGCCTCGCGCACCCAGGGCAGCACCAGGTTCTGGCGGTGGCTGACGCGCAGCTCGCCGTGGCTGAAGCGGTCGGCCAGCGCGGCCGCGGTGTCCATCACGTCGGCCGAGGTGTCGCCCGGCGGAATGCCCACGCGCTTGAGGCTCAGCGTGACGGCGCGGTAGCCGCTCAGCCGGTGCGCGTGCACGTTGCGGGTCAGCCAGCGGGTGAAGGCCGGATCGCTGGTGTCGAGCTGCGCAGCGGCTTGGGCCTTCACGCCCTCCGGGTCGACGAAGCTGGCCTTCACGCGGTCCAGCTCGGCCTGCGGGATGATCTGCTCGTGGCCCGAGGGGTCGTCGGCCAGGATGCGCGCGAACTCGGTGTTGACCGCGTCGAAGAACTTCTGGCCCTCGGCCTTGACGAGGATCTTGATGCGGGCCTTGTAGAGGTTGTCGCGCCGGCCGGCCAGGTTGTAGCAGCGCACGATGGCCTCGATGTAGACCAGGATCTGCTGCCAGGGCACGAAGGCGTTGATCTCGACGCCGGCGATGGGCGTGCGGCCCATGCCGCCGCCGACGAAGACCTGGAAGCCCACATCGCCGGCGGCGTTCTTCTTGAGCTGCAGGCCGATGTCGTGCCAGCCGATGGCCGCGCGGTCCTCGGCGGCGCCGGAGATCGCGATCTTGAACTTGCGCGGCAGGTGGGCGAACTCGGGGTGCAGCGTGCTCCACTGGCGCAGGATCTCGGCGTAAGGCCGCGGGTCGATGAGCTCGTC
Organism: uncultured Comamonadaceae bacterium; assembly: GCA_963992225.1. Taxonomy (GTDB): domain Bacteria; phylum Pseudomonadota; class Gammaproteobacteria; order Burkholderiales; family Burkholderiaceae_C; genus Pelomonas. The sequence continues at coordinate 2,850 of CAXDTK010000158.1, read as the reverse complement.
GGGCGCGATGCCGGCGAACGCGTCGCTGGTGATGTTGCGGATGCAGTTGCCGCTGGTCTGGATGCCGTGCATGTCCACCTCGGCCAGCAGCTCCATGACCTCGGCGCTCTTCACCAGCGGGATCCAGTTGTATTGCAGGTTCTGGCGGGTCGTGAAGTGGCCGTAGCCGCCCTGGCCCTTGAACGGGCCCTCGGTGACCACGTCGTACTCGCGGGCGATGCGGGCCAGCTGGCGCAGTTGCCGGCTGCTCAGCTCGCCGTAGGGCACGGCCACGCGCAGCATGGGCGCATGGCGCTGGATGTACCAGCCGTTCTGCAGGCGCAGTGCGCGGAACTCGTCGGTGCCGAGCGTGCCGGCGAGGTGGCGTTCCAGCTGGTCGCGGTACTGCGCGGCGCGGGCGTGGACGAAACGGCGGTCGAAGTCGGTGTACTGGTACATGCGCTCGGGGGTCAGGCCAGTGAACGGTAGATATTGAACGCGCTGATGGCGACGATGGTCGATCCCACCAGCGCCAGCAGGGCCTTGGTGTGCAGGCGCCGGGTCAGCTGCGCCGCGAGGGGGGCGGCGAACAGGCCACCCAGCACCAGGCCGGCGACGGTGGTCCAGGGGTTGTCGTCGCCGATCAGCACCGCGAACACGCCGGCGCTGATGAAGGTCAGGAAGAACTCGGCCAGGTTGACCGAGCCGATGGTGGTGCGCGGGTCGTGGCCTGTGCCGACCAGCGTGGTCGTGACGACCGGGCCCCAGCCACCGCCGCCCACCGCGTCGACGAAGCCGCCGAACAGGCCCAGCTTGGCCACGTGGCGCGGCTCGCCGCCGCGCGGCCGGATCTTGCGGAACACCTTGCTGATCACGTACAGCCCCATCAGCAGCAGGTAGCCGGCCACGAAAGGCTTCATCGCCGCGCCGTCCACGCTGGACAGCAGCCAGGCGCCGGAGGCCGCGCCCAGCATGCCCGGCACCAGCAGCCGCACGAACAGGTCGCGGTTGACGTTGCCCAGCTTCAGGTGCGAGATGCCGGACACGCCGGTCGTGAACACCTCGGCGATGTGCACCGAGGCGCTGGCCACCGCGGGGCTGCTGCCGGTGGCCAGCAGGAAGGAGGTGCTGGTGATGCCGTAGGCCATGCCGAGCGCCCCGTCCACCGTCTGGGCCAGCAGGCCCACGACCACGGCCGACCAGAACTCGCGGCTGGCCAGCGCCGCGCTCACCAGCTCCATGCCGCTGTGGCTGCCGGCCGGCTGGCTGAACAGCCGCGACGCCAGTGCGATGGACAAGGCCATCAGCAGGCCGATCACCGACCACATCGCCACGCGCAGCACCGGGTGGCCCGGGTCGCCGGCATGGGTGACGGCGTTCTCCAGGGGCGGCAGGCCGAGCTGGGCATGCTCGGCATTGACCGGGTTGTTGCTGAGGTCGAGGTCGCGGACTTTCATCGAGGCCGCGACTCTAGGGAAGGTTGCCGTGCGGAAGAACTACAGAATTCTTGGGGCCATATGCCAGGGCTGAATAAGCAACTTCAGTTTGTGGCGAGCCGCTTCAGCGCGGCGACCTGCTCCGCGATGCGCGGCGGCACCGTTTCGGTGCCGTCCAGCAGGGCGCGGATGAAGGCCGCGTTCTCGGCCGGCGCACAGGCCGGGGACAGCGGCCAGTCCAGATCGGCCGAGTCGGGCGGGTGCAGCGGCGCCATCGTGCCGTCCTGGAAGCCGATCAGGTGGGCCTTGCGGCGCAGGTGGGCATAGGCCTCGCCCTCGCTGGCGCGCATCAGCAGCGCCCGGCCGCCGCCACCGGCAGGGGCGGTCAGGCCGGGCAGGGCGGCGGCCATGCTGTCCAGGTACTCCGGGTGCGTCACCGCGACGACCCGCACGCCGCGCCCGGGCGGGAACGGGTCCAGCAGCTTGGCCAGGCTGTGCGCGCTGTTGCGCACGCCCAGCCGTGGCCGCAGCGCCATCAGCGCGTTCAAGCCTGGGTTGAGCATTTGCAAAGGCAGCACGGCCAGCCGGGTGGTCGCCAGCCGCTGCTCGGCGTCGGGCAGCGTGGCGCTGGCGGGCAGGCCCAGCGCATCCAGCAGCTCGAAGGGGCTGTGGCGGCTGTCGAAGTCGTGCCGGCCGAAGATCAGCACCGGCACGCCCTCGCGGGCCAGCAGCAGCGCCACCAGCGGCATCAGGTTGGCCTGCTTGCGGGCGCCGTTGAAGCTGGGCAGCAGCACCGCGCGCGGGCCCGCGGGGGCTTGCAGCACGGCGGTGCGGGCCTGCATGGCGGCCAGGAAGCCGGCCACCTCGTCGGCGCTCTCGCCCTTCACGCGCAGCGCGATGAGGATGGCGCCCAGCTCCATGTCGGGCACCTGGCCGTCCAGCATGGCGCCGAACAGCGCCTGCGCCTGCTCGCGCGGCAGGTCGCGGGCGCCGCGCGGGCCGCGGCCGAGTTCCTTGATCAACGGGGCGTAGTCCATGGCCGCAGTGTAGGAAGCGGCGCGGCGCGCGGCCCTGCGGCGGTGGCGCAACGTCACCCTCGCGTCAGCCGGAGCACGGCCTGCGCCGCGGATACTGCCGGGCCATGCGGCGCATGAAACCCAAGACCCTGTACGTCACCCTCAGCGCGCTGATGGTGGGCCTGGTGGCGCTGGTCTACGGCGTGCTGCTGCTGCACGAGCGCACGCGCAGCGACGCGCTGATGCTGCAGCAGGCCGCCGCGGCCGTGGAGACCGAGCTGCGGCCGGCGCGCGTGAGCGTCGCGCTGCTGGCGGCCGGGGCCCTGGTGCAGGCGCGCAGCGAGGCCGAGCGGCTGGCCGCCCTGCCGCAGCTGGGTGCGGCGCTGCGCGGCAATGCCGCCGTCTCGGCGGTCTACGTG
>CAXDTK010000157.1:0-12658 GCA_963992225.1 uncultured Comamonadaceae bacterium | reverse complement strand
TGCGCGGCGAGATCCTGGAGCTGAAGAACACCATCAACACCATGGTGGACCAGCTGGGCGGCTTCGCCTCCGAGGTGACCCGCGTGGCCCGCGAGGTGGGCACCGAAGGCAAGCTGGGCGGCCAGGCCCAGGGCCGCGGCGTGGCCGGCATCTGGAAGGACCTGACCGACTCCGTCAACGCGATGGCGACCAACCTGACGGCCCAGGTGCGCAACATCGCTGACGTGACCACGGCGGTGGCCAACGGCGACCTGTCCAAGAAGATCACGGTGGACGTGCGCGGCGAGATCCTGGAGCTGAAGAACACCATCAACACCATGGTGGACCAGCTCAACGGCTTCGCCGGCGAGGTGAGCCGCGTGGCGCGCGAGGTGGGCACGGACGGCAAGCTGGGCGGCCAGGCGCAGGTGCCCGGCGTGGCGGGCACCTGGAAGGACCTGACGGACAACGTCAACTCCATGGCTTCCAACCTGACCGGCCAGGTGCGCAACATCGCCGACGTCGCCACCGCCGTGGCCAACGGCGACCTGTCCAAGAAGATCACCGTGGACGTGAAGGGCGAGATCCTGGAGCTGAAGAACACCTTGAACACCATGGTGGACCAGCTCAACGGCTTCGCCTCCGAGGTCAGCCGCGTGGCCCGCGAGGTGGGCACCGAAGGCAAGCTGGGCGGCCAGGCCGCGGTGCCCGGCGTGGCGGGCGTGTGGAAGGACCTGACGGACAACGTCAACTTCATGGCCTCCAACCTGACCGGTCAGGTGCGCAACATTGCCGACGTGGCGACGGCCATCGCCCGCGGCGACCTCTCCAGCAAGATCACCGTGGAGGTCAAGGGCGAGATCCTGGCGCTGAAGAACACGCTGAACACCATGGTGGACCAGCTCAACGGCTTCGCGTCCGAGGTGACCCGCGTGGCCCGCGAGGTGGGCACCGACGGCAAGCTGGGCGGCCAGGCGGTGGTGCCGGGCGTGGCGGGCGTGTGGAAGGACCTGACGGACAACGTCAACTTCATGGCCTCCAACCTGACCGGCCAGGTGCGCAACATCGCCGACGTGGCCACGGCCATCGCCCGCGGCGACCTCAGCCGCAAGATCACGGTGGACGTGCAGGGCGAGATCCTGCAGCTGAAGGAGACCATGAACACCATGGTCGAGCAGCTGGGCGCGTTCGCGTCGGAGGTCAGCCGCGTGGCGCGCGAGGTGGGCACCGAGGGCAAGCTGGGCGGCCAGGCGCAGGTGCCGGGCGTGGCGGGCACCTGGAAGGACCTGACCGACAACGTCAACTCCATGGCCAGCAACCTGACCAACCAGGTGCGCAACATCGCCGACGTGACCATCGCGGTGGCCAACGGCGACCTGTCCAAGAAGATCACCGTGGACGTGCGCGGCGAGATCCTGCAGCTGAAGGAGGCCACCAACACCATGGTGGACCAGCTGCGCTCGTTCGCGTCCGAGGTGACCCGCGTGGCGCGCGAGGTGGGCACCGACGGCCGCCTGGGCGGCCAGGCCGTGGTGCCCGGCGTGGCCGGCACCTGGAAGGACCTGACCGACTCGGTCAACACCATGGGCGCCAACCTGACCGCCCAGGTGCGCAACATCGCCGAGGTGACCACGGCCGTGGCGCGCGGCGACCTGAACCGCAAGATCACGGTGGACGTCAGCGGCGAGATCCTGGAGCTGAAGAACACCATCAACACCATGGTCGACCAGCTCAACGCGTTTGCCGGCGAGGTCACGCGCGTGGCGCGCGAGGTGGGCACCGAGGGCAAGCTGGGCGGCCAGGCCAAGGTGGCCGGCGTGGGCGGCACCTGGAAGGACCTGACCGACAACGTCAACTTCATGGCCTCCAACCTGACCGAGCAGGTGCGCGGCATTGTCAAGGTCGTGACGGCCGTGGCCAACGGCAACCTCACGCAACGCCTGACCGTGCAGGCCAAGGGCGAGGTGGCGGCGCTGGCCGACACCATCAACAACATGACCGACACGCTGGCCACCTTCGCCGAGCAGGTGACCAACGTGGCCCGCGAGGTGGGCGTGGACGGCCGGCTGGGCGGCCAGGCCCATGTGCCGGGCGCGTCCGGCACCTGGAAGGACCTGACCGGCAACGTCAACCTGCTGGCCGCCAACCTGACGACCCAGGTGCGCGCCATCGCCGAGGTGGCCACCGCGGTGACCAAGGGCGACCTGACGCGTGCGATCCAGGTGGAGGCCAAGGGGGAGGTGTCCGAGCTCAAGGACAACATCAACACGATGATCTCCAACCTGCGCGAGACCACCGAGCGCAACCGCGAGCAGGACTGGCTGAAGACCAACCTCGCCAAGTTCACCGGCATGCTGCAGGGCCAGCGCGAGCTGCAGACCGTCAGCCAGATGCTGCTGACCGAGCTGGCGCCGCTGGTGCAGGCGCACCAGGGCACCATCTACCACCTGGCCGGCGCCGAGGCCGTGGAGGGCGACGAGCAGCGGCGCCTGCGGCTGCTGGCCAGCTATGCGCAGAGCGGCACGGTGCGGCTGATGCCCACCATCGAGCTGGGCGAGGGCCTGGTGGGCCAATGCGCGCTGGAAAAGCGCAGCACCCTGTTGGCCGACATCGCGGCCGATTTCGTCGCCATCTCTTCCAGCCTGGGCCATGCGCCGCGCGTCAGCGTGGTGGTGCTGCCGGTGCTGTTCGAGGGCCAGACCAAGGCCGTCATCGAGCTGGCCACGCTGCAGCCCTTCAGCAGCGGTTCGCTCGCCTTCCTGGAGCTGCTGACGCAGAGCATCGGCGCGGTGTTCAACACCATCGAGGCCACCATGCGCACCGAGGCGCTGCTGGCGCAGTCGCAGCAGCTGACCGTGCAGCTGCAGTCGCGCCAGAGCGAGCTGCAGGAGACCAATGAGCAGCTCGGCACCAAGGCGCGGCTGCTGGCCGAGCAGAACGCCGAGGTCGAGCGCAAGAACGCCGAGGTGGAGCAGGCCCGCCATGCGCTGGAGGCCCAGGCCGCCGAGCTGGCGCTGACGTCCAAGTACAAGTCCGAGTTCCTGGCCAACATGAGCCACGAGCTGCGCACGCCGCTGAACTCCATCCTGATCCTGAGCCAGCAGCTGGCCAACAACAACGACGGCAACCTCAGCCCCAGGCAGGTCGAGTTCTCGCGCAACATCAACTCGTCCGGCTCCGACCTGCTGCACCTCATCAACGACATCCTGGACCTGTCCAAGATCGAGTCCGGCACGGTGACGGTGGAGATCGAGGAGATCCCGTTCGCGCTGCTGCGCGACAGCATCGACCGCAACTTCCGCCATGTCGCGGAGGCCAAGAACCTGCCGCTGCGCATCCTGTTCGCCGACGACCTGCCGCGCAGCATGGAAAGCGACGCCAAGCGCTTGCAGCAGGTGCTGAAGAACCTGCTGTCCAACGCCGTCAAGTTCACCTCGCAGGGCCATGTGGAGCTGCGCGTGGGCCTGGCCCGCGAAGGCTGGAGCGCCGACCACCCGGTGCTGTCGCAGGCGCCGCAGGTGCTGGCCTTCGCGGTGGAGGACACCGGCATCGGCGTGGCGCCGGACAAGCAGCGCCTGATCTTCGAGGCCTTCCAGCAGGCCGACGCCGGCACCTCGCGCAAGTACGGCGGCACGGGCTTGGGCCTGGCCATCAGCCGCGAGCTGGCCACGCTGCTGGGCGGCGAGATCAAGCTGGTCAGCCGCCACGGCCAGGGCAGCACCTTCACGCTGTTCCTGCCGCTGCAGTTCAGCGGTGCCGACAGCGCCCGTGCGCCGCGGCTGCCGGCCGAGCCCGAGCTGGGCCTGCACCTGCGCGCCAGCCTGCCGTTGGTGCGCGACACCCAGGTGGCCGACGACCGTGACCGCGTCGTCGAAGGCGACCCGGTGCTGCTCATCATCGAGGACGACCCGCAGTACGCCCGCATTGTGCTGGGCCTGGCGCGCGACCGCGGCTTCAAGGGCCTGGTGGCGCTCAAGGGCGCGCTGGGGCTGGACCTGGCGCGGCGCTTCCGGCCCACCGCCATCTCGCTGGACATCTTCCTGCCCGACATGCTGGGCTGGACGGTGCTCAACCAGCTGAAGCTGGACCCGCTGACCCGCCACATCCCGGTGCAGATCTTCAGCGTCGCTGAAGAAGACCGCACCCACGGCCTGGCGCACGGGGCCTTCTCCTACCTCGTCAAGTCGTCCACCAGCGAGGGCATGGAGGCGGCGCTGGACCGCATCCGCGACTTCACCGTGCCGCGCACGCGCCGGCTGCTGGTGGTGGAGGACAACGAGATCGAGCGCGGCGCCATCGTCGAGCTGCTGAGCTACAAGGACATCGAGCTGGTGGCCGTGGGCACCGGCGCCGAGGCGCTGCAGCGGCTGCGCGAGCAGGACTTCGACTGCGTGGTGCTGGACCTGCGCCTGCCCGACGTCAGCGGCTTCGGCCTGCTGCAGCAGCTGCAGGCCGACCCGGCGCTGGCCGACGTGCCGGTGGTCGTCTACACCGGCAAGGATCTGTCCGACGCCGAGCGCACCCAGCTGCGCGCGCTGGCCAAGAGCGTGGTGCTGAAGGACGTGCAGAGCCCAGAGCGGCTGCTGGACGAGACCGCGCTGTTCCTGCACCGCGTCGTGACCGAGCTGCCGCAGGACAAGCAGGACGTGCTGCTGAAGCTGCACGGCGAGACCGAGATGCTGCGCGGCCGCCGCGTGCTGGTGGTGGACGACGATGCGCGCAACATCTTCGCGCTGACCACGCTGCTGGAGAACCAGGACATGCAGGTGCTGACCGCCACCAGCGGCCGCGCCGCCATCGACATCGTCCGGCAGACGCCCGACCTGGACCTGGTGCTGATGGACATCATGATGCCCGACATGGACGGCTACGAGACCATGCGCGAGATCCGGGCCATGCCCGACTTCCGCAACCTGCCCATGCTCGCGCTGACCGCCAAGGCCATGAAGGGCGACCGCGAGAAATGCCTGGAGGCGGGCGCCAGCGACTACATCTCCAAACCCGTCAACACCGCGCAGCTGCTGTCGCTGATGCGGGTCTGGCTGCACCGCTGATGCCCGTGGCCACCGACGTCCCCACCGCTCAGCCGCCCGGTGCCAGCGCGCCGGACGAGCAGCCCATCAACATCCTCATCGTCGACGACGAGCCGGCCAACCTGCTGGTGCTGGAGACCGTGCTGGACGACCCCAGCTACCGCATCGTGCGGGCGCTGTCGGCCGACCAGGCGCTGCGGGCGCTGATGGTGGACGAGTTCGCCGTGCTGGTGCTGGACATCCAGCTGCCCGACATGAACGGCATCGAGCTGGCGCAGATGATCAAGCAGCGCAAGAAGACCGCGCACCTGCCCATCATCTTCCTGACCGCCTACTTCGACCAGGACCAGCACCGCCTGCAGGGCTACGGCACCGGCGCGGTGGACTACCTGCACAAGCCCGTCAACGCGGCCATCCTGCGCTCCAAGGTGGCGGTGTTCGCCGAGCTGCACCGCAAGACGCGCGAGATCCAGCGCGCCAACACCGCGCTGCGCGCCGAGGTGGAGGAGCGCCGCCGCGCCGAGGAGCGGCTGCGCGAGCTCAACGAGACGCTGGAGCGCCGCGTCACCGAGCGCACCGAGGCGCTGCGCCAGGCCGACCGCAAGCTGCAGGCCACCATGAGCAGCATCACCGACGGCCTGCTCCTGATCGAGCACGACGGCCGCATCGGCTATGCCAACGAGCAGGGCGCGCAGCTGCTGGGCCGCCATGCCAGCGACCTGGTGGGCCGCAGCCGGCAGGAGGTGTTCGGCACCGCGGCGTTCCAGGCCGGCTTCGAGCGGGCGGCATCGGCGCGCCAGGCGGTGTCGTTCGAGGCCCGGGCCGAGGGGCCCGCGGAGCGCTGGCTGCAATGCCATTGCTACCCGTCCGACGAGGGGCTGTCGGTCTACTTCCACGACGTGACCGACCGGCGCGAGCTGCAGCTGCGCCGCGAGCAGCTGCTGGCCGCCGAGCAGGCCGCGCGCAGCGCCTCCGAGCATGCGGCGCACGCCAAGGAGCAGTTCATCGCCGCCGTCAGCCACGAGCTGCGCACGCCGCTGGCGGCCATCATCGGCTGGGCCAACGTGCTGACCCAGCCGGGCGTGCCGCCCGCCACCGTGCAGCGCGGCATCCAGGCCATCGCGCGCAATGCGCAGGCGCAGTCCTACCTGGTGTCGGACCTGCTGGAGATGAGCCGCATCATTGCCGGCAAGCTGCGCATCGACATGCAGCGCACCGACCTGAACGACATCGTCGCGGCGGCCGCCGACACCGCCCGCCCCACCGCGCAGACGCGGCAGCTGAGCATCGTGCTGCACGGCGCGCCCCAGCCCGCCGAGGTGCTGGGCGACGCCGCCCGGCTGACGCAGATCGTCATGAACCTCGTCACCAACGCGATGAAATTCACGCCGGCCGGCGGCACCGTCACGCTGGCCACCCGCGTGGGGGCCGACAGCGTCGAATTGCAGGTCAGCGACACCGGCCAGGGCATCGCGGCCGACTTCATGCCGCGCCTGTTCGACCGCTTCACGCAGGCCGACACCGCCGCCACGCGCACGCATGGCGGCCTGGGCCTGGGGCTGTCCATCGTCAAGAACCTGGTGGAGCTGCACGGCGGGCAGGTGTCCGCCAGCAGCGCCGGGCCGGGGCAGGGCGCCAGCTTCATCGTGCGCTTTCCGCGCGCCGCCGATGCCGGCCCGGCCTGGCGCAGCGAGGCGCGCTTCGCGCCGGCCGGCGACGACGCGGAGCCGTCCATCGCGGGCGTGCGCGTGCTGATGGTGGACGACCATGCCGACGTGCTGGAGGCCCATGCCCGGCTGCTGGCCGAGCAGCAGGCGGTGGTGTCGACGGCGGCCTCGGCCGCCGCGGCGCTGGCGCTGCTGCGCCGCCAGAGCTTCGACGTGCTGCTCAGCGACCTGGGCATGCCCGAGCTGGACGGCTACGACCTGATCCGCCAGGTGCGGGGCGAGCTGGCGCTGGGGCCTGACATGCTGCCGGCCGCCGCCGTCACCGCCTTCGTGCGCAGCGAGGACCGCGACGCCGCGCTGCAGGCCGGCTACCAGCAGTTCCTGCACAAGCCGGTGTCGCCGGTGGCCTACGTGCGCACGGTGGCCCAGCTGGCGCAGCTGCGCCGGGCGCCGCCGCCGGCCTTGCCGCAACCGGCCGCCGACGCGCGGCCGTTGCGGGCCTTGTTCGTCGAGGACAACGCGGAGCTGCGCGAGCAGATCGCCTGGATGCTGGAGGAGGAGGGGCTGCAGCTGCGCACCTTCGACACCGCCGAGGCGGCGCTGGCCAGCTACGTGCCGGAGGAGGTGGACCTGGTGATCACCGACGTCAGCCTGTCCGGCATGTCGGGGGTGGAGCTGGCGAGGGCCATCCTGAAGCGCCGTCCCGACGCCTGGGTGGTGTTCTCGTCCGGCTATGCGATGGGCAAGGACCTGGCCGATTTCGGCCCGCATGTGCGGGCGCTGCTCAAGCCCTTCGACTTCACCGACATCCGGGCGCTGACCGACGAGGTCCGCGCCGCTGGGCTGCCTTGAGCGGCGGGCGCAGGCGCGAGAGGCGTTGCGCCAGGGGAGCGGCGTCGGGAATCAGGCGGCGGCGCCGGACCGGCTGCCGAGGATGTCGCCGAATTGGGCCACGACGGCGATGACGGACAGGGCGAGGGTGACGATGAGCAGTTCCATGTGTTTTCCTTTTGGCTTCGTTTGATACGTTTTGCATTCTAAGGGTTAACACCATGAATTCAAGGGTTAACCCTGAATCTCCACGTGAGGGATTGCGCAGTCCGGCGAGTCGCCGCAGCGACCAGCGCTGCCAGCTATCTGAAATCGGCATGGGTTCGGCTCGATAAACGATATTTCGTGGCTAGCAGCCCCTTCTAAGCTCGTGGCGTTGCCGAAACGACCCCGAGCCATGCGAATCACGAAGCTGACGACCTACCGCGTCCCGCCGCGGTGGATGTTCCTGAAGATCGACACCGACGAAGGCGTCGTCGGCTGGGGCGAGCCGGTCATCGAGGGCCGGGCGCGCACCGTCGAGGCGGCCGTGCACGAGCTGTCCGGCTACCTCGTGGGGCAGGACCCGGCTCGCATCAACGACCTCTGGCAGGTCATGTACCGCGCCGGCTTCTACCGCGGCGGCCCCATCCTGATGAGCGCCATCGCCGGCATCGACCAGGCGCTGTGGGACATCAAGGGCAAGGTCATGGGCCAGCCCGTGTACGAGCTGCTGGGCGGCCTGGTGCGCGACAAGATGAAGGTCTATTCCTGGGTCGGTGGCGACCGCCCGGCCGACGTCATCCGCGACATCAAGCGGCTGCGCGAGGGCGGCTTCGACACCTTCAAGATGAACGGCACCGAGGAGATGGGCATCGTCGACAGCGCCCGCAAGGTGGACGAGGCGGTGGCCCGCATCGCCGAGATCCGCGCCGCCTTCGGCCATGACATCGAGTTCGGCATCGACTTCCACGGCCGCGTGGCCGCGCCCATGGCCAAGCCGCTGCTGAAGGCGCTGGAGCCGTACCGCCCGCTGTTCGTCGAGGAGCCGGTGCTGGCCGAGCAGGCCGAGTACTACCCGCGCCTGGCCGAGCACACCAGCATCCCGCTGGCGGCCGGCGAGCGCATGTTCTCGCGCTTCGACTTCAAGCGCGTGTTCGCGGCCGGCGGCATCGCCATCGTGCAGCCCGACCTGTCGCATGCCGGCGGCATCACCGAGTGCTTCAAGATCGCCGGCATGGCCGAGGCGCATGACGTGGCCCTGGCCCCGCATTGCCCGCTGGGGCCGGTGGCGCTGGCCGCCTGCCTGGCGGTGGACTTCGTGTCCCACAACGCCGTGCTGCAGGAGCAGAGCATGGGCATCCACTACAACCAGGGCGCCGAGCTGCTGGACTTCGTCACCAACAAGGACGACTTCCGCATCGAGGGCGGCTTCATCAACCCGTTGCGCAAGCCGGGCCTGGGCGTCGAGATCGACGAGGAGCGCGTCATCGAGGCCAGCAAGACCGCGCCCGACTGGCGCAACCCGGTCTGGCGCCACGCCGACGGCAGCGTCGCGGAATGGTAGGGATGAAAGCCCCTCGCCCGTTCTCGCCTGCTGAACGCGGCAAGCCCGGTCGGTCCCCCAAGGGGACGCCGAGGTTCACGGCATTGAGCCGCGAACCTCGCCAGGCGGGCCGGCTTGGGAGCGGCCCGGCGCTCGGCCCGAAGAACGCAGAATCGACATGACCGCGCCAATACTGATCGGCCTGGACTGGGGCAGCACGCGGCTGCGCGCCTTCCTGCTCGGCGCCGACGGCAAGGTGCTGGCCACGCGCCAGTCCAATGACGGCGCCTCCACGCTGCACGGCGCCAGCGTGTTCGCCCGCGCGCTGGCCGACCTCGTCGGCGACTGGCGGGCCGATCACCCCAGGCTGAAATTGCTTGCCTGCGGCATGGTCGGCAGCCAGCATGGCTGGCGCGAGGCGGCCTATGTGCGCTGCCCGGCGGATGCCGCGGCGCTGGCCGGCCAGGCGCTGGCCATCGATGACGCGCTGAGCATCATCCCGGGCCTCGTCGACGACGCGGCCCAGCCCGACGTCATGCGCGGCGAGGAGACCCAGATCGTCGGCGCGCTGGCCCTGCACCCCGCGCTGGCGGACGACGCGGTGCTGGTGTTGCCCGGCACGCATTCGAAGTGGGCGCGTGTGAAGAGCGGCCGCGTGACCGGCTTCGCCACCCACATGACCGGCGAGCTGTACGCGCTGCTGCGCCAGCATTCCGTGCTGGCCCGCCTGATGCCGGCCGATGGCGCATCGCCGGCGTCGCCCGAGGCCTTCCGGCAGGGCGTGGACGCGGCGCGCGAGCCGGGGGCCTTGAGCCACCAGCTGTTCGCCGTGCGCACGCTGGGCCTGTTCAAGCGGCTGGCCGCCGAGCAGCTGCCCGACTACCTGTCGGGCCTGCTGATCGGCCACGAGATTGCCGCCGAGCTGCAGCAGGGCTCGCAGCGCGTCGCGCTGGTCGGCGACCCCGCGTTGTGCGCCCGTTATGCGCAGGCGCTGCAGCACCTGGGCCAGCCGGCGCCGCTGCTGCTGGACAACACCGCGCCCGCCGGCCTGTGGCGGCTGTCGCAACTGATGGGCCTCTGACATGCTCGACACCGCCCTGCAACACCTGCCCCTGGTCGCCATCCTGCGCGGCATCACGCCCGCCGAGGTGGAGGCCGTCGCCGACGCCCTCTACGCCGAGGGCTTTCGCGTCATCGAGGTGCCGCTGAACTCGCCCGACGCGCTGGACTCCATCGCCCGCCTGGCCCGCCGCATGCCGGCCGACGCGCTGATCGGCGCCGGCACGGTGCTCAGCGTCGAGGCGGTGGCGCAGGTGCAGGCCGCCGGCGGCCGCCTCATCGTCATGCCGCATGCCGACGTGGCGGTCATCCGCGCGGCCAAGGCCAGGGGCCTGTTCTGCGTGCCCGGCGCGGCCACGCCCACCGAGGCCTTCGCCGCGGCGCAGGCCGGGGCGGACGCGCTCAAGCTGTTCCCGGCCGAACTGGTCACGCCGACCGTCGTGAAGGCCATGCGCGCCGTGCTGCCCAAGGCCTTGCGCCTGCTGCCCGTGGGCGGCATCACGCCGGACAACATGGCGCCCTACGTGAAGGCCGGCGCGGCCGGCTTCGGCCTGGGCTCGGCGCTGTACAGCCCGGGCCTGGATGCCGCCGCCGCCGCCCTGCGCGCGCGTGCCTTCGTGCAGGCCTGGCGCGCCCTTTGAAGACGGACCACCCCCACCGGAGACGCCGCATGAACCGCATGCTCACGCTGTGCGCAGCGCTGCTGGCGGCCGCTGCCGGCCCGGCCTTCGCCGACACGCTGCTCAGGCTCGACGCCCGCGCAGAGGCGCCCGCGCCGCAGAACGGCCACCTCAAGCTGGGCAGCGCGCGCTCGCCCAGGGGCGAGACGCTGGCCGCCAACAGCCAGCTGCTGCTGCGCGACGGCAAGCCCTGGCTGCCGGTCATGGGCGAGTACCACTACAGCCGCGCGCCGGCGTCGCAGTGGGACACGCAGCTGCGGCTGATGAAGGCCGCCGGCATCGACATCGTGGCCAGCTACGTGTTCTGGAACCACCACCAGGGCCAGCCCGGGCGCTTCGACTGGCAGGGCAACCGCGACCTGCGCCGCTTCGTGCAGCTGGCCGGGGCTGCCGGGCTGCAGGTGGTGGTGCGCCTGGGCCCCTGGGCGCATGGCGAGGCCCGCTACGGCGGCCTCCCCGACTGGGTGGTGGACGCCCTGCCCACGCGCTGCAACGACCCCGAGTACCTGCGCCATGTCGAGCGGCTCTACGCCGAGATCGGCGCGCAGCTCCAGGGCCTGCTGTGGAAGGACGGCGGCCCCGTCGTGGGCGTGCAGCTGGAGAACGAATACAACCTCGGCGGCCCCGGCCAGGGCGAGGCCCACATCAGCCGGCTGAAGGCGCTGGCGCTGAAGGCCGGCATGGACGTGCCGCTGTACACAGTGACCGGCTGGGACGGCGCGGTCTACCCGTCCGGCGAGGTCATGCCGGTGTTCGGCGGCTACCCGGACGAGCCCTGGTCCAAGAGCGCCACCGAGCTGCCGCCGAAGGAGACCTATGCCTTCCGCTTCGGCAGCCGCGTCAGCGGCGACCTGGGCGCGCAGACCCAGGCACATGGCCGCGGCACCGCCGAGACCGACATGGACAAGGTGCCCTTCTTCGGCGCGGAGTACGGCGCGGGCCTGCCGGCCATGTACCGCCGCCGCACGCTGGTGTCGCCCGACGACATCGCCGCCATGCTGCCGGTGCAGCTGGGCTCGGGCGTCAACCTGCTGGGCTACTACATGTTCCACGGCGGCCGCAACCCGGTGGGCCCGGGCGGCACGGGGCTGGAGGAGAGCACGCTCAGCGGCGGCTACAACGACACGCCGCGCATCAGCTACGACTTCCAGGCGCCGCTGGGCCCCGATGGCCAGCAGCGCCCGGTGCTGGCCAGGCTGCGGCCGTTCCACTACTTCCTGCGCGACTACGGCGCCGGGCTCGCGGCGATGACGGTGCGCCAGCCCGAGCAGGTGCCGGCGTCGCTGGCCGACCTGCAGACGCCGCGCTGGTCCGTGCGCGCCGCGGGCGACCGCGGCTTCCTGTTCTTCAACAACCATGTGCGCCAGTACCCCATGCAGGCGCAGGCGGGCGTGCGCTTCGAGGTGCAGCTGCCGGGCGGCAGCCTCACGCTGCCGGCGAAGCCGGTGGACATCCCCAGCGGCGCCTACTTCATCTGGCCGCTCAACCTCGACCTCGACGGCGTGCAGCTGCGCTATGCGACGGCCCAGCCGGTCGCGCGGCTGGATGCCGGCGCGCAGGGCATCGTCCATGTGTTCGCGCCGACGCCCGGTGTGGCGGCCGAGTTCGCGCTGGCCGACGGCGTGAAGACGCTGTCCGCCGAGGGTGGCCAGCTGCTGCCCATCGGCAAGGCCGGTGCGCGCGCGGTCAGCGTGCTGCTGCTGTCGGCCGAGGAGGTCGCCAAGCTGCAGATCCTCGACATCGCGGGCCAGCGCCGCCTGGTCTTCAGCGACCAGCAGGCCTGGGTGGCCGGCGGCCAGTTGCAGCTTCGCGGCGTCGGGTCGGCATCGCTGTCGGCCGCCGTATTCCCAGCGCTGCCGAATCCACGCGCCCCGCGCCTGCAGG
>CAXDTK010000156.1:0-12668 GCA_963992225.1 uncultured Comamonadaceae bacterium | reverse complement strand
GAGATCAAGATCGGCATCATGCCCGGCCACATCCACCGCAAGGGCCGCATCGGCGTGGTCTCGCGCTCCGGCACGCTGACCTATGAAGCGGTCGCCCAGCTGACCGAACTGGGCATCGGCCAGTCGTCCGCCGTCGGCATCGGTGGCGACCCGATCAACGGCCTGAAGCACATCGACGTGATGCAGGCATTCAACGACGACCCGGACACCGACGCCGTCATCATGATCGGCGAGATCGGCGGCCCCGACGAGGCGGAAGCCGCCCGCTGGTGCAAGGCCAACATGAAGAAGCCCATCGTCGGCTTCATCGCCGGCGTCACCGCCCCTCCGGGCAAGCGCATGGGCCACGCCGGCGCGCTGATCTCCGGCGGCGCCGACACGGCCGATGCCAAGCTCGCCATCATGGAAGAGTGCGGCTTCACCATCACGCGCAACCCGTCCGAGATGGGCAAGCTGCTCAAGGGCCTGCTGTAATCTGCGCCCACCCGGGCAGAAGCCGTCGGGCCATCCCGACGGCTTTTTTCATTTGAGGCCATGGAACATCTCGACGCCGCCTTCTTCTTCGCGCTGCTGAAGATCATCTGGGCCGACATCCTGCTGTCGGGGGACAACGCGGTCGTCATCGCGCTGGCCACGCGCCGGCTGCCCGCACGCCAGCAGCGCTACGCCATCGTGGGCGGTGCGGGCGCGGCCATCCTGATGCGCGTGGTGCTGGCGCTGTTCGCCATCCAGCTGCTGCAACTGCCCTGGCTCAAGCTGGTCGGCGCCGCGCTGCTGGTGTGGATAGGCATCAAGCTGATGAATCAGGCCGAGGAAGAGGCAGAAGTCGGCGAGGCCACCGGCCTGTGGGGCGCGGTACGCACCATCCTGCTGGCCGACCTGGCCATGAGCCTGGACAACGTCGTCGCCATCGCCGCAGCGGCAAGCGCCGCGCCGGCACCGATGCGGCCGGCGCTGCTGGCCATCGGCCTGGGGCTGTCCATCCCGCTGATCATCTTCGGCAGCACGCTGTTGCTGAAGCTGATGCAGCGCTACCCGGCCATCATCACCCTCGGCGCCGCGCTGCTGGGCTTCGTGGCCGGGGAGATGGCGGTCACCGACGCGGCGCTGCAGGGCTGGTTCGACGTCCGCCTGCCAGGCCTGGTCTTCGGCGCGGGCGTGGCGGGCGCCGTCCTGGTGGTGGGCGTGGGCCTGCTGCTGGCGCGCCGGCGCGCCGCCTAAGATCGGCCCATGGCGAGCGGCGGCAAAACCGGCAAGGCGGGCGGCTTCTGGCAGCGTCTCGTCGGCCGCGTGCCGGAAGCGCCCGCCAGCGAACCCTCCACGCTGCCCGCCGTGCAGCAGACCCACGCACCAGGCGCCGCGCCGCCCCAGGCCCGCGCCGGCACGACCCCCGACCTGCGCGATTTCGAGCTGGGTGCCGAGATCGGCCGCGGCGCCATGGCCGTGGTCTACAAGGCCACGCAGCGCTCCACCGGGCGCCAGGTCGCCGTCAAGCGCCTGTCGCTGAGCCGCGAGTTCTCGGCCGAGGACCTGGTGGACGTGCGCGAGCGTTTCATGCGCGAGGCCCGCGCGGCCGGCGCGCTGGAGCACCCGGACATCCTGCAGGTGGTCGACGCCGGCCAGGACGGCGTGGACGCCTGGATCGCGCTGGAGTACGTGCTGGGCCGCGACCTCAGCCTGTTCACCAAGGCGGGCCAACTGCTGCCGGCGCGCGAGGTGGTGCAGCTCGGCGTGCGGCTGGCGAGGGCGCTGCACTATGCCCACAGTCGTGGCGTTATCCACCGCGACATCAAGCCGGCCAACGTCATGCTGGACCGTGTCAACGGCCAGCTCAAGCTGATGGACTTCGGCATCGCCCGCGTCGGCGACGGCAGCCGCACGCGCACCGGCCTCGTGCTGGGCACGCCGTCCTTCATGTCACCGGAGCAGCTGGCCGGCCTGACCGTGGATGGCCGCAGCGATCTCTACTCGCTGGCCGTGCTGCTCTACCAGCTGCTGACCGGCGCGCTGCCGCATCAGGGTGATTCGATGGCGCGGCTGATGCAGCAGATCGCCACCGAGCCGGCACCCGACGTGCGCACGCACCGCCCCGGCCTGCCCGAGTCGCTGGCCCTGGTGCTGGCGGTGGCGCTGGAGAAGCGGCCGGAGCTGCGCTATGCCTCCGGCGAGCAGATGGCGCGCGACCTCGAAGCCGTGCTGGTGATGAACCTGCAGGCCGAGCCGGCGACGCCCGACACCGCGCCACGCGACGACCCGGCCTTCGCACAAACACTGCGCTTGACGGTGGAGGAAGCAGGGCAGAATCGCCGCTCCACCGCCCCTGGCTCCGAGCCGCCTGACCCGCCACCTGCCTCATGACCCTGGAGTTCTTCAGCGCCACCGACGTGGGCCGGGCGCGCGACAACAACGAGGACTCGGTCGCCCTCGACGAGGCAGCCGGCCTGGCCGTGCTGGCCGACGGCATGGGGGGCTACAACGCCGGCGAGGTGGCCAGCCAGATGCTGACCAGCTTCGTGAACGTCGAACTCGGCCGCTGGCTCAAGGACGCGGGGCGCGAGGCGCGCGCCGGCGAGGTCAAGCGCGCGATGGACATCTGCGTGGACAACGCCAACCGCGCCATCTTCAATGCCGCCAACACCAACCCGCGCTACGCGGGCATGGGCACGACGCTGGTGCTGGGCGTGTTCCGCCCCGAAGGGCTGCTGCTGGGTCATGTGGGCGACTCGCGCGGCTACCGCCTGCGCGCCGGCCGCCTGACCCAGATCACGCGCGACCATTCGCTGCTGCAGGAGCAGATCGACGCCGGCCTGCTGACCGTCGAGGAAGCCGCCTTCTCCAGCAACAAGAACCTGGTGACCCGCGCCGTCGGCGTCGAGGACACGGTGCTGCTGGAGCTGCATCTGCACGAGGTGCAGCCGGGCGACACCTACCTGTTCTGCTCCGACGGCCTGTCCGACATGCTGGACGACGACAGCCTGGCCAATCTCCTCAACGGCCATCCGGCGCTGCCCGAGGCCGCACATGCCTTGATCAACGCAGCCAATGACGCCGGCGGCCGCGATAACATCGCACTCATCCTGGCCCGAGCGGAGGGCCGCCAACGTACCGAAGGGCGGGGCTGGTGGCCCTTCGGCCGGCGTGGCGGCAACTGACATCCCCGCCTGAAGAGTCGCGGCACGTACAACAGAACTTGAGGTCATACATGGGCAAACTGGTGGTTTCGCTCGACGGCGTGGTGATCAAGGAGGTGCAGATCACCAAGGACAAGACCACGCTGGGTCGGCGGCCGTACAACGACATCGTCATCGACAACCTCGCGGTCAGCGGCGAGCACGCCGTGCTGCAGATGGTCGGTGCTGACGTCTTCATCGAAGACCTCAACTCGACGAACGGCACGTACATCAACGGCAAGGCGATCAAGAAACAGCTGCTGGCCGACAACGACACCGTCGAGATCGGCAAGTACAAGATCAAGTTCCTGCTGCACGACGGCGGCGATTACGAGAAGACGATGATCCTCAAGCCCGGCGCCGGCGCTCCGCCGAACCTGGGCCTGACCTCCTCCTTCGGCTCGCTGGGCAGCGGCACCACCATCGGGCCGGCCGCCATCAAGGTGCTGACCGGCGCGGCAGCCGGCCGCGAGGTCGCGCTGACCAAGGTCGTCACCACGCTGGGCAAGCCGGGCGTGCAGGTCGCCTCCATCACCAAGCGGCCCACGGGGTACGTATTCGCCCACGTCGAAGGCGGCCAGCGCCCGAGCGTCAACGGCATCCCGTTGACCGGCGAGTCGATCGCACTGCGCAGCGGCGACCTCATCGAGCTCGCCGGCACGCAGATGCAGTTCATCCAGGGCTAAGAGCCCACCCCGTACCGGCTTCGCCGGCCCCCTCAGGGGGCGCTCCCGACCGCCCGGCGGGGCCGGATCGGCGGGAGCCACTGGAGGGCGCAGCCGGCTTCGCGGCTGCGTGACATCCTCACGGCTGAGGCACCCCCAACTCGGTAATCCGACCGTCCGGTGCCCAGGACGGGTGCGTACATTCTTGGCTCCGTCCCGCCTCCGATGCGGGCCCCGATTCCGAGCCACGCACCGCATGAACATCCGCGTCCTGGGCTGCTCCGGCGCCATCGCCGCCGGTTACAAGACCACCGCCTTCCTGCTCGGCGACGATGTCCTCATCGACGCCGGCACCGGCGTGGGCGACCTGCCGCTGCAAGCCCTGGCTGCGATCGACCACATCCTGCTCACGCATTCCCACCTGGACCATGTGCTGGGCATCCCGCTGCTGGCCGACGCCGTGCTGCGCCTGCGCGCCGCCGCCGGCCGGCCCCCCATCCAGGTCCATGCGCTGCCCGAGACCCTGAACGCGCTGCGCCAGCACATCTTCAACGGCGCCATCTGGCCCGACTTCACCGCCCTGCCCAGCCGGGACGCACCGGTGCTGAGCCTGCACCCGTTCCAGATCGGCGACCGGCTGCACATCGCCGGCCACGACGTCGAGGTGCTGCCCGCCGTGCACACGGTGCCCGCCGTCGGCTTCGCGGTCGATGGCGGGCCGGCCGGCGGGCATGCCCACTGGGTCTTCACCGGCGACACCGGCCCCAACCCGGCCCTCTGGCGCCGCCTGGCCGAGCTGCGCCTGTCCCACCTCGTCATCGAGACCGCCTTCAGCGACGATGAGGCGGCGGTGGCCAGGGTCAGCCAGCATCTGTGCCCCGAAGAACTGGGCCACGAGCTCGCCCAGCTGGCCGGCAGCGTCGACGTGCACATCACCCACATCAAGCCCGGCGAGGTCGATGCCGTCATGCAAGGCGTCCAGGCGCTGAACAGCCCGCACCGGATCTCCGCACTGCAGGCCGGGCAGGAGATGCGGCTTTGAACTTGTGCAACGGTCGTCCGGACCGACCACGCAACGGCGCCTCGGGCGCCGTTTTTTTCTGGCTGACATTTCTTGTCCGCCCCGTCCGGGGTGACGGAACGCGTCACCCGCAAGTGACGTTTTTTGTCAGTCAGCGACCCAAGGCGGGTCGAAAACGTGCGGTTTCGCACGACTTCGAACCCAAACCGAGCTGGCACGCCCCCTGCATTCAGGGTGTCTGCCTCCCCATTCACCACTCTCTTTTCCGGAGAACCGACATGCAACTGAAAGCACGCGCCCAACAGGGCTTCACCCTGATCGAACTGATGATCGTCGTGGCCATCATCGGCATCCTGGCTGCTGTGGCGATTCCGCAGTACCGTGACTACACGTCGAAGACCAAAGTTTCTTCTGCAGTGGCAAGCATTGACGGCATCAAAAAGGGCGTTGCGCTCTGCTATCAAGAGAACGCTTCATTCGCAAACTGTGCGCCCGGCGGCACTGGTGGCGTCCCGGCCTTCACCGCGACCAACGTGGTCTCCGGCGTGACGTACGACGCCACCTTGGGCGCCATCACGTTGACCTTCGCTACAGGCAATGGCGCATCCCTCGACGGCAAGACCATTACTTACACCCCGAGCGCAGATGGCTCCCGCATGTCCTGGAAGGTCACAACGAACGTCACTGAGGCTGCTGTGCTGGCCGCCATCACCAAGAACTCGACGGGCAGCTAAGCTTCCGTTGCAGATCTGAAAGGGGCTACGGCCCCTTTTTTTCATGCGCCTCCCCCATGGCCCATCCCGACAAGCTAGTCCGTATGCGCAACGCGCTGCCGCGCGTCGACTCATGGCATCTCAGCGATTGACATGCCGATCGCCAAGCCTTCAGCAGCTTTACGGTCTGCCCCTCGCTTCGCGAGGTACTTCTTTCCAGCAGTCCTAGCAATCGTCTTGCTATTGACTCCGTGGGGACTGACGCCCCTATCGCCACACGATGAAGCCCGGTTAGCCCAAGTGCTGCTAGCCACGCTCGCCAGTGTCACGCTATTGGCCGCTCCGGCTCTAAGCGGCACCGTGAGATTGAGCGGACGCCCGATTAAGCGAATCGTCCCCAGCATTTGCATTGTTTTGGCACTGGCTGCTTGTTTGAAAGCCCCCGACAAACCGGCGGCGCTGCAAGATGCCGCACTCCATTTAGGCTTGGTAGCGATTGCGATTGCGCTCAGTCGTACCGACGGAATGCACTTAAGGCGCTATTTCGAGCGCTCGGTGGCTCTTGCGCCGCTCCTACTCGGAACGGTGATCTTTGGGGTGTACGTCGCCTCATTGGCAAGCGGATTAGCACTCGACGCACGAGCGCTCCACATAGGCTTTGACAACCCGCGGTTCCTCAACCACGCCCAGAGCGTCTTCGTGCCGTGGCTGGTCGTGGCCTTCTGGCCGTCGGAGAAGCAGCCGTTGTGGCGGTGGCTGGCGACATCCGCAGCGGTCATGCATGTCGCGCTGGCATACCTGGGCGTCGCACGCGGTACCGCCATCGCCTGGCTCGCTGCCTGCCTGCTGCTGGCGCTTGCCGGCCGTGGCGCACAGGCGCGGCGATTGGCCATGGTCATGTTCTTTGGTTTGATTGTTGGCTGGTTGGCGTTCGATGCGCTTCCATCCGTCCTTGGACGGACCTGGGAGCCGGCCTTTGCCAACCCGGCAGAGATAACGCGAGCGCATTCGCGTGACGAGCTCTGGGCGGCCGCGCTGGCCATGTCGACATCTTCGCCATGGCTGGGCGCCGGCCCCATGCAGTTCGCGGCCCTGGAGGGTGCAAAGGCAACGCACCCCCACAACATCTACCTGCAATGGGCAGCGGAGTACGGCTGGCCCGTCTGCATCCTGGCCAGCACGCTCCTCGTCGGCGCGCTGGGGAGGGGGCTGTGGCTTTCACGCCGGTCCGCCGCAAATGACGACGGGCGGCTCGCAGGGCTGGCCGCCGCCTGCACCGCCGCGTTGATCGACGGCTTTGTGTCGGGCAACTTCGTGATGCCCATCTCCCAAATCTGGATCGCGCTCGCTTTCGGGCAGTTGCTCGCGGCTTCACGGTTTGCGGGCGTGCCTCCATGGGTGACGCCCCCACCGTCGGTCGTGCGCATCGCCGTCGCGGCCATCTTGCTTGCCAGCCAACTGGGGCTGCTGGCTGTTGCGGCCAGACAAGGGCTAGACCGAGACCCGCGCCTGCATGGCGAAACACCCATCCCGGGACCCCACGAAAA
Organism: uncultured Comamonadaceae bacterium; assembly: GCA_963992225.1. GTDB lineage: Bacteria > Pseudomonadota > Gammaproteobacteria > Burkholderiales > Burkholderiaceae_C > Pelomonas. The sequence goes on along the minus strand of CAXDTK010000156.1, from coordinate 5,552 downwards.
ACCGCGCCCGCGGTTCTGGCTCAACGGTCAGCTGTAAGCCGCGCGAGGTGCATGCCATCATGCGCGCCGATATGCGCGCGCCACTGTCCACCCCTCCGTCCACCCTCACGATCGCGGCGATCAGCAGCGCGGCCTTGCTGCCCACCCTGCTGGCCTACAACCAGACTCCCGCAGCCACGCTCTACAACCAGCTGCTGGCGCTCGCCGGCTGGGGCCTCGCGCTGATGCTGTGGGCACGCGCGGCGCCCGGCTGGCGCGGGGGCGTGCAAGGTCCCGCGGCGCTGGCGCTCGCGTTGCTGCTGGTGGCCCCCATCACCTCGACGGTCTGGCGCCAGCTGCCGCTGTCCCTCGCCCTCGGTGCCACCGCCATCCTCGGCGCCGGCCTGGCCGTGCTGCTGCTGGCGCAGAGCCTGGCCGGCGCGGCGCGCGAGCAGGCCGCCGAAGCGCTGTGCTGGGGCCTGCTCGTCGCCGGCCTGGCCAGCGTCTCTATCGCGTTGGTGCAGGTCTTTGCGCCGCAGTGGGCCGACGGCACCTGGATCGCCCGCTCCGGCATCCCCGGCCGGGCGGTGGGCAACCTGCGCCAACCCAACCACCTGGCCAGCCTGATGATGTGGGCCGCCGTCGCGGCGGTGTTCATCGCCGAGAAGCGCCAGTGGCGCGCGGCGCTGGCGCCGCTGCTGTTCGCCTTCGTGTTCACCGTCGTGCTGAGCGCCTCGCGCACGGGCTTCATCGGCATCGCGATGCTGGCGATCTGGGGGCTGGTCGACCGCAGGCTGTCACGCAGCGCGCGGCTGGCGCTGCTGGCCACCCCGCTGATGCTGGGCGCCAGCTGGTGGTTGATGTCGCTGTGGTCCGCCGAGGGCGGGCATGCCTTCGGCGCCGCGTCCCGGCTGGCCGAGGGCGCCGGCTCGCCGTCGCGGCTGGCCATCCTGCGCGACGCCTGGGCGCTGACGCTGGCCAACCCGTGGCTGGGCGTCGGTTGGGGCGAGTTCAACTTCGCCTGGAGCCTGACGCCCTTCCCCGACCGCCCCATTGCCTTCTTCGACCACACGCACAACCTGCCGTCGCAGCTGGCGGTCGAGCTGGGCCTGCCATGGGCCGGCGCCGTGCTTGCGCTGCTGGGCTGGGCGGTCTGGAGCGCCGCCAAGGGCGCCGCCCGCGCCACCGACGACGCGCCGCTGCGCCGCGCCGCGCTGATGCTGGTGCTGACCATCGGCCTGCACAGCCTGCTGGAGTACCCACTCTGGTATGCCTACTTCCTGCTGCCCGCCTGCTTCGCGCTGGGCCTGGCACTGCCGGCCGGGCCGGCCACCCGCCAGGCGCCGGCCGGCGCCAGTGCCGGCCTCTGGGGCGTCTGCGGCGGCCTGCTCATCGTCGGCAGCGTCTACGCGGTGTGGGACTACGGCCGCATCACCACCATCTACGCGCCCAGCGCGGATGCCGAACCGCTGGCCGAACGCATCGCCACCGGGCAGCGGTCCTTGTTCTTCAGCCACCAGGCCGACTACGCGGCCGCGACCAGCCTGGCGGTCGGGCCCGAGGCCCTGGCCGCCGCCCGGCGCACCGCCTTCAGTCTCGTCGATGCGCGACTGCTGATGCACTGGTCGCGCTCGCTGGAGGCCACCGGCGACATGGAGGGCGCACGCTTTCTGGCCGACCGGCTGCGCGAGTTCCGCAACCCGGCCGGCGACAGCTGGTTTGCCGCCTGCAGCGAGCCCCGGCATGCCGCCGCGATGGTGCAGTGCCAGCCGGCCTCGGGCCTGGTCGACTGGCGCACGTTGCGCTGAGCGGCCGGCGCGCCGGCCGGTCGCGGGCTCAGCTGCCGGCCCAGGTACCGCTCTTGCCGCCCTGCTTCTCCAGCACCCGCACGTTGCCGATGACCATGCCGCGGTCGGCGGCCTTGCACATGTCGTAGATGGTCAGCAGACCCACCTGCACGGCGCACAGCGCTTCCATCTCCACGCCCGTGCGACCCAGCGTCTCGACCTGCGCGCGGCACAGCACGCGCGAGCCGCCCTCGTCCAGCTCGAAGTCCACCGCGACGCGCGTGATCGGCAGCGGATGGCACAGCGGTACCAGGTCCGCGCAGCGCTTGGCGCCCTGGATGGCCGCGATGCGTGCCACGCCCAGCACGTCGCCCTTCTTGGCGGTGCCGCTGGCGATCAGCGCGAAGGTGGCCGGCAGCATGCGGATCTCGCCCGCCGCCACGGCCACGCGGTGCGTCTCGGCCTTGGCCGACACGTCCACCATGTGGGCCTGGCCCTGGGCATCGAAGTGGGTCAACGGGGACGTCATGCCTGGAAACAAACAGGAAACCGAGTTGCGGGCATCATAGACAGCCGGCCACCGCCGGCCGGAGTTCCTGTTCGATGAAGACCCATCCCGCCCGCCGCTCCCTGCTGAGTCTTGTCGCCACCGCCTGCCTGCTGCTGCCCGGCGCACCGCTGAACGCGCAGATCAATCTCCCGGCCCTGGGCGACTCGGTGTCGCAGGACCTCGATGTGGGCACCGAGCGCCAGCTCGGCGACCGCTACATGCGCATGATCCGCATCGACCCGGCCTATGTGCACGACCCGCTGCTGGAGGAGTACATGGCGGGCATCTGGAACCCGCTGATCAGCGCGGCACGCAAGCTGGGCCACATCGGCGACGAGACCCAGGCCCGGTTCGCGTGGGAGCATTTCCTCGTCGAGGACAAGAGCATCAACGCCTTCGCGCTGCCGGGCGGCTTCGTCGGCACCCACCTGGGCCTGATCGCGATGACCGTGTCGCGCGACGAGCTGGCCTCGGTGATCGCGCACGAGATCTCGCACATCACGCAGCGCCACATCGCGCGGCGCATTGCCGGCGATTCGCGCAACAGCTGGGTCGCGGTGGCCGGCCTGCTGCTGGGCGTGCTGGCCGCCTCGCGGGGCAACATCGACATGGCCAATGCCGGCATCGTGGGCGGCCAGGCCGCGGCCACGCAGCTGTCGCTGAACTTCTCGCGCGACATGGAGCGCGAGGCCGACCGCGTGGGCTTCAACGTGCTGGTCGAGGCCGGCTTCGCCGGCAGCGGCATGGTGGGCATGTTCGAGCGCATGGAGCAGGCCTACCACCTGATGGATTCGGGCGCCTACCCCTACCTGCGCTCGCACCCGCTGACCAGCGAGCGCATCGGCGACGCCCGCACCCGCCTGGCGCTCGAGCCCTTCTCGCGGCCGCGCGGGCTGGCCGAGCATGCGCTGATGGCGGCGCGTGCAAGGGCGCTGATGGACCCGCGCGTGGACGCCTGGAAGGTGCTGGAGAACTACGACGCCGGCGCCCGCAACATCAAGGAGAGCGGCGGCTACGAGCAGCTGGGCGCCCGCTACGCCGCGGCGCTGTCGTCCATCAAGCTGCGCAACTTCGACCGCGCCGAGGCCACGCTGCGCAGCGCCGAGCTGACGCTGCAACTCATCGCACCCAGCCCGGCCGAGACCGCCGCGGCCAGCCGCCTGCTGACCTATCTGCGCGCCGAGCTGGCCCAGGCCCGCGGCCGCCCGGCCGACGGCATCGCCGCGCTGGCCCGGCTGGCCGGCGAGACCTCGCGCCCGCTGCTGATGCAGCGCGTGGGCCTCGCCCTGGCCTCCGGGCCCGCCAGCAGCGCCGGCCCCGCGCTGCGCGAGGCCGCCGACGCGCTGCAGACCCATGTCAGCCTGGAGCCGCGCGACGCCCATGCCTGGGCGCAGCTGGCGCTGGTCTGGGAGAAGCTGGGCCAGCCGCTGCGCGCGGTGCGCGCCCAGGCCGAGACCCGCGCCGCGGCGGGCGACCTGAACGGCGCCATCGACCGCCTGCGCTCCGGCCTGCGCCAGTCGCGCGGGCCGGATGCCGACCAGGTCGAGGCCTCGGTCATCGATGCGCGGCTGCGCATCCTGGTCTACGAGCGCCAGGCGCTGCTCGGCGAGATGTACCGCGGCCGCTACATCCCGCCGGACGTGGAGTTGCCGAACTGAGCCGGCCGCGCCGGGCGGCTCCCGGGCTCAGGCGGCGCGCGGCTGGCGTTGCTCCTGCTGGTAGAGCGCGAACTCCTCGGCCGTTGCGCGGGCGACGGCCTGACGCTGGCTGACGCGGCGGTGGAAGGCGCTCACCGCCGGCCAGGGCCGCAGGTCCACGCCGGCATAGGGCGCCCAGTTCAGCACCACGGCCAGGTAGATGTCGGCGATGCCGTAGCCCCCCTCCAGGTAGTCGTGCGCCCCCAGCCGGGCCTCCAGCACCGACAGCCGCAGCGCCGCCTTGTCCAGCGCATAGGCCTTGACCTCGGCGCCGGCGGTCGGGTCCAGCAGCGGCACGAACACCGCCTTGTGCAGCTCGGTGCCGATGAAGCTCAGCCACTGGCGCACGCGGGCCCGCGCATCCAGGTCGGCATCGGCCGGCAGCAGGCCGGCCGCGGGCCAGGCTTCGGCCAGGTACTGCAGCACCGCCGCGTTCTCGGTCAGCAGCCCGCCCTGCGGGGTGCGCAGAGCGGGCACCTGGCCCATCGGGTTGATGGTGCGGTAGTCGCGGCCGTCGCCGGTGCGCTTGGCCTTGTCCACCACCGTGAAGCGGGCCTCGGCGCCGATCTCGTAAAGCGCGATGCGGCTCGCCAGCGAGCAGGCCATGGGCGTGAAGAACAGTTCCATCTCGGGTCTCCAGAGTGTTTTTGTACTATATTGAACAAAATTCAACGGCGTCAATGAATTTCATTCATCGTGGTACAAAAATCTGAAGACGCGCCCGCGGCGCCCCTGCCGCGGCCGCGTGGCCGGCCGCGCAGCTTCGACACCGAGGCCACGCTGGCCAACGCGACGCTGGCCTTCTGGCAGCGCGGCTATGCCGCCACGTCCATGGACGACCTCAGCGCCGCCACCGGCCTGAACCGGCCCAGCCTGTACGGCGCCTTCGGCGACAAGCACGCGCTGTACCTGCAGGCGCTCCAGCTCTACACCGAGCAGTCGCAGGCGGCGATGACCGCGGCGCTGCAGGGGCGGCCGTTGCGCGAGGGCCTGCAGCGGGTCTACGCGCTGGCGCTGCAGCTCTATTGCCCGGCGGGCGAAGCCGCGCGGGGCTGCCTGCTGATCGGCACCGCGGCCAGCGAGGCGCCGCGGGACGAGGCCATCCGCGCAGCGCTGGGCGACGCGCTGCGCCGCTTCACCGCCGCCTTCGAGGCGCGGCTGCAGCAGGCGGTGGACAGCGGCGAACTGCCGGCCGGCACCGATGTCGCGATGCGCGCCGAGCTGGCCGCGGCGGTGCTGCATTCCCTGGCGCTGCGCGCCCGCGCCGGCGACCCGCCCGAGGCCCTGGCCGCGCTGGCGCGGGCCGGCGTGGCGATGCTGGTCAGTCCTGCGGGAACACCCGCTCCATGACCACGTCGATCAGCATGCCGCACAGGCTGTAGATCAGCGAGCCCACCAGTGCGGCCCAGAAGCCGTTGACGGCCAGGCCGTCCAGCACGGAGGCCGCGGCCCAGAACATCAGCGCGTTGATGACGAAGAGGAAGAGCCCCAGGCCTGTCTCTTATACACATCTCCGAGCCCACGAGACGGACTCCTATC
>CAXDTK010000155.1:0-12712 GCA_963992225.1 uncultured Comamonadaceae bacterium | reverse complement strand
GGGGCGGGCTCTCTGTTCCACCCCCCCCCCCCCGCGGCCCCGCCCCCGCGGCCCCCCGGCCCCGGCCGCCGCGGCGTCGCCCCCGCCCCCGCGCTGCTGCTGATCGGCGGCATCGCGCTGGGCGGCCGCATGTGGTGGCGCAGCCAGCATCTGGTGGAGACCGACAACGCCTTCGTCGCCGGCCGCATCCACCCGGTCGCCACCCGCGTGGCCGGCGTCGTCACCGAGATGCGCATGCAGGACAACGCGGCCGTCAAGGCCGGCGACCTGCTGCTGCGCCTGGACCCGGCCGACGCCGCCGTGCAGGTCGAGCGGCTGAAGGCCCAGATCGCCCAGGCGGACGCCGCCATCGCCACCAGCGCCGCGCAGATCGCCCAGGCCCGCGCCCAGGCGGCCGCCACCGCCTCGCAGGTGGCCCAGGCCGAGGCCGTGCTGGCCCGCACCGAGCTGGAGGCCAGGCGCAGCCAGGCGCTGTTCGGCGCCGAGCTGCGCGCGACCAGCAAGCAGGAGCTGGACGCCGCGCTGGCCGCCCGCGACGTGGCCCGCGCCGACCTGGCCGCCCGCAAGGCCGGCGCCGCGGCCGCCCGCGAGGCCGTGGCCGCCGCCGAGAGCGCCCGCCAGTCTGCCCAGGCGCAGAAGGGCGCCACGTTGGCGCAGCTGAAGGACGCGCATAACCAGCTCGGCTATGTGGAGCTGCGCGCGGCCAGCGACGGCCGCATCGGCAAGCGCACCGTGGAGGTGGGCCAGCGCGTGCAGCCGGGCCAGCAGCTCGCGGCCATCGTCGAGCCCGAGGTCTGGATCACCGCCAATTTCAAGGAAACCCAGCTGGCGCGCATGAAGCCCGGCCAGAAGGTCCACGTCAAGGTCGATGCCTTCCCGGGCCAGGTGCTGGAGGCCCGCGTCGACAGCTTCGCGCCCGCGTCGGGGGCCAGCTTCGCGCTGCTGCCGCCGGACAACGCCACCGGCAACTTCACCAAGATCGTGCAGCGTGTGCCGGTCAAGCTGGTGTTCCAGCCCGACAGCCTGAAGGCGCTGGGCGAAGCCGTCTCGCGCCTCGTGCCGGGGCTGTCGGTGCAGGTCGAGGTTGAGATCGTCGAGTAAGCGGCCATGGGCAACGACAACCACCTCCCGCCGCCACCCGGCGAGAAGGTCAGCGGCCGCACCTGGCTGGCCGTGCTGGCCAGCCTGCTGGGCGCCTTCATGGCGGTGCTGGACATCGCCATCACCAACTCCTCGCTGCGCGACATCCTGGGCGCGCTGTCGGCCACGCAGGAGGAGGGCAGCTGGATCTCCAGCTCCTACCTCGTGGCCGAGATCGTGGTGATCCCGCTGGCGGGCTTCCTGGCGATGGTGTTCTCCACGCGCCGCTACCTGATCGTCAACGTGGTGCTGTTCCTCGTCTTCAGCACGCTGTGCGGCATGGCCTGGAGCCTGGAAAGCATGATCGCCTTCCGCGCCGCCCAGGGCTTCACCGGCGGCGTGATGATCCCGATGGCGATGACGCTGGTCACGCGCAAGCTGCCGCTGAAGAAGCGCCCCATCGGGCTGGCGCTGTTCGGCATGACGGCCACGCTGGCGCCCACGCTGGGCCCCACGGTGGGCGGCTACCTGACCGAGCTGTACGGCTGGCCCAGCATCTTCTACATCAACTGGGTGCCCGGCGTGCTGCTGATCCTGGGCGTGGGCCTCGGCCTGGAGAAGGAGCCCATGAACCTGCGGCTGCTGCGCGAGGTCGACTGGTTCGGCATCGTCTGCATGGCCGTCGGCCTGGGCTCGCTGACCGCGATGCTGGAGGAGGGCAACGCCAAGGACTGGTTCCAGAGCCCCTTCATCATCACGGCGGCCGTGCTGGCCGTGGTGGGCATCTACGGCTGGGCCTGGCGCGGCCTGACGCGCAGGAACACCTTCATCGACCTGCACATCCTGGGCCGCCCCAGCTTCCTGATTGCCGGCGTCATCGCGTTCACGACCGGCATGGGCCTCTACGGCTCGGCCTTCATCCTGCCGCTGTACCTGGGCCAGATCGCCAGCTACACGCCCATGCAGATCGGCCTGGTCATCATGTGGATGGGCCTGCCGCAGCTGTTCATCATGCCGTTCGCGGCCAAGCTGTCCACGCAGCTGGACAACCGCGTGATGATGAGCGCGGGCCTCGCGCTGTTCGCGCTGTCCTGCTTCATGAACACCCACATGAGCGCCGACACGGCCGGGCCGGAGCTGATCGCCGCGCAGATCGTGCGCGCGCTGGGCCAGCCGCTGATCATGATCACGCTGACCAACTTCGCGGTGAACGGCATCCCGCCGCAGCTGCTGCCCAGCGCCTCGGGCATGTTCAACATGATGCGCAACCTCGGCGGCTCGGTGGGCATCGCGCTGCTGGCCACGCTGCTGACCAACCGCGAGCACCTGCACAGCGCCCGCATCGGCGAGTCGGTCAGCCTGTACGACCCCGCCACGCAGGCGCGGCTGGACGCGCTGACCGCCAACTTCGCCGCCAAGGGCGCCGACCTCGCGACGGCCCAGGACATGGCGCTGAAAGCGCTGGACAACCTGGTGCGCCGCGACAGCTATGTGATGGCCTACAACGACGCCTTCCTGATCCTGGGCATCGCGCTGCTCAGCTGCGTGGCCATCGTCTGGCTGAGCAAGAAGGTGATGGGCGGCGCGGCGAGCGCGGAAGCGGCCCACTGAATAAAGGAGAGATCCGAATGATCCAACCTAAGACTTTCCTCTCCCTCGTCGTCACGGCCTTGCTGGCCGCCTGCACGACGCTGGGTCCCGACTACCAGGCCCCGGCGGCCAACGCGCCCGCGGCCTACCGTGCCGCTGCGCCAGCGTCCGTTGCCGGCGCCGAGCTGCAGCGCGACTGGTGGCTGATGTTCAACGACGCGCAGCTCGACGCGCTGCAAGCGCAGGCCTTGCAGGCCAGCCCCACGCTGGCGGCCGCCGCCGCACGCATCGAACGCGCCCGCGCGGTGTTCGGCGCCACCCGGGCCGACACGCTGCCGCGCGTGGACATCGGTGCCAACGCCGGCGGCCTGCGCACGTCCGGCAAGGCCACGACGACGCCGGTGCTCAACGGCCGCGCCGTCACCTTCGAGGGCGAGAGCTTCGGCCTGTCGGCCAGCCTGGGCTGGGAGCTGGACCTGTGGGGCCGCGTCAAGCGCCAGGGCGAGGCCGCGCAGGCCCAGCTCGATGCCGCCACGCTGGACGCCGCCGCGGCCCGCGTCGCGCTGACGGCCGACGTGGCCGCCGCCTACTGGCAGTGGCGTGCGCTGGCCGACGAAGCCGGCGCGCTGCAACGCCTGCGCGACAGCCGCGCCCAGGCCTTCCAGGTGGCGCAGACCCGCTTCGACGCCGGCTCGTCCACCACGCAGGACCTGGAGCGGGTGCGCGCCGAGCTGGCTGCGGCCGAGGCCGAGCTGGCCGACCTGCCGCGCCGCCAGGCGCTGGTGCTCAACCAGCTGGCCGCGCTGACCGGCCAGGGCTCGGCCGACCTCAGGTTGCAGGCCAGCCCGCTGGCCACGCCGCCGCAGGTCCGCGCCGGCCTGCCGTCCGAGCTGCTGCAGCGCCGCCCCGACCTGGCCCAGAGCCTCGCGCAGCTGCACGCCGCCACGGCCCAGGTCGGCATCGCCGAGGCGGCCTTCTACCCGTCCATCAGGCTGACCGGCAGCTTCGGCTTCTCCAGCGAAGACCTCGGCGCGCTGGTCTCGGCGCCCGCGCGGCTCTACAACGTGGGCCCCAGCGTCTCGCTGCCGATCTTCGAGGGCGGTCGCAACAAGGCCAACCTGGCCGGTGCCAAGGCCGCGGTCGATGAATCGCTGGCCGCCTTCCGCGGCCGCATGCTGCAGGCGCTGCGCGAGGTGGACGACGCGTTGGCCGAGCTGCAGGGCCGCGCCACGGTGGTGGAGGCCCAGGCCCGCACGCTGGCCTCCAGCAGCCAGGCACTGCGGGTGGCCCGCAGCCGCTACGACCAAGGCGCCGTCAGCTACCTGGACGTCACCGAGGCCGAGCGCACGCCGCTGGCCACCGAACGCGCGCTGGCGCAGCTGCGCGGCGCGCAATGGGCGGCCACGGCGCAGCTGGTCAAGGCACTGGGCGGCGGCTGGGCGCAGGGCAGCTGACCGCGGGGGAATGCCGCGGGCTCCCCCACGGAGCCCGCAGGTCAGTCCGTCAGCCCGCGCCGCCACACGGTGGCCGCGGCCTCGAACAGGCCGGCGCCGTCCAGCGCCTGCGGCTCGCGCGCCAGCGCCAGCCAGTCCAGCGTGTCGTGGTGGCTGCCCGGCACCCGCTCAGCCGAGCGCTCGGCCACCAGCCAGGCATGCAGCCTCGCGTACAGCGCCGGGTGGCGCCCGCGCGCCCAGGCCAGGCCCACGAGGTCGCCATAGCCTTCCTCGCGGCGGGTGGAGCGCATGTCCTGCCAGGCCTGCTGCAGGTCGGGCGACAGGCCGGCGGGCGTCTTCGCGGCCACGAAACCGGCCGGCACGGTGGTCCAGGCACCGTCCAGGTAGCGGCGGCAATGGCCCAGCTCGTGTGCGGCCATCAGCTCCAGCGCGGCCTCGCGCAGCGTGGGATCGAGCGCGTCGATCTGTCGCTGGCCCTCGGGGTTGCCGCGCATCGACAGGACCAGCTTGCAGCGCCCGTCGACGAAGGCCAGCGCCAGTGGCGCGGCACCCGGCGTGTCCTGCGGTTGCACGACGAGGTCCAGCGGCAGCGCCAGTGACTCGCGGGCATGGGTGACGACCGGCCAGATGCCGCGCAGCCAGCGGGTCTCCAGCGGCGTCAGGTCGGCGGCGTGGGCGGCCGGCGACAAGGCGGCGGACAGCAGGGCAACGAGGGCGATGAGGCGGTGCAGCACGGCGAAAACTCCTTGATGGAGCATTCTTCGGGCGCGCACCGCCGGTCTTGACGGGGCCGCGACGGGCGTTCGTGAACTATGCGGGCCGAACGGCCACGCTTACATGCCGGCCCTGCGCATCGGCGGAGCGACGAGGTTGGCCGCGGCGTCAGCGCAGCGCCATCAACGCGGCGGCCATGCGGGCCGCTGCGCCGCGGTGGGCCGCGGCGAAGCCGCGCGCCGCCGCGCCCATGGCCGCGCGGCCCTCGGTGTCGTCGCACAGGCGCCGGCCGCGCGCCACGGCGTCAGCGAGGTCGGCGCAGCGCTCGGCGGCGCCGGCGGCCAGCGCCAGCTCGGTGGCCTCGGCGAAGTTGAAGGTGTGCGGCCCGGCCAGCACCGGGCAGCCGCAGGCCGCGGCCTCGATGAGGTTCTGGCCGCCCAGTGGCTCGAAGCTGCCGCCCAGCAGCGCCACGCTGGCCAGGCCGTAGTACAGCGGCATCTCGCGCATGGAGTCGCCCAGCCAGACGTCGGCGGCCAGCGCCTCGGCGGGCGGCTCGTCGCCCCAGCTGCTGCGGCGCGCGAGCGTGAAGCCGGCGGCGGCGATCAGCGCGGCGATCTCGTCGAAGCGCTGCGGGTGGCGCGGCACGAGGGCCAGCAGCGGCCGCGGCACGGGCTGCTGCAGCCATTCGGCCAGCAGCGCCGCTTCCTCGCCCTCGCGGCTGACGGCCAGCATCAGCACCGGCCGCGCCAGCCGCTGCGCCCAGGCCTGGCCGCGGGCGATCAGCGCGGGGTCCATCGCGATGTCGTACTTCAGGTTGCCGGCCACCTCGACGCGGGCCGTGCCCATCGCGCGGATGCGTGCGGCGTCGGCCTCGGTCTGGGCCAGCGCCAGCGCCATGCGCCGCGCCGCCGGTCGCAGCAGTGCGCCAAAGCGCTGCCCCTGGCGCAGGCTTTTCTCGGACAGGCGGGCGTTGGCCAGCACCATGGGCACGCCGGCCCGCTCGGCCTCGCGCTGCAGCGTGGGCCAGACCTCGGTTTCCATCAGCACGCCCAGGCGCGGCTGCCAGTGGCGCAGGAAGCGGCGCACGGCGCCGGGCGTGTCGTAGGGCAGCCAGGCCTGGGCGTCGCCTTCGCGCAGCAAGGCAGCGCCCGCCTCGCGGCCGGTGGCGGTGGAATGCGTCAGCAGCAAGCGGACCGACGGGTCGCGGGCGCGCAGCGCGTCGACCAGCGCGCTGGCGGCCCGCGTCTCACCCAGCGACACGGCATGGACCCACAGCCGGCCGGCCTCGGTGCGGCCGCGGCAAAAGCCGAGCCGCTCAGCCAGCGCGTGCCGGTAGAGCGGCTCCTGGGCGCCGCGCCGCCACAGGTGCAGCAGGTACAGCGGCGTCAGCAGCCGCAGGACGGTGGCGTACAGCCACCGCGCCGGTTCAATGGCCAGCGGCAAACTTGGCGTCCGGCTTCACGCGCTTGAGCTGCGCCAGCACATCGTGCTGGATGCGCTCCAGCGCCTCGGGCGTGTGGCCCTCGAAGCGCAGCACCAGCACCGGCGTGGTGTTGGACGGGCGGATCAGGCCGAAGCCGTCCGGGTACTCGATGCGCAGGCCGTCGATGGTGATCAGCTCGCTGGCGCCGGGGAAGTCGGCCAGCGTCGTCAGTGCCTTGAGCTGCTTGACGACCTCGTGGTGCTCGCCTTCGGCGCAGGGCACGTTGATCTCGGGCGTGTTGAAGCTGTTGGGCAGGGCCTGCAGCGTGGCGCTGGGGTCGGCGTCGCGCGACAGGATTTCCAGCATGCGGCCGGCGGTGTACATCGCGTCGTCGAAGCCGTACCAGCGCTCGGCGAAGAAGATGTGGCCCGACAGCTCGCCGGCCAGCGGCGCACCGGTTTCCTTCAGCTTGGCCTTGGCCAGCGAATGGCCGGTCATCCACATCAGCGGCTTGCCGCCGTGCTGCTTGATCCACGGTGCCAGGCGCTGGGTGCACTTGACGTCGAAGATGATTTCCGCGCCCGGCTGGCGCTTCAGGATGTCGGCCGCGATCAGCATGATCTGGCGGTCCGGCATGATCATCTCGCCGTCCTTGGTGACGATGCCGAGGCGGTCGCCGTCGCCGTCGAAGGCCAGGCCCAGCTCCGCGTCGCAGGCGTGCACGATGCGCTTGAGGTCTTCCAGGTTCTCGGGGCGCGAGGGGTCCGGGTGGTGGTTGGGAAAGTCGCCGTCCACCTTGGAATAGATGTCGATGACCTCGCAGCCCAGCGCGCGCAGGATGGCCGGGGCCGAGGCGCCCGGGATGCCGTTGCCGCTGTCCACGACGATCTTCATCGGCCGGGCGAGCTTGCAGTCCTTGACGACGCGGTGCGTGTACTCGGGCACGATGTCCATCGTGGCCGTGCGGCCCTTGCCGGTGGCGTAGTCCTCGGCCTCGATGCGCTTCTTCAGGCCCTGGATCTGCTCGCCGTAGACGGCTGCGCCCTGCAGCACCATCTTGAAGCCGTTGTAATCCTTCGGGTTGTGGCTGCCCGTGACCATGATGCCGGAGTTGCAGCCATGCTTGCCGCGCGTGGCGGCCACGTAATACAGCATGGGCGTCGTCACGGCGCCGATGTCGACCACGTCCAGGCCGGTGCTCTGCAGGCCGCGGATCAGCGCGGCGACCAGGGCGGGGCCCGACAGGCGGCCATCGCGGCCCACCGCCACGGCCTTCTCGCCCAGCGCCTTGGCCTCGGTGCCGAAGGCGCGGCCCAGGTGCTCGGCGAGGTCCTCGTTCAAGGTCTGGCCGACGACGCCGCGGATGTCGTAGGCCTTGAAGATGGATGCGTGAACCTGCATGGATGCCTCGAAAGCTGGGGGGGTTGAAATCGCGGCGGATTGTAGGCACGCCCCATGGCAGACCGTCCGTCGCGCCGGCTGGCGATCCGTCGCTCATCCAGGGGGCAGCGCGGCGGGGCTTCCTACACTCCCGGCCCATGACGTTCACCGAGGAATTCGCCCAGGCACTGCGCCACCAGCGCGTGCTGATCAAGCACCGCACCGACCGCTGGCGCGTGCGGCTGCTGATCTACGGCATCTGGCTGGTCGCGTTCGGCGGGTTCTTCGCCGTCGTCAACGGCCTGCAGTCCGGCCGCATCGGCACTGCCCGCTGGTGGACCGGCGACGTGCCGGGCCACATGCTGGTGAGCCTGTGCGTCACGCTCAGCTTCGTGGCCGGCTTCCGGGGCTTCGAGAAGCTGGCGCCGCAGCGCTGGCTGGACGCGATCAGCGGCTGGCGCGACTGGCGCTCGGGCCTGTTCTTCGCGGGCGTGTCGATCGGCTGCTCGCTGGTGGGCGTCGTCGCCGGGCTGGCGGTGGTGGACCGCCTGTGGCTGGGTCGGGGCCTCGACAAGTTGCTGGTGCACCCGGCCTTCTGGGGCCAGTTCCTGGGCGTCTCGGCCGTCATCACCTTCGTCATGACGCTGCGCTACCGCGCGCGCTGGAAGCAGGAGGCGCTGCAGGCCCGCGTCACCGAGGCCCAGCTCAAGCTGCTGCAAGGCCAGATCGAGCCGCATTTCCTGTTCAACACGCTGGCCAACGTGCAGAGCCTGATCGACTTCGACCCGGTGCGGGCCAAGCAGATGCTAGAGCGCTTCACCGACTACCTGCGCGCCAGCCTGGGGCAGCTGCGCGGCGACACGACGACGCTGGCGCAGGAGTTCGCGATGCTGGAGGCCTACCTGGCGCTGATGCAGCTGCGCATGGGCGAGCGGCTGAAGGTGCAGCTGTCGCTGCCGCCCGAGCTGGCCGGCGTGGCGCTGCCGCCGCTGCTGGCCCAGCCGCTGGTGGAGAACGCCATCCACCACGGCCTGGAGCCCAAGATCGAGGGCGGCACGGTGAGCGTAAGCGCCCGCCGCGTGGCCGACCGGCTGTGCCTGGAGGTGGCCGACGACGGCGAGGGCCTGGCCGCGCCGCGCCGCCGCGGCGGCAACGGCGTGGCGCTCGCCAACATCCGCGCCCGGCTGGCCGCCCGCTTCGGCCCCGGCGCCACGCTGGCACTGCTGCCGCGTGACGGCGGCGGCACGCTGGCCCGCCTCGACATCCCCCTGCCATCCACCGCAACACCCCCCTCGCCATGACCACCGCCCTCATCGCCGACGACGAACCCCACCTGGTGCACTACCTGCAGTCCCAGCTGGCCCAGGCCTGGCCCGAACTGCAGGTCGTGCGCACGGCGGCCAACGGCGTGGAGGCCGCCGCGGCCATCGCCGAGCTGGCGCCGGACCTCGCCTTCCTGGACATCCAGATGCCCGGCCTGACCGGGCTGGAGGTGGCCCAGGGCATCGAGGGCGCGACGCGGGTCGTGTTCGTGACGGCCTACGACCAGTACGCCATCGACGCCTTCGAGGCGCGGGCCGTGGACTACCTGCTCAAGCCGCTGAAGGCCGAGCGCCTGCAGGCCTGCGTCACGCGGCTGCGCCAGGCCCAGGCGCCCGCGCCGGCGGGCGACGACGGCGCGCTGGCCGAGACGCTGCGGCGCCTGCTGCCGGGCGTCGCTTCTGTATCCGCCGCACCGGCGCGGCTGCGCTACATCCGCGCCGCCCAGGGCGAGCTGATGCACCAGGTGCCGGTCGACGAGGTGCTGTACTTCCAAGCCGACGACAAGTACACCGTCGTGCAGACCGCCACGCAGGAACACCTGATCCGCACGCCCATCGTCGAGCTGGCCGGCCAGCTGGACCCCGGCCGCTTCTGGCAGGTGCACCGCTCCACCATCATCAACCTCGACCACCTGGCCGGCACGCGGCGCGACGAGCAGAGCCGGCTGTTCGTGCGCATCAAGGGCCCGGGCGCGGAGCGGCGCGAATTGCCCGTCAGCCGCGCCTACGTGCACCTGTTCCGCGCGATGTAGCGGCGCGGCGCGGCTGCGGCGGCATGACGCCACAACCGAGCGGCATCGACCCGCGCGCTGGCATGGCCCGCCACGGACCGGGGACATGTCCGGAAACGGCCAGGACCGGCCCGCCGCGGCGCCTAGACTGGCGTCATGTTGTCCACCCAGCTCCCGCCCGATGCCGCCTACGCGGCGCTGCAGGCCCGCGATGCGCGCTTCGACGGCCGGCTGTTCGTGGGCGTCACGTCCACCGGCATCTACTGCCGCCCGGTCTGCCGTGTGCGCCTGCCGCGGCGCGAGAACTGCCGCTTCTTCGCGACGGCGGCCCAGGCCGAGGCCGAGCGCTTCCGGCCCTGCATGAAATGCCGGCCCGAACTGGCCCCGCGGGCACTGGCCTGGACGACGACGGACGCCTCACGCACGCTGGCCCAGCAGGCCGCCGCGTGGCTGGATGCCTGCGACGGTGCCGACGCCGGCGTCGAGGACCTGGCGCGCCACCTGGGCATCACGAGCCGGCACCTGCGCCGCATCTTCCAGGCCGAGCATGGCGTGTCGCCGCTGCAATACCTGCAGACGCGCCGCCTGCTGCTGGCCAAGGCGCTGCTGACCGACAGCGAGCTGCCCATGCAGGAGGTGGCCTTCGCGGCCGGGTTCGGCAGCCTGCGCCGCTTCAACGCGGCCTTCGTCGAGCATTACCGCCTGCAACCCACGGCGCTGCGCCGCGAGGGTGGCGGCGCGGGGCCGGCGTCGCGGCTGCGGCTGGCCTACCGCCAGCCCTATGACGCGGCGGGCGTGCTGGCCTTCCTGGCGCCGCGCGCGGTGGCGGGCGTCGAGCGGGTGGAGGCCCACGGCGTCACGCGCAGCCTGGCGCTGACGCATGCCGGGCAGCGCCAGGCCGGCTGGCTGCGCGTGACGTTCCAGCCCGAATCGCTGTTGAAGGGCGAGGTGGGCGTCGAGCTGTCGCCCGCGCTGTGGCCGGCCGTGGGCTCGCTGCTGCCGCGCCTGCGCCGCTGGCTGGACCTGGACGCCGACCCGCAGGCCATCGCCGCGGCGCTGGGGGAGGGCGGCGTGCCCGGGCAGCGCCTGCCCGGCTGCCTGGACCGCTTCGAGCTGGCGGTGCGCGCCGTGCTGGGCCAGCAGGTCACGGTGGCGGCGGCGCGCACGCTGGCCGGCCGCTTCGTCGAGCGCTTCGGCGAGGCCCTGCCCGCGGCCGAACAGGCCCCGGCCGGCTGCGAGCGGCTGTTCCCGACGCCCGAGCGCATCGCCGTCGCCACGCGGGACGACATCGCCTCGCTGGGCATCATCGGCCGGCGCGCCGACAGCCTGATCGCGCTGGCCCAGGCCTGGCCCACGCTGGCCTTCGCGCGCCGCGAGGGCGGCCCCGAGGCCGCGGCCGAGGGCCTGACGCAGATTCCCGGCATCGGACCCTGGACGGCCGGCTACATGCTGATGCGCGGCTGGAGCTGGCCCGATGCCTTCCCGCCCGGCGACGTGGTGCTGCGCAAGGCGCTCGGCGCCGGCGGCCCGCCGCTGTCGCCCAAGGCCTACCTGGCGGCGGCCGAACGCTATCGGCCCTACCGCAGCTATGCCGTGCTGCACCTGTGGCGGCACGCCTGAGCGTGGCCCCGCCGCCCGACCCTCACGATGGAGTTCCCATGCATCACCATGTCCTGCAACGCCGCATCGACACGCCCCTGGGGCCGCTGACCGCCGCGCGCAGCGCCGCGGGCCTGTCGGGCCTGTGGTTCGACGATCAGAAACACCACCCCGGCCCGCTGGCCGTGCCGCATGACGACGGCAGCGACCCGGTGCTGTCGGCCACGGCCGCGGCGCTGGCGGCCTATTTCAGCGGCCGGCCGTTCGAGCTGCCGCCGCTGGACCCGGCGGGCACACCGTTCCAGCGCGAGGTCTGGCAGGCGCTGCTGAGCATCGAGCCCGGTCAGCCTTCCACTTACGGCGCACTGGCGCAGCGGCTGGGCCGGGCCAGCGCGGCCCGGGCGCTGGGCGCGGCGGTCGGGCGCAACCCGATCTCGGTGCTGGTGCCCTGCCACCGGGTCGTGGGGGCGGACGGCTCGCTGACCGGCTATGCCGGCGGGCTGGCGCGCAAGCAGGCGCTGCTCGGCCTGGAAGGCGGCGCATGAAGGCCTTCGACCTGACCGAACTGGTGCTGCTGGCGGCGCTGTGGGGGGCGTCCTTTTTGTTCATGCGGCTGGGCGTGCACGAGTTCGGGCCGCTGGTGCTGGCCGCCGTACGGGTGGGGCTGGCCAGCGTGCTGCTGGTGTCGCTGCTGGCGTCGCGCGGGCAACTCGCCGCCCTGCGCACGCACTGGCGCGGCCTGCTGCTGGTGGGCGCGCTGAACAGTGCCATCCCCTTCGTGCTGTTCTCGTTCGCGGCGCTGTCCATCACGGCGGGCCTGTCCAGCATCGTCAACGCCACGACGCCGCTGTGGACGGCCGTCGTGGCCTTCGTCTGGCTGGGCCAGCGCCTGACGGGCTGGCGCGTGCTGGGCCTGGTGATCGGCTTTGCCGGCGTGGCCTACCTGGCCTGGGACAAGGCCAGCTTCAAGCCCGGGGCGGACCACAGCGGCTTCTGGGCCATGGCCGCCTGCCTGGGCGCGACGCTGTGCTACGGCCTGGCGGCCAACGCCACCAAGCGCTTCCTGGGCGGCGCCTCGCCGCTGGCGGTGGCCACCGGCAGCCAGCTCGCGGCGGCGCTGCTGCTGGCGCTGCCGGCGGCGCTGCTGTGGCCGGCCACGCCGCCCGGCGCCTCGGCCTGGGGCGCGGCGCTGGCGCTGGCGGTGCTGTGCACGGCGCTGGCCTACCTGATGTATTTCCGGCTCATGAGCCGCGTGGGGCCCACCAACGCGGTGTCGGTGACCTTCCTGATCCCGCTGTTCGCCATCCTGTGGGGCGCGCTGTTCCTGCACGAGGCCGTCACGGCGCAGATGGTGGTGGGCGGCGCGGTGGTGCTGCTGTCTCTTATACACATCTCCGAGCCCACGAGACGGACTCCTAT
>CAXDTK010000154.1:0-12739 GCA_963992225.1 uncultured Comamonadaceae bacterium | reverse complement strand
CCGAGATCTACACCTAAGCCTTCGTCGGCCGCGTCAGATGTGTATAAGAGACAGGCGTACTTGTCGGCCGCCGCCTTGACCATGGGCTTGATGATCTGCGCATCGGCTTCGTACCAGTCGGAGCTGAAGGCCCACTGCTTGCCGTCCCAGCTGTGCACCCGCGCCCAGGTGGAGCCCTGGTGGTCGGTGCAGCTGGTGCTGATCGGGCGGATCACGCCGGTCAGCCCCAGGGCGGCCAGTTTCTTGTCGTCCAGCGCCAGGTTCTCCAGGCCCCAGCGCACCTGCTCGCCGGTCATGACCTTGCCCTTGCCGAAGCGCTCCTGCGCGCGCCGCACGGCCTCCACCGCCAGCGCCTGGATCACCAGGCCGCGCGTGTACAGCACCGAGCCCACCTCCTCCTTCGGCCCCGTGCCCTGGCCCTTGCCGTGCACATGCTTCAGGATGTCCTGGATGACCTTGGGCGACTGGCCCGAGGTGTTGAGGTTGAGCGCGTTGTAGCCCTTGGCGCCCTCGCCCACGTCCTTCACGTCCGGCTCGGCGCCCGACCACCACACGCCGTACATCTTCTCGCGCGGGTAGCCGGTGGCCTGGGCCTCCTTCAGCGCGGTGGAGTTCATCACGCCCCAGCCCCACAGCAGCACGTAGTCGGGGCGCTGCTTGCGCACCTCCAGCCAGGCCGACTTCTGCTCCACGCCCGGCGCCGTGACCGGGATCTTGATCAGCTCGAAGCCGTGCATCTTCTGGCGCTCGTCCAGCAGCGGGATGGGCTCCTTGCCGAACGGGCTGTCGTGGTAGACCAGCGCGATCTTCTTGCCCTTGAGCTTGTCCAGGCCGCCCTCCTTCTTGCCCAGGTGCTGGATCAGGATGTCGGCCGCGGTCCAGTAGCTGCCCATCAGCGGGAAGTTCCAGGTGAACACGCCGCCATCGGCCGAGGCCGAGAGGCCGTAGCCCAGCGTGATCAGCGGGATCTTGTCGGCCGGCACCTTGTCGGTCAGCGCGAAGGTGATGCCGGTGGCCTGCGGGTCGAAGACGCTGGCGCCCTTGCCCTTGAGCCGCTCGTAGCACTCCACGCCCTTGTCGGTGGCGTAGCCGGTCTCGCATTCCTCGAAGGTCAGCTTGACCCCGTTGACGCCGCCGTCGCGGGCGTTGATGAGCTTGATGTAGTCCTGCTTGCCATTGGCCCACGGCGTGCCGTTGGGCGAGTAGGGCCCCGTGCGGTAGACCAGCAGCGGGAAGAACTGCTCCTTGGCTTGCGCCTGGGCCGCGGGCGCGGTGAGCAGTTGCAGGGCGGCCAGTGCCGCGCAGGTGATGAAGGTCTTCATGGCGAAAGTCTCCTGTCGTCGTTGTGGTGTGACTGTCAGTGCGGGAAGGGCCAGAGCCTGAGCTTCTCTTTCGCGGTCGCCCAGAGCCGTGCCAGGCCATGCGGCTCCTTGATGAGGAAGAACACGATCAGCGCGCCGAAGATCATCAGCGCCAGGTGCGAGGCGGTCGCGGTGTCCATGGGCAGGCCGGTCCAGTAGGGCAGCTTGTCCAGCAGCAGCGGCAGCACCACGATGAAGGCGGCGCCGAAGAAGGCGCCCGAAATGGAGCCCAGCCCGCCGATGATGACCATGAACAGCAGGTCGAACGAGCGGTTGATGCCGAAGGCGGCAGGCTCCCAGGAGCCCAGGTGCACGAAGCCCCACAGCGCGCCGGCCACGCCGATGATGAAGCTGCTGACCGCGAAGGCGCTGAGCTTGGCCTGCATGGGCCGGATGCCGATGACGCTGGCGGCCACGTCCATGTCGCGCATCGCCATCCAGCTGCGGCCAATGTGGCCGCGCACCAGGTTCTTGGTGGCCAGCGCAAAGACGACGACGAAGCCCAGGCACAGCAGGTAGCGCGCCGCCGGCGACTCAACGCCCACGCCGAACAGCTGCAGGTCGGCGACGCTGACCGAGCCGGACGACGAGTCGTTGGTGACCCACTTCAGCCGCAGGCAGGCCCAGTCGACGAAGAACTGCGCCGCCAGCGTGGCCACCGCCAGGTACAGCCCCTTGATGCGCAGCGACGGCAGGCCGAAGGCCACGCCCAGCACCGTCGCCCCCAGGCCGCCGGCCAACAGCGACAGGATCAGCGGCATGCCCTCGATGCGCGCCTGGCAGTTGTAGGCCACGTAGGCGCCGACCGCCATGAAAGCGCCCGAGCCCAGCGAGATCTGCCCGCAGTAGCCCACCAGCACGTTCAGGCCCAGTGCCGCGAGAGACAGGATCAGGAACGGGATGAAGATGGCGCGCAGCAGGTATTCGCTGGACACCAGAGGGATGACGACAAAGGCCACCGCCAGCAGCAGGGCCATCGCGATGCGGTCCTGGCGGATGGGCAGGATCTGGCTGTCTGCCGCATAGCTGGTCTTGAACTGGCCGTTTTCTCTGTAGAGCATGTGCTTCTCAGTCAGTGGAGGACAGAGCTACTCGCTTCGCTCGGGCGGTCTGCCCCCCAGGTCATCAGACTCGATCAATGATCTTTTCGCCGAACAGCCCTTGAGGCCGTACCAGCAGCACCACCAGCACCAGCACGTAGCCGAACCAGTACTCGATGCCCCCGCCCAACATCGGGCCGAGGTAGGCCTCCGACAGCTTCTCGCCCACGCCGATCAGCAGCCCGCCCACGATGGCCCCCGGCACACTGGTCAGGCCGCCGAGGATGACCACCGGCAGCGCCTTCAGCGCCACCAGCGACAGCGAGAACTGCACGCCCAGCTTGCTGCCCCAGATCATCCCGGCCACGAGGGCCACGAAGCCGGCCACGCTCCAGACGATCACCCAGATGCGCGACAGCGGGATGCCGATGCTCTGCGCGGCCTGGTGGTCGTCGGCCACGGCGCGCAGTGCGCGGCCGGTGGCGGTCTTCTGGAAGAACAGGCTCAAACTGGCCACCAGTGCCGCCGCGATCAGCGCCGCGTACAGGTCTTCCTTGCTGACCAGGATGCCGCCCTCGAAGGTCTGCTCGAACAGGAACATCGGGTCCTTGGGCAGACCGATGTCGATCTTGTAGATGTCGTTGCCGAAGATCATCTGGCCGGCGCCCTCCAGCAGGTAGGCGATGCCCAGCGTGGCCATCAGCAACGTGACGCCCTCCTGGTTGACCAGCTTGGACAGCGCCAGCCGCTCCACCAGCCAGGCCACCGCCACCATCACCGCCAGCGCCCCGGCAAAGGCCAGCAGGTTGACGACCAGCTTGCCGTCCAGGCCCGTGAACTTCGGCAGCCACTCGGCGAAGCGCGCCATCGCCAGCGCCGCGAACAACACCATCGCGCCCTGCGCGAAGTTGAAGACGCCGCTGGCCTTGAAGATGAGCACGAAGCCCAGCGCGATCAGCGAATACAGCATGCCGGCCATCAGGCCGCCGATCAGCGTTTCGAGAAACGGTCCCATGTCAGTGTCCCGCGCCCAGGTAGGCCTTGATGACGTCTTCGTTCTGGCGCACCTCGTCCGGTGCGCCGTCGCCGATCTTCTTGCCGTAGTCCAGCACGACGACGCGGTCCGAGATGTCCATCACCACGCCCATGTCGTGCTCGATCAGCACGATGGTGGTGCCGAACTCGTCGTTCACGTCGAGGATGAAGCGGCACATGTCCTGCTTCTCCTCCACGTTCATGCCGGCCATGGGCTCGTCCAGCAGCAGCAGGCTGGGCTCCATGGCCAGCGCCCGGCCCAGGTCCACGCGCTTTTGCAGGCCGTAGGGCAGCCGCCCCACCGGCGTCTTGCGCCAGGCCTGGATCTCCAGGAAATCGATGATGCGCTCCACCGCCTCGCGCTGCTGCGTCTCCTCGCGCCGCGCCGGGCCCAGGTGCAGGGCCTGCCAGAACAGGCCCGTCTGCATGCGCAGGTTGCGGCCGGTCATGATGTTGTCCAGCACGCTCATGCCCTTGAACAGCGCCAGGTTCTGGAAGGTGCGCGCCACGCCCATCTCGGCCACCTGGCGCGGGCTCATGCCGCGGTAGGTCTTGCCGCGCAGCGTGACCGAGCCCTGCTGCGGCTGGTAGACGCCGTTGATGCAGTTCAGCATCGAGCTCTTGCCGGCGCCGTTGGGGCCGATGATGGCGCGGATCTCGTGCTCGCGGACATCGAAGCTGATGTCGGTCAGCGCCTTCACGCCGCCGAAGGCCAGCGAGATGTTCTGCACGTCGAGGATGACGTCACCGATCTTCTTCATGCCGCCTGCCCCTTCACGGCCGCGAAGGTGCGGGCGTCCCGGATGCGCAGGTCCGCCGCGATCATGGTGGTGCGGCCGTCCTCGAACTTCACCTGCGTCTCGATGTGCTGCGCGGCCCGGCCCGCGTAGAGCGCGTCGATCAGCACGCCGTATTTCTCGGCAATGGCGCCGCGGCGCACCTTGCGCGTGCGGGTCAGCTCGCCGTCGTCGGCATCCAGCTCCTTGTGCAGCACCAGGAAGCGGCTGATCTGGCTGCCCGCCAGCAGCTCGTCCTGGGCCAGGTCGGCATTGACCTTCTCGACGCAGTCCAGGATCAGGTCGTACACCTCGGCGCGCTGGGCCAGGTCGGTGTAGCCGGCATAGGGCAGGTTGCGGCGCTCGGCCCAGTTGCCGACGGCCTCGAAGTCGATGTTGATGAAGGCGCAGACCTTCTCGCGCTTGTCGCCGAAGCAGACCGCCTCCTTGACGTGCGGGAAGAACTTCAGCTTGTTCTCCACGTACTTGGGCGCAAACATCGCGCCGTCGAAGGGGCCGCCCATCAGCCGGCCCACGTCCTTGGCGCGGTCGATGATCTTCAGGTGACCCCCGGGCGTCAGGAAGCCGGCGTCCCCCGTGTGGTACCAGCCGTCCTCGGTCAGCGCCTCGCGGGTGGCGGCCTCGTTCTTGTAGTAGCCCTTCAGCAGCCCCGGCGAACGCACCAGCAGCTCGCCGCTGTCGCTCAAGCGGATCTCCACACCGTCGATGGGCACGCCCACGGTGTCGGCGCGCGCCTCGTGGTCGGGCTGCAGGCAGACGAACACGGCCGTCTCGGTGGAGCCGTAGAGCTGCTTCAGGTTGATGCCGATGGCGCGGTAGAAGCTGAACAGGTCGGGCCCGATGGCCTCGCCGGCCGTGTAGGCCACCCGCACGCGCGAGAAGCCCAGCGTGTTGCGCAGCGGGCCGTAGATCAACACGTCGCCCAGCGCATAGGCCAGGCGGTCCAGCAGGCCGACCGGCTGGCCGTCCATGCGGCGCGGGCCGACGCGCCGCGCCAGCGCCATGCAGCGCTCGAACAGCCAGCGCTTGGGCGCCGCGGCATCCTCCATGCGGATCATCACCGTCGTCAGCAGCCCCTCGAACACCCGCGGCGGCGCGAAGTAGTAGGTCGGGCCCACCTCCTTCAGGTCGATGCTGACGGTGGAGGCCGACTCCGGGCAGTTGACGACATAGCCGCAGGCCAGCCACTGCGCGAAGCTGAAGATGTTCTGGCCTATCCAGGCCGGCGGCAGGTAGGCCAGCACCTCTTCGGCCGAGGTCAGCTGGTCGAAGCGCTGGCCCGCCTGGGCCCGGTCGATCAGCGAGGCATGCGTGTGGATCACGCCCTTCGGGTTGCCGGTGGTGCCCGACGTGAAGAACAGCGCCGCCACGTCGCCCGGCTGCCCGGCGGCCACCTCGGCGGCGAAGAACGCCGCGCGCTCGCCGGCCTGGGCGCGGCCCTGGGCCAGCAGCTCGTCCAGCGACGCCAGGCCGGGCTCGTCATAGTTGCGCAGGCCGCGCGGGTCGTCGTACCAGAGGCGCTTGAGCTGCGGGCACTGCTCGCGCAGCTCCAGCAGCTTGTCGACCTGCTCCTGGTCCTCCACCACGGCGAAGGCCACCTCGGCGTTGTTCAGCGGGAAGACGAACTCGGCCGCCACGGCGTCCTGGTACAGCGGCACCGGCACCGCGCCCAACGACTGCGCAGCCAGCATGGTGGCGTACAGCCGCGGGCGGTTCTCGCCCACCACCACCAGATGCTCGCCGCGGCGCAGGCCGGCCGCCGCCAGGCCCAGCGCCAGGTCCTGCACCAGTGCGGCGAGCTGGCCCCAGGTCAGGGTCTGCCACACGCCATAGGCCTTCTCCCGCAGCGCGGGCGCGTCGGGCCTGCGGGCGGCATGGTCGAGCAAGAGCCGAGGAAAGGTCGCGGTCAAGCCTGTCTCCGTGTTGCGGGGCTGGAGCCTCCGTCTGTGCAGCCCATTCTGGCCATCACTTTGACGCCGATCTGTCTGTACGACGACAATTTACGGGTCTTCACGGTCCAGACTTTCCCGCATCCCATGGGCGACGCCCCCCTGCCACTGCGCCAACGCGCCCGCCGCCCGACGCCGGCGGAGCTGCAGGCCATTCCCTGGCTGGCGCTGCTGGACGGCGCCCAGCGCGACCGCGCGGTGGCCGACCTGGAGGTGGCCGACGCCGAGCCGGGCGAACGGCTGTGCCGCATCGGCCGGCCCGCCACGTTCTGGTTCGGCGTGGTCGACGGCCTGCTGAAGATGAACAACGACGACTCCACCGGCCAGGCCATCACCTTCACCGGCATCCCGCCGGGCGGCTGGTTCGGCGAGGGCACGCTGATCAAGCGCGAGAGCTACCGCTACAACGTGCAGGCGCTGCGGCCCAGCGTGGTGGCCGGCCTGCCCATCGACAGCTTCCATGCGCTGCTGGACGGCAGCATCGGCTTCAACCGCTTCGTGCTCAACCAGCTCAACGAGCGGCTGGGCCAGTTCATCGCGGCCCGCGAGACCGACCGCATCCACGACCCCGACGTGCGCGTCGCCCGCAACCTGGCCGCGCTGTTCCACCCCCAGCTCTACCCGGGCGTGGGCAGCTGGCTGCGCATCACGCAGCAGGAGCTGGGCTACCTGGTGGGCCTGTCGCGCCAGCGCGTCAACCAGGCGCTGCACGGCCTGAGCGACGCGGGGCTGATCCGCATCGAGTACGGCGGCCTGCGCGTGCTGGACCTGGCGGGCCTGCGGCGCTTCCCGCCCGGCCTGCGCTAACGCCTGAACCGGCCGGGCGACAGCTGGCGCGGGTCGACACCCATGTCGACGAGGTCCTGCGGCAGCCCGCGGCCCAGCGCCAGCGCCGCGGCGGCCCGACCCAGCGCCGGCGAGGTCTGGATGCCGTAGCCGCCCTGGCCCGCACACCAGAAGAATCCGGGCGCCGCCGGGTCGAAGCCCACCACCGGCGAGCGGTCGGGGCTGAACACGCGCAGCCCCGCCCAGCGGTGGCGCACCCGGCGCACCGGCCGGCCGGTCAGCGTCTCGAAGCGGTCCACGGCGATCGCCACGTCCAGCTCCTCGGGCTGGGCGTCGCAGGGCGGGCTGGGTGTCTCGTCGGCAGCCGAGATCAGCAGCAGGCCGGCGTCGGGCTTGAAGTACTGGCTCTCGTCGATGGCCACGACCGCGGGCCACCGCGAGGCGTCCACGCCGTCCGGCAGCTCGATCAGCACGGCGGTGCGGCGCAGCGGCTGCAGCGGCACCGGCGCCAGGCCCGCCAGCGCCGCCACCTCGTCGGCCCAGGCGCCGGCGGCGTTGATGACCATGCCGGCACGCCAGCAGCCGGCGTCGGTCTGCGCCAGCCAGCCGCTGCCGTCGCGCGCCAACCCCTGCAGCCGGGTGCCGAGCTGCAGCTGGGCACCGGCCGCGCGCGCGGCGCGCAGGAAGCCCTGGTGCAGCAGGTCCACCTCGATGTCGGCCGATGTCGTGTCCAGCAGCGCGCCGGCGATGCGGTCGCGCTGCAGCAGCGGCACGCGGGCCAGCACCTCGTCCACGCCCAGCGCCGCGGTGCGCTCGCGGACGTCGGCATCGGCCCGGAAGCCCTCGGCCAGCGCCTCCTGCCCGGCGCCGACCAGGAACAGCGTGTCGCGCTCGCGCAGCAGCGCCGGCCCGGCCGCGCCCGGCGGCGGCGCCTGGAAATGGCCCAGACTGGCCCGGGTCAGCGCCCGGATCGTCGCGTTGCCATAGAGCGCGGAATACAGCGCCGCCGAGCGCCCGGTGGCGTGGTATCCCGCATGCGGCTCGGCCTCCAGCAGCGCCACACTCGCGTCGGCCGCCAGCGCGGCCGCCACCGAGGCCCCCGCGATGCCCGCACCGATGACGATGCAATCCACGTTCTTCGTTGTCGCTTGGCCCATGGCTAGGTGCATGAATTTTCCAAAATGGAAAATAAATGTACCATCACGAAAATCAACCGGCAATGCTGAAACCGGCGCGGTGCCGCCGCCCTGAGGAGATCTTGTGGACGTTTCCCTCCCCTCCCGCACCAGCCCGCAGTGGTTCGGCCAGCCCCGCGGCCTGGTGGTGCTGTTCCTGACCGAGATGTGGGAGAAGTTCTCCTTCTACGGCATGAAGGCGCTGTTGATCTACTACATGATCCGGCACCTGCAGTTCCCGCAGGCCGACGCCTCGCTGATCTACGGCGCCTATGCCGGCGGCGTGTACCTGACGCCCATCTTCGGCGGCTACCTCGCCGACCGCTGGCTGGGCCGGCGGCGCGCCATCCTGATCGGCGGCTCGCTGATGGCGCTGGGGCATTTCACGCTGGCGTTCGAATCGGCGTTCTCCGCGGCGCTGGTGCTGATCGCACTGGGCAACGGCCTGTTCCTGCCCAACCTGCCCAGCCAGGTGGGCGACCTCTACGACGAGAAGGACCCGCGCCGCGGCGGCTCCTACAACGTCTACTACGTGGGCGTGAATCTCGGCGCCCTGCTGGCGCCGCTGGTGTGCGGCACGCTGGGCGAGGTGTACGGCTGGCACGTGGGCTTCGGCGCCGCCGGCATCGGCATGTGCCTGGGTCTGGTCATCTACGTGCTGGGCCGGCGCCACCTGCCGCCGGACCGGCCGCGCGCCGAGGCCGCCGGCGACGCCCCCGCCGCACCGGGCCGGCGCAGCTTCGTGCCGCTGCTGCTGGTCGGGCTGGCGGTGGTGCTGTTCCGCAGCGGCTACGAGCAGAGCGGCAACACGCTGGCGGTGTGGGCCGAGACCGGCGTGGACCGCTCGCTGGGAAGCCTGACGGTGCCCGTCACCTGGATGCAGTCGCTCAACCCGCTGTTCGTCTTCCTGTTCACGCCCTTCGTGATCGCCGGCTGGCGCCGCGCGGCCGAGCGCGGGCGGGAGCCGTCGTCGCTGGCCAAGATGGCGCTGGGCGCGGCCGGCGTGGCGCTGTCCTACCTGATGCTGGCGCTGCTGGCTGCCACGCATGGCAGCACGCCGGTCAGCATGCTGTGGGTGGGCGCGTTCTTCGTGGTCTACACGCTGGCCGAGCTCTACATCCTGCCGGTGGGGCTGGGGCTGTTCGCGCGGCTGGCGCCGCGCGGCATGGGGGCCACGGTCATCGCCGCCTGGTTCCTGGCGTCGTTCGGCGGCAACCTGCTGTCCGGCGTGGTGGGCCGTCAGCTGGCGCCGCTGGGCGCGGCCGGCTTCTTCGTTCTGCTGGGCGCCGTCACCGGCGCGGCCGCCGTGGCGCTGTATGCGCTGCGGCCGCTGCTGCGGCGCGTGGAGGCGCCTAGCGCCGGGTAGCCTTCGCCCGCGGCGCCTTGGCCGGGGCGGCAGGCTGCGCGGCCGGCGCGGCCAGGCGCTGCGACGCTTCCAGGAAATGCTGGGTCATCTCGTCCTGCCCGTTGCGCGGCGCGCAGGTGGCCACCAGGCGGCAGCTGCCCTCGCAGCCCTTCAGATAGGCATGCCCCATCTCGCTGTCGAAGAAGATGGAATCGCCCGTCTTCAGCGTGACCGGCGCGTACAGCTCGGAGTGGAAGACCACCTCGCCCTCGATCACGAACGCGAACTCCTCGCCGGGATGGCGGATCAGGTCGCCGAACTCGGCCTTGAACTCCTCCAGCGTGCGCGCGCGCACCTCGGCGATCAGCGGCGTGAAGCGCTTGTTGAGCAGCTCGGACGCGAGATAGGTCTGCTTGTAGCTGTGCGTGTCGACCACCTGCCCGTCACCGGCGCGGTGCACCACGCGCCGCCCGCCGCCGCTGGGTGCGGGGCGCGCGCCCTGCGTGTCGTGCAGCAGCTCGGCCATGTCCACACCCAGCCCGCGGCTCAGCAGCATCAGCTTGTCGTAGGACAGCGAGACATGGCCTTTTTCCAGCTTGGACAAGGTCGACACCGCCAGCCCGGTGCGCTCGCCCACCTGGCTGAGCGTCAGGCCCAGGCGCTTGCGCAGGCTGCGGATGTGTTCGCCGGGAGTGATCGTGGGGCTGGCCATGGGGCGGAAGGGAAGTCGACGCGAATCTTAGGGGACGCCCCGGCCGCGGGCGCCCGCTCGCTTGCCCTGACCCGAATCGGCGATGTCTCTAAGGTTTTCACCGATTGGAAAGAATTTTCCAAATTGGAAACTTCGCCGATCAAACAACCGCTGACCCAGGAGATGCCATGAGCCGGTCCACCCGCTTCGCTCGTTCCGGCACGCCGCTCGAACGCAACCGGCGCCACCCGCGCCACCCGCTCGCGCCCCTGCTGGTGCCCGGCCTGGCCGCGCTGTGCGCGCCACCGCTGTGGGCGCAGTCCGAGCCCGTCACCGCTGCCCCGGCCAGCACGGCCGCCAACGGGCGCGACGTGGAGAAGCTGGACGTCGTGACCGTCACCGCCACGCGCCGGCGCGAGCCGGTACGCGACGTGCCCCTGCGCGTGGAGACGCTGGGCGCCCAGGCGCTGGACCGCGCCGGCGCCGCCTCGCTGAGCGACTACGTGGGCGGCCTGCCCGGCGTGGACGTGAAGACCTCCGGCGGGCCCGGCCGCGGCGCGGTGACGATGCGCGGCGTCAGCGTGGGCGAGCAGCAGATCGCCACCGTGGGCATGTATGTCGACGAGGTGGCGTTCGGGTCCAGTAGCGCCTTCGTGGGTGGCGCCAACACCGCGCTGGACCTGTCGCTGCTGGATTTGAAGCACATCGAGGTGCTGCGCGGCCCGCAGGGCACGCTGTACGGCGCCGGCGCCATGGGCGGCCTGCTGAAGTACGTGACGAACGAGCCCGACAGCACGCAGGTCTCCGGCAAGCTGGGTGTGGGCCTGCGCCAGGCCCGCGGCGGTGCGCTCGGGCACACGCAGAACGCGGTGCTGAACGTGCCACTGAGCACCGACGTGGCGGCGCTGCGCGTGGCGGCCTTCAACGACCACGAAGGCGGCCACATCGACGCCGTCGGCAAGGCCGCGGGCGAGCACATCAACGACGGCAACACGCGCGGCGCGCGGGTGTCGGTGCTGGTCGAGCCCATGGCCCGCATGAAACTGCGCCTGGCGCACACGCAGCAGGAGATCCAGCGCAACGGCCTCAACGTGGTGGAGTACGACATCGCCAACGGCCGGCCGGTCTACGGCGAGCTGACCCGGCACCTGGACACCGGCGAGGCCTACCGCACCAAGACGCGGCTGAGCTCGGCCGACGTGGAGTACGACTTCGGCTGGGCCCGCCTGAACGCGATCGCGTCGACGCAGCGCCTGGACAGCGCCACCGGCCAGGACGCGACCGCGCTGCTGGGCAACAACCCGGCGTTCGACTTCGTGGCGCTGAACAACGCCTTCAGCCTGCGCAAGCAGACCCAGGAGCTGCGGCTGACCTCCGCGCGCGGCACGCTGGAATGGCTGCTGGGCTACTACCGCACCAAGGAGACCGGCCAGGTCGGCCAGCGCCTGTGGGCACAGGCGGCGGGCGGCGGCGGCGAGATGGTGCTGACCACCACCGGCCAGCCGTCCGAGTACCGCGAGCGCGCGTTCTACGGCGACCTGACCTGGAACGTCGACCCCCGCTGGTCGCTCACGCTGGGTGCCCGCGTGGCGAAGAACGATCAGGTCTACACCGTGTTCGTCAACGAGCAGCTGAACTCCTCGGCGCCCAGCGATGACACCGCGAAGACCTACCTCGCGACGCTGCGCTACGCCCTCGACAAGACCAGCAACGTCTACATCCGCGCCGCCAGCGGCTACCGCCCCGGCGGCCCCAATTCGCCGGCCATCGACGCCAACGGCCAGGTCATCCCCGGCACGCCCACCACCTTCGGCCATGACACGCTGTGGAGCTACGAGCTGGGCTACAAGGCCGACCTGCTGGACAAGCGCCTGAACCTGGAGGCGGCCGCCTTCGACATCCGCTGGAAGGACCTGCAGCAGCCCAAGGCGGTGGGCGCCAGCACCATCGTCGTCAACGCCGGCAAGGCGCGCGTGCGCGGCCTGGAGTTCGCGGCGCGCTACCAGCTGGACGCGCACTGGCAGCTGGACGCCAGCGCGGCCTGGGCCGACCCGCAACTGACGCAGGACGCGCCGGCGCTGGGCCCCGCCGGCTCGCGCCTGCCCAATACCGCCAGGCTGGCGTTCACGCTGGGCGCGCGCTACGCGTTCGACCTGGGCAACCACCCGTCCTATGCCGGCCTGAACGTCCGCCGCGTCGGCCAGCGCAACGCCGGCTTCGATGCGGCCGGCAGCTCGGTGCCCAACTTCAGCCAGCCGGGCTACACGCTGGTCGACGCGCAGTGGGGGCTGCAGATCGGCCGCTGGCAGCTGGCCACCTTCGTGCGCAACCTCACCGACCAGCGCGCCGTGCTCAGCGCCGACACGGCGCTGACCGCCTTCGGCCTGCCGCTCAACGTCACCACCGTGGCGCCCCGCACGGTGGGTGCCCACCTGACCCTGAACTTCTGACCACGGAACCCGCATGACCAAGATGTTCAACCGCCTGCAGGCGCTGGCGGTGGCGCTGTGCACCGGCGCACTCGCGTCAGCCGCGGCGCAGACCGGCCCGGCCCCGGCCC
>CAXDTK010000153.1:0-12773 GCA_963992225.1 uncultured Comamonadaceae bacterium | reverse complement strand
CCTTCGTCGGCAGCGTCAGATGTGTATAAGAGACTGGCATGCAGCGGCCCGGCCAGCGAGCCGCTGCATGCGGCCGTGTTCCCGGCGCTCGCCAGGCCGCGTGCGCCGGGGCTGGTGGTGAGCCAGGACGGGCCGCTGCAGCACCTGCGGTTCAAGCCCGCGTCCCGCGAGCCGGCGCTGCAGGTCAGCGCCGTCCGCGCGGCCCGCCCCGCGCCGCGCATCCAGAAGGGCGGCTTCGCCGGCGCGGCGCTGCAGCCCATTCCCGAGGCATTCGGGGCGGCGGCCAGCTGGTCGCTGCAGCTGCCGCGCCCGCTGCCCCCGCAGGCGGACGACCTGCTGCTGGAGCTGGACTTCGTCGGCGACATCGGCCGCCTGTTCGCCGGCACCCGCCTGCTGGACGACTGGTACTACAACGGCCAGCGCTGGCAGATCGGGTTGAAGCAGTTCGACCTGAAGCCCGGCGCGGCGCTGACGCTCAGCGTGCTGCCGCTGCGCGCCGACGCGCCCATCTACATCGACGCCGCCCACCGCCCCGCGTTCGCGCCGGGCCAGGCGCAGGTGGCCGAGCTGCGTGGCGCGCGGCTGCTGCCCGTGCGCCGCGTCGCCATCACGCCATGACGAGCGCCGCGCTGGACCTGGTGCTGCCGCACGGCGCCACGCTGGGCGAGGGCCTGCTGTGGCACGACGGCCGCTGGTGGTGGACGGACATCGAGGCCGCCACGCTGTTCGCCTGGCGCCCCGGCACGCCGGCCCCGCAGGCCTGCCGCCTGCCCGACCGGCTGGGCAGCTTCGCCCATTGCCGCTCCGGCCGCGTGCTGCTGGGCCTGGCCAAGCGGCTGGCGCTGGCCCCGCTGGGCGACGGGCTGGAGGCGGGCCCGCTGCAGACGCTGGCCGCCGTGGACGCCGCCGAGCCGCGCACCCGCATCAACGACGGCCGCACCGACCGCAGCGGCCACTTCGTCTTCGGCACGCTGAACGAGGCGAAGGAGAAGCGGCCCATCGCCAGCTTCTACCAGTTCTCGATGCGCCACGGCCTGCGCCGGCTGGCGCTGCCGGCGGTGGCCATCGCCAACAGCATCTGCTTCAGCCTGGACGGCCGCGCCATGTACTTCTGCGACTCGCTGGCCCAGCGCATCCAGTGCTGCGACTACGACGCCGACACGGCCCAGGTCGCGAACGTGCGGCCCTTCGCCGCGATGGACCGCGCCGACGCCTGGCCCGACGGCTCGGTCATCGACGCCGAGGGCTGCCTGTGGAACGCGCAGTGGGGCGCCGGCCGCGTGGCCCGCTACGACCCGGCCGGCCGGCTGATGGCCACCTACACCGCGCCCGCCGCCCACACCAGCTGCCCCGCGCTGGGCGGCGACGGCGGGGACCAGCTGCTGGTCACCACCGCGCGCACCGAGCTGGGCCGCGACGCGCTGGCCGCGCAGCCGCTGTCGGGCAGCCTGTTCGGCCTGCAGCTTGCCCGGCCGCTGGCCGTGCCCGACGCGCTGTTTGAAGATTGAGACAAGACAAGGAGACGACCATGAACATGCCCCGACGCGCGCTCACGCTGGCGCTGCTGACCACCCCGTTCGCGCTGCACGCCGCCGAGCCCGTCAAGGTGGGCTTCCTCGTCAAGCAGGCCGAGGAGCCCTGGTTCCAGGACGAATGGCGCTACGCCGAGCAGGCCGCCAAGGACAAGGGCTTCACGCTGGTGAAGATCGGCATCCCCAACGGCGAGAAGATGATGGCCGCCATCGACAACCTGGCCGCGCAGAAGGCGGTGGGCTTCGTCATCTGCGCGCCCGACGTCAAGCTGGGCGTGGCCGTGAACCGCGCCGCCAAACGCCACAAGCTCAAGGTCATGTCGGTGGACGACCAGCTGGTGGACGGCGCCGGCAAGCCCATCGCCGACATCCCGCACATGGGCATCTCGGGCTACGAGATCGGCAAGCAGGTGGGCCAGGGGCTGCTCGCCGAGATCAAGGCGCGCGGCTGGAAGCTCGATGAAGTGGGCGTGCTGCGCGTGGCCTTCGACCAGCTGCCCACGGCCAAGGACCGCACCATGGGCGCCGCCGATGCGCTGAAGGCCGCCGGCGTGCCCGCGGCGAATGTCGTCGACGCGCCGCAGGCCAAGACCGACACCGAGAGCGCCTTCAACGCCGCCAACATCGCGTTCACCAAGAACGCCAGGTTCAAGAAGTGGGTGGCCTTCGGGCTGAACGACGAGGCCGCGCTGGGCGCCGTGCGCGCGGCGGAAGGCCGCGGCATCAAGCAGGACGCGATGCTGGCCATCGGCATCGGCGGCAGCCAGACGGCGCTGAACGAGTTCACCAAGCCCACCCCCACCGGCTTCTACGGCACCGTGCTGATCAGCCCCAAGCGCCATGGCTACGAGACGGCCGCGATGGTGTTCGAGTGGGCCACGCAGGGCAAGGCACCGCCGCCGGTCACGCTGACCAGCGGCATCCTGATGACCCGTCAGAACCAGGCCGACATCCGAAAGCAGATGGGCTTGTGATGTCCTCCCTGCAGTTCGACAACATCAGCAAGGTCTTCCCTGGCGTCAAGGCGCTGAACGGGGTGAGCTTCGAGGCGCGGCCCGGGCAGGTCATGGGCCTGCTGGGCGAGAACGGCGCGGGCAAGAGCACGCTGCTGAAGATCCTCGGCGGGCAGTACCGGCCCGACGGCGGCCGGCTGCTGATCGACGGCCAGGAGCGCCACTTCGCGTCGGCCGGCGACGCTATTCGCGCCGGCGTGGCCATCATCCACCAGGAGCTGCAGTACGTGGCCGAGCTGACCGTGGCCGAGAACGTGCTGCTGGGCCGGCTGCCGACGCGGCTGGGCTTCGTCGACCACCAGGCCGCGCGGCGGCGGGTGGCCGAGCAGCTGGCCGCCATCGGCGTGGACCTGGACCCGGCCGCGCGGCTGTCGGAGCTGTCCATCGCCCAGCGCCAGATGGTGGAGATCTGCAAGGCCGTCATGCAGGACGCCAAGGTCATCGCTTTCGACGAGCCCACCAGCAGCCTGTCGCACCGCGAGACCGAGATCCTGTTCCGGCTGGTCAAGCGCCTGCGCGCCGAGGGCCGCACGCTGATCTATATCTCGCACCGGCTGGAGGAGTTGTACGAGCTGTGCGACGCCTGCACCATCTTCCGCGACGGCCGCAAGATCGTCACGCACGCGGTCATGGCCGAGGTGCCGCGCGAGCGGCTGATCGCCGACATGGTGGGCCGCGAGCTGCAGGACATCTACGACTACCGCCCGCGCGAGCAGGGCGGCATGCGGCTGGAGGTGCGCGGCCTGCACAGCGCGCGCCTGCCCGAACCGCTGAGCTTCGGCGTGCGCGCCGGCGAGGTGCTGGGCTTCTTCGGCCTGGTGGGCGCCGGCCGCAGCGAACTGATGCGGCTGCTGTACGGCGCCGATGCGCGCCGCGGCGGCGAGGTGCGGCTGGACGGCCTGGTCGTGCGCGCCGGCAGCCCGGCCGACGCGATCGCCGCGGGCATCGTGCTGTGCCCCGAGGACCGCAAGGAGCAGGGCATCCTGGCGCACAGCTCGGTGGCCGAGAACATCAACATCAGCTGCCGCCGCCACGGGCTGCTGGGCGGCGTGTTCCTGCGCCATGGCCAGGAGGCCCGGCGTGCCGACGACTTCATCCAGAAGCTGCGCATCAAGACGCCCAGCCGCGAGCAGGAGATCCGCCTGCTGTCCGGCGGCAACCAGCAGAAGGTCATCCTGGCACGCTGGCTGGCCGAGCCGGGCCTGAAGGTGCTCATCCTCGACGAGCCGACGCGCGGCATCGACGTCGGCGCCAAGAACGAGATCTACAAGATCATCCACGACGTGGCCGCCTCGGGCTGCTGCGTCATCGTCATCTCCAGCGAGCTGCCCGAGGTGCTGGGCATCGCCGACCGCCTCGTCGTCATGCGCGACGGCCGCATCAGCGGCGAGCTCGCGCGCGCGCAGGCCAGTGAGACCGCCGCGCTCGCGCTGGCCCTTCCGGACGGAGCGCCTGCCGCGCCCCTGCACTGACCATGAACACGACCACGCTTTCGCCCCGACCCGCCATGACCTCTCCCGCCCGCGCCCTGCTCAAGGAGCACAGCATGACGCTGGGCTACCTGCTGCTGTTCGTCGTGCTGTCCTTCAGCGTCGAGAACTTCTTCTCCTCGGCCAACATCGTGGGCCTGCTGCTGTCGGTCGCGCAGATCGGCATGGTGGCCTGCACCATGATGCTGTGCCTGGCCTCGCGCGACTTCGACCTGTCGGTGGGTTCAACCATCGCCTTCGCCGGCGTGCTGGGCGCGATGGTGCTGGAGCGCACCGGCAGCGTGGCCGCGGCCATCGGCGGCGGGCTGCTGGCCGGCGCGCTGATCGGCGCGGGCAACGGCGTGCTGATCGCCTACCTCCGCGTCAACGCGCTGATCGCCACGCTGGCCACCATGCTGATGGTGCGCGGCCTGGCCTTCATCGCGTCGCAGGGCCAGGCCGTGGGCATCGCCGACGAGGGCTTCATCAGCTTCGGCGACACCGCCGTGCTGGGCCTGCCGCTGCCGATCTGGATGA
Organism: uncultured Comamonadaceae bacterium; assembly: GCA_963992225.1. Classification (GTDB taxonomy): domain Bacteria; phylum Pseudomonadota; class Gammaproteobacteria; order Burkholderiales; family Burkholderiaceae_C; genus Pelomonas. Next base: position 8,222 of record CAXDTK010000153.1, on the reverse strand, counting down.
CCGCGCTGTGCTTCGTCATCTTCGGCGTGCTGCTCAACCACACGGTGTTCGGCCGCAACACGCTGGCCATCGGCGGCAACCCCGAAGCCGCGCGGCTGGCCGGCGTGAAGGTGGAGCGGCTGCGGGTGTGGATCTTCCTGCTGCAGGGCGTGGTCACGGCGCTGGCCGGGCTGATCCTGTCGGCCCGCATCACCAGCGGCCAGCCCAACGCGGCCACCGGCTTCGAACTGGACGTCATCTCCGCCTGCGTGCTGGGCGGCGTGTCGCTGCAGGGCGGCAAGGCGCGCATCTTCGGCGTGGTCATCGGCGTGCTCATCATGGGCACGGTCGAGAACGTCATGAACCTGCTCAACGTCGACGCCTTCTACCAGTACCTGGTGCGCGGGCTGATCCTGCTCGCGGCGGTTCTCCTCGATCAGTTGAAGACACGGGGCGAGCGTCGTGCATAAATTGAAGCCCCTCGCCCAAGGCAGGCCTTGGTCGGTCCCCCGGGGGGACGGCGAAGCTTGCGGCGTTGAGCCGCAAGCACATCGCCAGGACGGGCCGGCTTGGGAGCGGCCCGGCGCTCGGCCCGCGGAAGGCATGCAACGCCGAACGCTGCTGGCCGCTGGGCTCGCGACCGCGCTGCCGGCGCAGGCTGCCACGCCCTTTCTGGCCGGCGGCGATATCTCCGCGCTGACCTGGCTGGAGAAGGCCGGTGCCGTCTACAAGGACCGCGCCGGCCGGCCCGGTGACTGCCTGGCGATCCTGAAGCGCTACGGCCACAACATCGCGCGCATCCGGCTGTACGACCGCACGGGCCCCGGCACCGGCCACGACGGCTGGTACTGGCCCGAAGGTTCCATGGACCTGCCCGACGTGCTGCGCCTCGCGCGCCGCGCCAAGGCCGCGGGCCTGCAGATCCAGTTCACGCTGCACTACAGCGATTTCTGGACCAACGCCAAGACCCAGGACCCGCCTACCGCCTGGCGTCACGAGCTGCGGGCCCTGCCCGACGACGCGGCCCGCTTCGAGCGGCTGCTGGCGCTGGTCGAGCAGCGCACCCGCGAGGTCATGCAGGCGCTGGCGGACCAGGGCACGGCGCCCGAGTTCGTGTCGCTGGGCAACGAGATCGAGCGGGGCATGCTCTACCCCTGGGGGCGCACGAGCGACTGGCCCCGGCTGGGCGCGCTGCTGAAGGCCGGCCATGCGGCGGTGAAGGCCGTCAGCCCCGCCTCGCGCGTGGTGCTGCACCTGGACGACGGCGGCAACGAGGCCAAGTACATCGACTGGTTCGACAACGCCCGCAAGCAGGGCGTGGCCTGGGACGTCATCGGCCCGTCCTACTACCCGTTCTGGACGAACAAGAACGTCGCCCAGCTGATGAGCTTCTGCGACAGCGTGGCGCGGCGCTACGACAGCGACCTCCTCGTCATGGAGGCCGGCTTCAACTTCGCGCCCAAGCGGCACGACGGCTGGCCCGGCCAGCTGGCGCACAACGGCCCCTACCCGGCCCGCATGAGCAGCCCCGAGGGCCAGCGCGACTTCATGGCCGAGCTGCTCGGCGCCTGCCGGGCCGCGCCGCGCGTGCTGGGTGTCCTGTACTGGGACCCCATCATGATCGCCAACCCCCAGGTCGGCTGGGCGCTGCAGGAAGGCTCGGGCCAGCCCGGTCCCAACGTCGTCTCCAACACCACCTTGTTCGATTTCGACGGCCGGGCGCTGCCCGTGCTGGACATCTGGAAGCGCTACACGCAATGAGTTCCCGCCCCCGTCTGCAAGGCAAGGTCGCGCTGGTCACCGGCGCCAGCCAGGGCATAGGCCGGGCCGTTGCGCGGCTGTTCGTCGCCGAGGGCGCCCGCGTCATCGTCAACGACCTGCGGGCGGGCCCGCACAGCGACGCGCTGCTGGCCGAGCTGGGCGAAGCGAACGCGATGTTCATCGCCGCCGACATCGCCGACGAGGCTGCCGTGCGCGCCATGGCCGCGCGCGGCGCGGAACGCTTCGGCGCCATCGACGTGCTCGTCAACAACGCCGGCATGAACGTGTTCGCCGAGCCGCTGGCCATGACCCTGGCCGAATGGCAGCGCTGCTTCGCGGTGGACCTGGAAGGTGCGCTGCACTGCAGCCGCGCGGTGCTGCCCGGCATGCTGGCCGCGGGCGGCGGCAGCATCGTCAACATCGCGTCGGTGCACGGCCACCGCATCATCCCGGATGCCTTTCCCTACCCGGTCGCCAAGCATGCGCTGATCGGGCTGACCAAGGCGCTGGGCATCCAGTACGCGGCGCGCGGCGTGCGCGTGAACTCCATCTCGCCGGGCCTGATCCTGTCCGAGCGCGTCGTGGCCTGGCTGGACAGCCTCACGCCCGAGGAGCGCCAGCGCCAGGTGGACCTGCTGCCCACTCGGCGCATCGGCGAGCCCGTCGAGGTGGCCTACACCGCGCTGTTCCTGGCCAGCGACGAGGCGCGCTACATCAACGCGACCGACATCCTCATCGACGGCGGCCGCTCGCAGCTGTACCACGAGTGAGGCCGCAGCGCGCTGTCATCATGCCGGCATGACCGACCCGCGCTCCGACCGCTTCGTCCGTTCGCACATCAAGACCCGCCAGCTGGTGCTGCTGGTGGAGCTGGGCCGCCACGGCTCCATCCTGCATGCGGCCCAGGCGGCTCATCTGACGCAGCCCGCCGCCTCCAAGCTGCTGGCCGACCTGGAGCATGCGCTCGGCGTGAAGCTGTTCGACCGCCTGCCGCGCGGCGTCGCGCCCACCTGGTATGGCGAGGTCATGATCCGCCGCGCCGGCGCTGCGCTGGCCGAGCTGGATGCCGGCCACCAGGAGGTCATGGAGCTGCTGTCCGGCCTGTCGGGCCGCGTGGCCGTCGGCTCGGTGCTGACGCCGTCCACCACGCTGCTGCCGGCGGCCGTGGTGATGCTGAAGGCGCGCCAGCCGCGCGTGCACGTGGCCATCACGGTGGACACCAGCAAGTTGATGACGCAGCAGCTGCGCAGCGGCGAGCTGGACCTGGTCATCGGCCGCGTGCTGGACAGCGAGTCCGCCGCCCAGCTCAGCTTCGAGCCGCTGACCGACGAGCCGCACCGCCTCATCGTGCGTGCCGGCCACCCGCTGGCCGGGCGCAGCGACCTGAACCTGCAGGCGCTGGCGGGCCAGGCCTGGATCCTGCCGCCGGGCGGCAGCATCCTGCGCGACCGCCTGACGGCGCTGTTCCTCAGCGCGGGCCTGGACCAGCCGCAGCAGGCCGTCGAGACGCTGTCGCTGCCGGTCGTGACCAGCCTGCTGGTGCGCTCCGACATGGTGGTGGCGCTGCCGGAGGAGCTGGTGCGGCCCTACCTCGACACCGGCCTGCTGACGGTGCTGGACGTGGATCTGGGGCTGCGCATGGACGCCTACGGCATCGTCACGCGGCGCGGCCACCAGCTCTCGCCCGGCGCCGAGCTGATGCTGGCCTGCCTGCGCGAGGAGGCCCAGCGGCGCGGGCTCCGCCCCGGCGGGTGACCGGCGCTGCGGCGGCGCCGTCCTACGTATCACAAGGCCGGCCGCTCACATGCAGCGCAACCGGCGGGGCCAATAGTCGAGTGGTATCCGCTCAGAAAGGCGTCCCATGCTTGCTACCCAACGCAATGCCGAACCGCGCATGGCCGAGGTGCCGGCGTCGGACCGGCTGATCTGCGTCATCGGCACCGCCGATGTGCTGGACGGTTATGAGGAAGACCTGGCCGTGCTCGCGCGCGACGACGTCAGCCTGATGCGCTGGCGGCTGGACGACGATTTCGGCGAGCCCCCGCCCGCGGCCGACTGGGCCGATGGCCTGGTGGTGCTGAATTCCGACGTCTGGGCCGCGCCCACCGGCTGCGCGCGGCTGCAGGCGCTGCTGAAGATGGCCTGGCGCTGCGGCCGCACCGTGGCGCTGTGCGGCGATGCCGTCAACTCGCTGAGCGCGCTGGGCTTCCCGGCCGATGTGCCGGCCGAGGCCGAGGGGCTGTTCCTGTGCCCCGACGGCCCCTGCCGCGCGACGCTGGCCGAGTTCCTCGACGCGGTGCACGACCAGCCCCACCGGGGCCGCTGAAGCCCGCCGCGCCGGCCGCCGCGCCTCAGCGCGGCTTGGGCCGCGCGGCCAGGCTGCAGTCCACCGGCGGCTGCTCGTCGCCCGGGTCGACGAAGGCCAGCAGCGCGGCCGGCGGCGTCAGCGCGCCCAGGGCCAGCGCGGCGATGGCGCGGCCCCCCAGCTTGCGGCCCTCCAGCGCCACGCGCGGGTCGGCCAGCGTGCCCTGCACGCGCAGCGGCGCGCGCAAGGTCAGCGGCGAGAAGTCCTTGGGCTTGGCCACCAGGCGCAGGTCCAGCGTCTCGTCGGCCAGGCTCACGCGGCCGTCCAGGTCGACCCGGCTGTCGCGGTTGTCCATGATGGCGGTGCGGGGCCTCAGCACGCCGGCGTTGAAGCGGCCGTCCACGCGCGCGCAGTTCAGCGCCAGGTTCTTGTCGCCGCGCAGCAGCAGGCCCAGGCCCTGCGCGATGTCCAGCCCCATCGCCTCGGTCAGCAGGTGGGAGACGGTGCCGTTCTCCACCCGCAGCTGCACCGGCCCGTTCAGGCTGCCCAGCACGGCCGCGGTGCTGCGGCCGCGGCCCTGCACGTCCAGCTGCGCCTTCATGCGGCCCGTGACCGGGTGGTCGGTCAGCGCCTTCACGTCGGGCTTGAACCAGCGCTCGATGGCCATGCCGTGCACGTCCAGGCTGGCCTGCCAGGCCGGCGGGCTGGGGCGCGTGTCCAGCTGGGCCGAGCCCGTCACCTCGCCGCCGGCCACGCCGGCGTTCAGGTGGTTCAGCCGCAGCAGCCCCGCCTCCAGCACCAGGCTGCCGTTGACCGGCGCCAGCGGCTCCAGCACCGCGGTGCCGAGGTCCAGCTGGCTGAGCGCCACGGCCACGCGCGCATCCATCGCGTTCAGCGCCGGCAGGTCGAAAGGTCGGTCCGGCAGCAGCCGCCCCGGGCGGCTGGGCGGGGTGTCGGCGCCCACCGCGGGGCCCAGGTCGGCCAGGCGCAGCGGCCCGCCGCGCAGCACGCCGCTGAGCATGGCGCGCTCGGCCCGGGTGTCGAAGGCGAAGTCGCCGCCCAGCCGGCTCTGGCCGACGCGCGCACGCACGCCGCCCAGCTGCCACACGCCCACGGCATGCTGCAGTCGCCCGCTCAGCTCGAACGGCGGCGTGCTGGGCAGCGTCACGCCGAACGGCCGACCGACCGCGGCCAGCGAGCGGCCGCGCACCTGCAGCTGGCCGTCCAGCGCGCGCGCGTCCAGCAGCGAGTTGGCGGTGCCGGCAAAGGCCAGCCGCTCCGGGCCCTGGGTCAGCGTCAGCCGCAGCTGCACCGGCGGCGCGCCGCTCTCGGGCGGCGACAGCAACGCCAGGCCCGCACTGGCCTCGGCGGTGAGCGCCAGCGTCTGGCCGCGCAGCCGGCCGTTGAGTTCGCCCCGCCAGCGGCCGTCCGGCTGGGTCGCGAAGCGGGCGTCGCCCAGCAGCTGCAGCGGCACGTCGTCGAGATGGGCCGTGCCGTTGTGGATGACCAGCCGGTCGATGCGCGGCACCGGCGTCGGTTGCTGCGTGGCCCCGCCGGGTTGCAGCGGCCAGGGCGTGCGCCCGGCGGCGTCGCGTTGCCAGGCCAGCGACAGCGCCTCGGCCTGCACCAGCTTCAGGCGCAGCGGGGCGCCCTGGCGCCAGTCCCAGAGGTCGCCCCAGCGCCAGGCCAGCAGCACGTCGCGCGCCTCGGCCAGCGTGCGGCCGTCGGCGGCCAGCACACGCGCCTGCGGGGCCTGCAGCCGCGGGTCCCACAGCAGGTGCACGCGCGTCGCGTCGTCGACCTGCAGGCCGTGGCCGGCGCGCGTGACCAAGCGCGGCGCCAGGCCCGGCCAGCCGGCACGGTCCAGCGCCACGGCGGTGACCGCCGCGGCCAGCAGCACGCTGCCGGTGATGATGACGCCAGTCCGCATGGCCCGATGCTGGCGAGCGGCGGGCAGCATCCGCGTGGGACGGTGGCGCCGGGCGCTGTAGGACGCTGCCGCCGGCCTTGCACCGGCCTGTGCGCCGGGCCGGGCAGGGGGCGCGGTCCGACAGGTCATCGGCGCGCGCACTGAAACCGCGCGGGCGCCGCGACGCCCACAGTGGAGGGACCGGCCCTCGAGGCCTGGCGACATCCACCCCGAAAGGACGCCCCATGAACTCCCCCCTCCGCTCCCACCGCCTGCCCCTGCTCGCCGCGCTGGCCCTGTGCGCTTCGCTGGGCGCCTGCAGCCGCAACGACGAGGACCGCACCGCCGGCGAACGCCTGGACGGCGCCATGGCCGATGCCCGCCGCGAAGCCGGCGAGACCCAGCGCGATGCCCAGCAGGCCGTGAACGATGCCGAGATGAAGGCGTCGCGCGCGGCCGACACCACGGCGCAGGTGACGACCGACATGGCCATCACCGCCAAGGTCAACGCGGCCCTGGCCGTGGACGACCAGCTCAAGGCCACGCAGATCAACGTCGACACACGCGAGGGTCAGGTCACGCTGACCGGCCAGGCGCCCGACGCCAGCTCGCGCGAGCGCGCCACCACGCTGGTCGCCGCGGTCGAGGGCGTGAAGCAGGTGAACAACCAGCTGGTGGTCAACCGCAACGGCTAAGCCCCGCTTCGCCGATGGGAAAGGCGCCCCTGGCGGGGCGCCTTTTTACTGGGTGAATTCCCGACCGTACGGTCGGCCTATCGTCGATACCATGAGGCGTCGCTCATTCCGCCCCGCCCATGGACTTCACGATTGCCGCCATCCTCGGCCTCGACGGCCTGACCAACGGCGCCATCTACGCCCTCGTCGCGCTGGCGCTGGTGCTGGTGTTCTCGGTCACCCGCATCATCTTCATCCCGCAGGGCGAGTTCGTGGCCTTCGGCGCGCTGACGCTGGCTGCGTTGCAGATGGGCAAGGTGCCCGGCACCGTGTGGCTGCTGCTGATGATGGCCGTGGCCGCCGCGCTGCTGGACCTGCTGCAGGGCCTGCGCGAGCGCCAGCGGCCGGCACGCCTGGCGTTGCAGCTGGGGCGCACGCTGGCCCTGCCGGTCGTCATTGCCGTGCTGGCACCGCTGGTGGTGCAGCAGGCGCTGGTGGTGCAGGTGCTGGCCACGCTGGCCATCGTCACCGCCATGGGCCCGCTGCTGTACCGGCTGGCCTACCGCGCGCTGTCCGGCGCCAGCGTGCTGACGCTGCTGATCGTGTCGGTGGGCGTGCATTTCGCGCTGACCGGCGTGGGCCTGGTGTTCTTCGGCGCCGAGGGCTATCGCACGCCGGCGTTCTGGGATGCGCGTTTCGACGTGGGCCCGCTGTCGCTGACCGGGCAGACGCTGATCATCTTCGGCGCCTCGGTCGCGCTGCTGGTGGCGATGGCGGTGTTCTTCGAGCGCACGCTGACCGGCAAGGCGCTGCGCGCCACCTCGGTCAACCGCACCGGCGCGCGGCTGATGGGCATCTCGGGTGATGCCGCCGGGTCGTTGAGCTTCACGATGGCGGCGTTCATCGGTGCGCTGTCGGGGCTGCTGATCTCGCCGTCCACCACCATCTATTACGACACCGGCTTCCTGATCGGCCTGAAGGGCTTCGTCGCCGCGGTGTTCGGCGGCCTGGCCAGCTTCCCGATGGCGCTGGCCGGCGCCATCGGCGTGGGCCTGATCGAGAGCTTCGGCTCCTTCTGGGCCAGCGCGTTCAAGGAGGTCATCGTCTTCACGGTGATCCTGCCCATCCTGCTGTGGCGGTCCTTCGTGGACCCGCACCACGAAGAACACTGATGACGATGAAGCGCTCACATCTCGCGGCCGTTGCCGCTCTCGCGGTGCTGGTGTTGCCGCTGCTGCCGGTGCCGGACTTCTGGATCACGCAGCTCAACTACATCGGCCTGTTCTCCCTCGTCGTGCTGGGCCTGGTGCTGCTGACCGGCGTGGGCGGCCTGACGTCCTTCGGCCAGGCCGCGTTTGCCGGCGTGGGCGCCTATGCCACGGGTTATCTGACGACCGTGCTGGGCCTGTCGCCCTGGCTGGGCCTGCTGGCCGGCCTGGGCCTCACGCTGGTGCTGGCGCTGCTGATCGGGCTGCTGACGCTGCGCATGTCGGGCCATTACCTGCCGCTGGCCACCATCTGCTGGTGCCTGGCGCTGTATTACCTGTCTCTTATACACATCTGACGCTGCCGACGAAGGCTTACGTGTAGATCT
>CAXDTK010000152.1:0-12829 GCA_963992225.1 uncultured Comamonadaceae bacterium | reverse complement strand
CGGCCTGGGTCAAGCTCGACCCCACGCGCTTCCCGGCCATGCGGAACGCGGACGGCAAGCCCCACTACTGCCTCAGCCCCTTCGGCACCGAGACGCTGAAAGCAGACAAGCGCGCCTTCCTCGCGCTGATGGCGCACCTGAAGAAGATCGACGCGGCCCAGCGCACCGTGCTGATGGTGCAGGTCGAGAACGAGGTCGGCACCTACGGCCTGGTGCGCGACTTCGCGCCCGCCGCGCAGGCCGCCTTCGAGCAACCGGTGCCGCCCGCCGTGCTGGCGCGCCAGAAGCCCAAGGCCGCCGCGACTTCCACCACAACGGGCACCTGGCGCGAGGTCTACGGCGACTATGCCGACGAGTACTTCCACGCCTGGGCCGTGGCGCGCTACATCGGCGAGATCGCCGCCGCCGGCCGCGCGGTGTACGACCTGCCGATGTTCGTCAACAACGCGCTGCGCAACCCGCTGGAGCAGCCGCCCAGGCCCTGGAACAAGGACTTCGCCAGCGGCGGCCCGACCTGGGACGTCATCGACATCTACAAGGCCGCCGCGCCGGCCGTGGACATCGTGGGCCCCGACCTCTACAACGCCGAGTCGGCCCAGGTGGAGGCCAACCTGCGGCTGTTCCAGCGGCCCGACAACCCGCTGTGGGTGCCCGAGATCGGCAGCAAGCCGGCCTATGCGCGCTACCTGTACTCGATGCTGGGCCGGGGCGCCATCGGGGTGTCGCCGTTCGGCATGGACTACTTCGACTACAGCAACCATCCGCTGGGCACGCCGGCCACCGACAAGACCCTGGTGCAGCCCTTCGAGCGTGTCTACCGCATGTTCGCGCCCATCCAGCGGCAGTGGGCGCAATGGGCTTTCGATGGCAAGACGCAAGGCATTGGCGAGGCCGACGACCGCCAGCCCCAGCAGCTGGCCTTCCCCGGCTGGACCGCCAGGCTGAGCTACCGGCTCGGCCGCTTCGGCGAGGCCAGCTGGGGCGGCGAGTTCGCCAAGCCCGCGCCCGGCACCGAGGAACCGGGCGGCGGCGCCGCGATGGCGCAGCTGGGCCCGGACGAGTTCCTGCTGATCGGCCAGCGCGTGCGCGTGCGCATGGAGCCGGCCGAGGGCAAAAGCGGCCTGCTGCTGCGCGCCGAGCAGGGCCGCTTCGACGCCCAGGGCCGCTGGCTGATGGAGCGGGTGTGGAACGGCGACCAAGTGGACTGGGGCCTGAACCTGCCAGCCGAGCCGGTGATGCTCAAGCTCACCATGGGGCGCCCCCGTTGACCCCCATGCTGCGTCGCCTGCTGCTGTCGCTGACCCTCTGCCTCGCGCTGCCGCTGCAGGCGCGCGAGCTGGTGCTGCGCTACGACCGGCCCGCGCCCGACACGCCGCAGGGCTGGGAGCAGCAGGCGCTGCCCATCGGCAACGGGCGGCTGGGCGCCATGCTGTTCGGCCAGGTGGCGCGCGACCGGCTGCAGTTCAACGACATCACGCTGTGGACCGGCGACGCGCAGGCCATGGGCGCCTACCAGCCGTTCGGCGACGTGCTGCTGACGCTGGACGGCGCCGACGCGCCGGTGACCGGCTACCGCCGCGAGCTGGACATCGCCCGCGCGCTCAACCGGCTGCGGTACACGCAGGCCGGCGTGCGCTTCGAGCGCGTCGCGCTGGCCAGCCAGCCGGCCCAGGTGATCGCCTGGCGGCTGACGGCCAGCCGGCCCGGGCGCTACAGCGGCCGCATCACGCTGACCGACCGCCATGGCGCGGCGCTGTCGGCAGCCGACGGCACCCTGACCGCCGTGGGCCGGCTGCCCAACGGCCTGGCCTACGCCAGCCAGCTGCGCCTGCTGCACCAGGGCGGCAGCGTCACGCGCGACGGCCACACGCTGGTGTTCCGCGGCTGCGACGCGTTGACGCTGCTGCTGGGCGCCGGCACCGGCTACCACGACGGTCGCGTGGACGGCCCTGACCCGCTGCCGCGCGTGCAGGCCCAGCTGGCCGCGGCCGCCGCCACGCCCCATGCGGCGCTGCGCGCCGCGCATGAACGCGACATCGGCGCGCTGCTGGGCCGCGTGCAGCTGGACCTGGGGCCCAGCCCCGCCGCGCGCCGCGCGCTCACCACCGACGCGCGACTGGCCGCCTACACCCGGCGGGGCGGCGACCCCGGGCTGGAGGCGCTGTACTTCCAGTACGGCCGCTACCTGCTGGTCAGCAGCTCGCGCGACGCCTTGCCCGCCAACCTGCAAGGCCTGTGGAACGACAGCCTCACGCCGCCGTGGAACGCGGACTACCACTCCAACATCAACCTGCAGATGAACTACTGGCCGGCCGAGGTGACGAACGTGGCCGAAGCCGCACGGCCCCTGCACCGCTTCGTGCAGAGCCTCGTTCCTGCCTGGCGCCGGCCCGTCGCGGAACGCGCGGCGCAGGCGCTGCGGGACCCCACCGCGCTGCCGCCCGAGACGCCGCCCTGGGACCGTTCGGTGCAACCGCCCATCGAGACCTTCCTGACCGCCGACGGCCGCCCCGTGCGCGGCTGGACCCTGCGCACCGAGACCAACCCCTTCGGCGCGCAGAGCTACCTTTGGAACATGACCGGCAACGCCTGGTACGCGCGCCACTTCTGGGAGCACTACGCCTTCACGCAGGACCGCGCCTTCCTGCGCGACGTGGCCTGGCCGCTGATGCAGGAGGTGGGCGCCTTCTGGGAAGACCGGCTCAAGCCCGGGCCCGACGGCCGGCTGGTAGCGCCCAACGGCTGGTCGCCCGAGCATGGCCCCATCCGCGACGGCGTGGCCTACGACCAGCAGATCCTGTGGGACCACTTCGACAACATGGCGCGGGCCGCCGAGGCGCTGGGCGACGCGGCGGCACGCGAGCGCGCCGCCGCGCTGCGCGACCGCCTGGCCGGCCCGCGCGTGGGCAGCTGGGGCCAGCTGCTGGAGTGGCCCGAGGAACTGCAGGACCCGGTGCTGGACACGCCGCGCGACACCCACCGGCATGTCTCGCACCTGTTCGGCCTCTACCCGGGGCGGCAGATCTCGCCCGGCCGCACGCCGGCGCTGGCCGCCGCCGCGCGCACCACGCTGGACGCGCGCGGCGACGTCAGCACCGGCTGGTCCATGGCCTGGAAGATGGCCTTCCGCGCGCGGCTGCGCGACGGTGACCACGCCCACCGGCTGCTGCGCGGCCTGCTGGCCCAGCCCGGCGCCCGGGCGGCGCGGCCGGGCGCCGAGGTGCACCAGGGCGGCACCCACCCCAACCTGCTCGACACCCACCCGCCGTTCCAGATCGACGGCAACTTCGGCGCCACCGCCGCCATCGCCGAGATGCTGCTGCAGTCGCACGACGGCGTCATCGACCTGCTGCCGGCGCTGCCCGCCGCCTGGCCGAGCGGCGCGGTGAGGGGGCTGCGGGCGCGCGGCGGTTTCGAGGTGGACATGGCCTGGGCCGACGGCCGCCTGACCCATGCCAAAGTGCGGGCTGTCGCGGGCCCGGGCGGCGGCCGGCTGCGCGTCGGCAGCCGGGTCGTGGCGCTGGAACTCCAGCCCGGCCAGGCCCGCACCCTCTCCGCCAAGGACCTCCACTGACATGCATCGCCTCCTGCTTGCCCTCCTCGCCGCGCTGCCGCTGACAGCGCAGTCAATCGACCTCGACGTGCGCCGCCCGGCGCCCGGCTGGCAGGTCGTCGCCACCGACCTGGAGGGCGAGGCCCGCCTGAGCGGCGACCGCGTCACCGTGCCCAAGCCGGCGCGCCCGCGCACACCCGACAGCCATGTCGCCGCGCGGCGCGACGAGCGCGGCGTGCTGACGCTGCAGTTCACCAACAGCTGGATCGCGCAGCTGCGCTGGCAGGGCGGCAAGCCGCTGGACCTGCGCCCCCACCTGGCGCAGGGCACCGTCGAGTTCGACCTCGACGTGGTGGACCTGGCCAAGGGCGGCCTCAAGTTCAAGCTGGGCTGCGGCACCGACTGCGAGCGCAAGGTGCCGTTCCTGTTCGCCGGCCGGCGGTTGGCCGGCCAGGGGCCGCAGCACCTGTCGCTCGCGCTGCGGTGCTTCTGGCGCGAGGGCGACGACTTCAGCGCCGTGCCCCTGCCCTTCACGCTGGAGGCCAACGGCAGCGGCGAGGTGCGCATCGCCAACCTGCGCCTGAACCCGCGCGGCCAGGCCACCACCGCCTGCCCCGACTCCCGCACCGAGTCCGTCACGCCCCAGCCGCTGGAGGAGTCGTGGGCGGTGGACTGGTGGCTGCCGCGCCACGAGGCCAAGCTGGCCGAGATCCGCGCCCACCGCGAGGCGGGCCGGCGCGTGGACCTGGTGTTCCTGGGCGACTCCATCACCCAGGGCTGGGAGAACGAGGGCAAGGACGCCTGGGCCCGGCACTTCGCGAAACACAACGCCGTGGCGCTGGGCTTCGGTGGCGACCGCACCGAGAACCTGCTGTGGCGGCTGCGCCATGGCGAGCTGGACGGCATGGCGCCCAGGGTCGTCGTGATGATGATCGGCACCAACAACACCGGCCACCGGCTGGAGGACCCGGCGCTGACGGTGGCCGGCATCCGCGCCAACCTCGACGAGATCCGCCGCCGCCAGCCGCAGGCCACCGTGCTGCTGCTGGCGCTGTTCCCGCGCGACGAGAAGCCCGACGGCCTGCTGCGCCGCCACAACGCCAAGGTCAACGCGCTGCTGCCGGCGCTGGCCGATGGCCGGCAGGTGGTGTTCGCGGACATCGGCCAAGCCTTCCTGAACCCGGACGGCACGCTGCCGGCCGACATCCTGCCGGACTGGCTGCACCTCAGCCCGCAGGGCTACGAGATCTGGGCCCGCCGCCTGGACCCCCTTCTGACGCAATGGCTCAAGCCCTGACGGCCGGCCCATCCTGACCGCATGACCGCACTGACCTACTCCAGCCCCTTCCCGGCCGACTTCACCTTCGGCGTGGCCGCCGCCGCCGCCCAGATCGAGGGCGCCGCCTTCGAGGACGGCAAGGGCGAATCCATCTGGGACCGCTTCGCCCGCACCCCCGGCAAGGTGCACGACGGCGACACGCTCGACGTCGCCTGCGACCACTACCACCGCTTCGACGAGGACTTCGCGCTGATGGCCTCGCTGGGCGTCAGGCATTACCGGCTGTCGCTGGCCTGGCCGCGCATCTATCCGCACGGCGACGGCGCGCTCAACCCCGCGGGGCTGGACTTCTATCACCGCCTGTTCGCCAGCATGAAGCGGCACGGCATCGAGCCCTGGGTGACCCTCTTCCACTGGGACCTGCCGCAGGCGCTGGAAGAGCGCGGCGGCTGGACCTCCCGCATCACCGTGGACGCCTTCGCCCGCTATGCCGACACGGTGGTGAAGGCCTTCGCCGGCGAGGTGAGGCACTGGATCACGATGAACGAGATCCGCTGCTTCACGGCGCTGGGCTACGGCAGCGGCACCAAGGCGCCCGGCCGCACCGAGAGCGCCGCCGTCGTCAACCAGACCTTCCACCATGCGCTGCTGTGCCACGGCCATGGCGTGCGCGCGGTGCGCGAGTTCGGCGGGCCCGGCGCCGTGGTGGGGCTGACGGACAACTGCGACGTCTGCGTGCCGGTCACCGAGACGCCGGCCGACATCGCCGCCACCAAGGCCTGGTTCCTGGCCAAGAACGCCCATGTGCTGGGCGCCATGCACGCGGGCCGCTACCCCGACAGCTACCTGGCCCGCGCCGGCGCCGATGCGCCCCGGGTGCAGCCCGGCGACTTCGACCTCATCAGCCTTCCCACCGACCACCTGGGCCTGAACATCTACACCGCCACCTATGTGCGCGCCGGCCGCGACGGCGCCGCCTGGGACGTGGTGCCGCTGCCCGCGGCCTACCCGCGCGCCGACAGCCCCTGGCTCAACCTGGTGCCGCAGTCCATCTACTGGGCCACGCGCATGTGCCACGAGCTGTACGGCCATGCCGCGCTCTACATCACCGAGAACGGCTGCGGCTACAACGAGGAGCCGCTGGTGGCCGGCGAGGTGCTGGACCTGCACCGCCGCGACTACCTGCGCAGCCACCTGCGCGAGGCCCACCGCGCCATCGCCGACGGCGTGCCGCTGAAGGGCTACTTCCTGTGGAGCTTCATCGACAACTACGAGTGGGAGGACGGCTACCAGCGCCGCTTCGGCATCGTGCACTGCGACTACGCCACGCAGCGGCGCACGCCCAAGCTGTCGGCCCGCTACTACGCCGACGTGATCCGCGAGCGGCGCATCCTCTGAAGCGCGCCCCACCCTGCCGCCCACCGGTCCAGCGAGGACTCTCCAGATGACTTCCTTTCGCCCCCTGCGCCGCCGCCAGCTCATGGCCGCCGCCACGCTGCCGGTCGTCGCGCCGGCCGCGTGGGCCGCGCCGGCACCCCCCCGTGCCGCGCCCGCGACGACAGCGTTGACCTACGCCAGCGCCTTCCCCGCCGACTTCGTCTTCGGCGTCGCCGCGGCGTCCGCGCAGATCGAGGGCGCGGCCTTCGCGGACGGCAAGGGCGAGTCCGTCTGGGACCGCTTCGCCCGCATCCCCGGCAAGGTCCACCAGGGCCACACGCCCGACGTGGCCTGCGACCACTACCACCGCTTCGACGAGGACTTCGCGCTGATGGCCTCGCTCGGCATCAAGACCTACCGCCTGTCCATCGCCTGGCCGCGCATCTACCCGAACGGCGACGGCAAGCTCAACCCCGCCGGGCTGGACTTCTATCGCCGCCTCTTCGCCAGCATGAAGAAGCATGGCATCGAGCCGTGGGTGACGCTGTTCCACTGGGACCTGCCGCAGGCGCTGGAAGACCGCGGCGGCTGGACGTCGCGCGTCACCGTGGACGCCTTCGCCCGGTACGCCGACACCGTCGTCAAGGCCTTCGCCAAGGACGTGAAGCACTGGATCACGCTGAACGAGATCCTCTGCTTCACGCTGCTGGGCTACGGCACCGGCACCAAGGCGCCGGGCCGCAAGGAGAGCGCCAAGGTCGTCAACCAGACCTATCACCACGCGCTGCTGTGCCATGGCCACGGCGTGCGCGCGGTGCGCGAGTTCGGTGGCCCGGGCGCCGTCGTGGGCCTGACCGACAACTGCGCGGTGGCCGTGCCCGTGACCGAAACGCCGGCCGACATCGCCGCCGCCAAGGCCTGGTTCATCGACCGCAACGCCCAGGTGCTGGGCGCCCTCCACGCCGGCAGGTACACCGCCAACTTCCTGGCCCGCGTGGGCGCGGATGCACCCGACGTGCAGCCCGGCGACTTCGCCCTCATCAGCCTGCCGACCGACTTCCTCGGCCTGAACATCTACAGCGGCACCTTCGTGCGCGCCGCCAGGGCCGGCGTGGCAGGCCCCGGCTACGAGGCGCTGGCCCACCCCGTCAACTACCCGCGCGCCGACAGCCCCTGGCTGCGCCTGGTGCCGCAGTCCATCTACTGGGGCACGCGCTTCTGCCACGAGGTCTACGGCCACCCGGCGATCTACATCACCGAGAACGGCTGCGGCTACGACGACGAGCCGGTCGTCAACGGCGAGGTGGTGGACCTGCACCGGCGTGACTACCTGCGCAGCTACCTGCGCGAGGCCCACCGCGCCATCGCCGACGGCGTGCCGCTGAAGGGCTACTTCCTGTGGTCGTTCATCGACAACTACGAATGGGAAGACGGCTACCAGCGCCGCTTCGGCATCGTGCATTGCGACTTCAAGACGCAGGTCCGCACGCCCAAGCTGTCGGCCCGCTACTACGCCGACGTCATCAAGACGAGGAAGGTTCTGTGAACGCCAGCACCCTGCACCTGGCGCAGTTGGCGCCCACGGCCCCGGACCGCCTGCCGATGCGGCAGAAGGTCGGCTTCGGCCTCGGCTCCGTCCTCGACATGTGGGGCCACTGGCTCTACCCGTCGCTGGCCTTCCATGTCTTCAACATCTTCCTGGGCGTCGCACCGGGGCTGATCTCGACGGTGCAGGCGATCAAGATCGTCATCGACGCCGGCTCCGACGCGCTGTTCGGCTGGCTGTCCGACAACACCCGCACGCGCTACGGCCGCCGCCGGCCCTTCATCCTGGTGGGCGGCGTGCTGGCCGGCGTGGGCCTGCCGCTGATGTTCGCCGTGGGCCGGGGCTGGACCGACATGCAGTACTTCAGCTTCATGCTGATCAGCATGGTGATCTACGTGCCGGTGATGAGCTGCTTCAACATGCCCTGGGTCAGCCTGGGGGCGGAGATGACGCCCGACTACCACGAACGCACCAGCGTGATGGCCATCCGCAACGCGATCCAGAAGGGGCCGGAGCTGGCGATGTTCTTCGCCGCCCAGTTCACGACACTGGCCCTCTTCAACGACCCGGCCACCGGCAAGCCCGACATCCTGCGCGGTGCGCAGACCTACTGCGCCATCCTGGGCGCCATCATGGTGGCGGTGTCTCTCGCCATCTTCCTGCTGACGCGCGAGCGCTACTACGAGAAGCTGGTGTCGCACCAGCAGGCCCGCATCCCGCTGACCGACACGCTGTGGCGAACGATTCGCTGCAAGCCCTTCCGCGCGGTGCTGACGATGTCGCTGGCCTACAGCATCGGCACGGCCATGGTGGGCGCTTTGGGCTACTACGCCACCGTCTACTACGTCTGCCAGGGCGACGTGGTGCTGGCGACGAAATGGAACACCGCCATGGGCCTGGCCGGCATGGCCTTCGGCTTCGCGGGCATCCCGTTCTTCACCGGGATCTCGCGGCGCTGGGGCAAGCGCACGGGCCTGGCCTGCGTGCTGGGCCTGGCCATCTGCGCCTTCATCGGCGACTGGTGGCTGTACGACCCCGCGCGGCCCTGGCTGCAGTTGCTGGCCTGCGGCTTCGTCGCCTTCACCGGCGCCGGCTTCTGGACGCTGTACGCCGCCACCATCGGCGACATCGCAGACTACGACGAACTGGAGACCGGGCAGCGCCGCGAGGGCTCGTTCTCGGCCTGCCAGTCGTGGATCTCCAAGGTCGGCATCGCCGTCGGCGTGTTCGCGTCAGGCTGGATCCTGCAGTTCACCGGCTTCGACGCCAGCAAGGAAGGCGCGCAGGCGCCCGAGGCCATCTTCTGGATCCGCATCCTGCTGTCGGGCATCCCGGTCATCGGCCTGGTGCTGGCGCTGGTCGCCATCCTGCGCTTCCCGCTGACGGAGACGCGCATGCTGGACATCCGCCGCCAGCTCGAAGCCCGGCGGGGCACGGTATGACGCTGTCGCGCCGCAGGGCCATGCAGGCTGCCCTCGCGGGCGCCTCGCTGCCGGCGCTCGCCGCACCCCGCGCGGGTACCGGGCCCGAAGGCCAGCGCCGCGCCGACCGCGGCGACGGCACCTACCTCAACCCCATCGTCGCGGGCGACCACGCCGACCCCACCGTCCTCAAGGACGGGGCCGACTACTGGATGACCTTCTCGTCCTTCCAGTCCTACCCGGGCGCCGTGATCTGGCACTCGCAGGACCTGGTGAACTGGACGCCCGTCACCGCCGCCCTCACCCAGCCCATCGGCACCGTCTGGGCCATGGACCTGATCAAGCACCAGGGCCGCTACTACCTCTACATCCCGGTGCTGAACGACGCGGGCACGGGCATCCACGTCATCCACGCCGACGACATCCGCGGCCCGTGGAGCGCGCCGGTCGACCTGAAGATCCCCGGCTGCATCGACCCCGGCCATGTGGTGGGCGAGGACGGCCGGCGCTACCTGTTCGTCAACGGCGGCCGCCGCGTGCGGCTGCGCGACGACGGCCTCGCCACCGACGGGCCGCTGCAGGCCGACGCCTGGCGGCCCTGGCAGTACCCCAGGGACTGGGTGGTGGAGATGTTCGCGCCCGAGGGCCCCAAGCTGTTCCGGCGCGGCGGCTGGTTCTACCTGGTCTCCGCCGTGGGCGGCACGGCCGGGCCACCCACCAGCCACATGGTCACGCTGGCCCGCTCGCGCTCGGTGCACGGGCCGTGGGAAGACTGCCCGCACAACCCCCTCGTGCGCACCACCAGCGCCAATGAGCCCTGGTGGTCGCGCGGCCACGCGACCGTCGTCGAAGGCCCGGCGGGGGACTGGTGGATGGTCTATCACGGCTACGAGAACGGCATGCGCACGCTGGGCCGCCAGGCACTGCTGGAGCCGGTCGAATGGACTCGGGACGGCTGGCTGCGCGCCAAGGGCGGCACGCTCGACCGGCCGCTTCGGAAGCCGCGCGGTGGCAAGGCCAGCCCGGCAGGTTTCGCCCTCTCCGACGATTTCTCCGGCGGCAGGCTGGGCCTGCAGTGGGCCTTCCACGCGCCGGGGCCGGACGAGGCGAAACGCCTGCGCTTCGAGGGCCAGTCGCTGGTCATCCGCGGCAAGGGCAGGTCGCTGCCCGACTCCTCGCCGCTGACCTGCGCCTGCGGCGACCGCAGCTACGAGGTCACGGTCGAGCTGGAGATCCGCGGCGAGGCCCACGGCGGCCTGGCGCTGTTCTACGACGAGCGCGGCCATGTCGGCATCGGCTTCAGCACCACGCAGAGGCTGACCTACGGCTATGGCCAGGAGCATGCGTGGATGCGCGAGCCCATGACCACGAAGCGCGTCCACCTCCGCCTGACCAACCGCGAGAACGTCGTCACCTGGCAGCACTCGCACGACGGCGGCAGGACCTGGCAACAGCACCCCTGGCAGATGGAGGTCTCCGGCCTGCATCACAACGTGTTCGGCGGCTTCGTCAGCCTGCGCCCCGCGCTGTTCAGCGCCGGCGACGGCGAGGTGCGCGCCCGCAACTTCGTCTACAGAGGACTTCCCACGTGACCTCCCGCCGTCAACTGCTGGCCGCCGCTGCCGCCCTGCCGCTGGTCGCCGCCGCCGCACCGGCCAAGCCGCGCCGCATCGTGCTTGACATCGCCCAGGCCCAACAGCCGCTGGACCGCTTCTTCGACCACTGCGTCGGCGCCGACTACCCCGGCACGCTGTTCCGCGAAGACTCGCTGGCCCAGCTGAAGACGGCGGTGGACGAGCTGGGCTTTCGCTACCTGCGCTTCCACGCCATCTTCCACGACGTGTTCAAGACGGTCACGCGCGACGCCGCCGGCCAGCTGGTGTTCGACTTCACCCGCATCGACCAGCTCTACGACGCGATGCTGGCGCGGCGCATCAAGCCCTTCGTCGAGCTGGGCTTCACGCCGCTGGCGCTGAAGACCTCCGACCTGAAGATCTTCTACTGGGCCGGCAACACGTCGCACCCCGAGCCCACGGGCTGGGTCGCGCTCATCGACGCGTTCACGCGCCACCTGCTGCAGCGCTATGGCGCGGCCGAGGTGCGCACGTGGTACTTCGAGGTCTGGAACGAACCCAACCTCGACGGCTTCTGGGAGAAGGCCGACCAGAAGGCGTATTTCGACCTCTACACGCGCACCGCCAAGGCCATCAAGGCCGTCGATGCCCAGCTGCGCGTCGGCGGCCCGTCCACGGCCGGCGCCGCCTGGGTGCCGGAGTTCCTGGCCCATGCCCAGGCCACCGACACGCCGGTGGACTTCGTCACCACCCACACCTACGGCGTGGACCATGGCTACCTGGACGAGTACGGCGTGGAGGACCGCATGCTGTCCACCTCCCCCGACGCCATCGTGGGCGACGTGCGCCGGGTGCGCAAGGAGATCGACGCCTCGCACCGGCCCGGCCTGCCGCTGTTCTTCACCGAATGGAGCACCAGCTACAACCCGCGCGACCTGGTGCACGACAGCTACATGAGCGCCGCCTATGTGCTGACCAAGCTGAAGCAGACGCAGGGCCTGGCCCAGCACATGAGCTACTGGGTCTACAGCGACCTGTTCGAGGAGCCCGGCCCGCCGGACGCGCCCTTCCACGGCGGCTTCGGGCTGATGACGCGCGAGGGGCTGCGCAAGCCGGTGTGGTTCACCTACAAGTACCTGGCCGCCCTGGCGCGGCTGCAAGGCCGGGAAGTGCCCAGCGCGGACCCGTTCAGCTGGGCCGCCACCGACGGCCGGCA
Source organism: uncultured Comamonadaceae bacterium (assembly GCA_963992225.1). Classification (GTDB taxonomy): domain Bacteria; phylum Pseudomonadota; class Gammaproteobacteria; order Burkholderiales; family Burkholderiaceae_C; genus Pelomonas. The sequence goes on along the minus strand of CAXDTK010000152.1, from coordinate 863 downwards.
GCTCCAGGCCCTGGTCTGGGACTGGCGCAACCCCGACCAGCAGGTCAGCAACCGCAGCTACTTCGGCAAGCCGCGGCCGGCCCGCGACGTGGGCAGCGCCAGCCTCGAACTGCGCCACCTGCCGCCCGGCCGCTACCGGCTGGCGCTGCGCCGCACCGGCTTCGAGGCCAACGACGCGCACACCGCCTACCTGAAGATGGGCTCACCCAAGGCGCTGGACACCGCACAGCTGGCGGCGCTGCAGGGCCTGACGATCGACAGGCCCGAGATGGAACGCGAGCTGCGCGTGGGTGCCGACGGATCGGCCCACGTCACGCTCAGGCTGCGCAGCCATGACGTGGTGCTGCTGAGCCTCACGCCGCTGCAGGGCTGAGGGGCTGAGCGGCGCGGGCAGGGCCCGCGCTCAGCGCCGGGTTGGCCGGATCAGCGTGCGACCAGCAGGTCCTCGGGCTGCTTGCCCGCCGCCAGCGCGTCCTTGAACCAGTTGGGGCGCTTGCCGACGCCGGACCAGGTGCGGCCCGCACCGTCCGTGTACTTGGCCGCGCCGGCCGCCTTCTTGACCGCTGCCTTGCGGGCCGGGGCCTTGGCGGCGGCACGGCGCCGCGGCGCCCGGGCCGGCGTGCCGCCGAACAGCTCGCCCTCGGTGATGCCGTAGTGGGCGATGGCCTCCTTGATGCGGGCCACCACGTCGGCCTTCTCGCGCGAACGCAGGGCCTCGGCCTGTCTCTGCAGCTGCTCGATCTGCTTGAGCAGGGTCTGCAAGCTTTTTGCCATTCAAGTCTCCAGCGACATCGGTTTTCGAATGGGTCGATTCAATCACTGTCTCTTATACACATCTGACGCTGCCGACGAAGGCTTAGGTG
>CAXDTK010000151.1:0-12875 GCA_963992225.1 uncultured Comamonadaceae bacterium | reverse complement strand
AGATGTGTATAAGAGACAGGGATCGCATGCCCTGCATTCTGGGCGCGCCGCCCTGGCTCAGGCGGCCGGCGGGCCGACGATCTGCCGCAGCACGCGGTCCTCCAGCTCGGCGAAGCCGGGCGCGGCGCGCGAGCGCGGGCGCGGCAGCGGCACCCGGGCGTCCAGCGCGATGCCGCCGCGGTCGATGAGCAGCACGCGGTCGGCCAGCGCCACGGCCTCGGCCACGTCGTGCGTGACCAGCAGTGCCGTGAAGCCGTGACGGCGCCACAGCTGCTCGATGAGCCGGTGCATCTCCAGCCGGGTGAGTGCATCCAGCGCGCCGAGCGGTTCGTCCAGCAGCAGCAGACGCGGCCGGTGCACCAGCGCGCGGGCCAGCGCGACGCGCTGGCGCTGGCCGCCCGACAGCGTGGCCGGCCAGTCGCCGCCGCGGCCGGCCAGGCCCACCTGCGCCAGGGCCTCCATCGCGCGGTCGCGGGCGTCACGGCCGGCCAGGCCCAGCGCCACGTTGTCGACCACGCGCTTCCAGGGCAGCAGCCGCGCGTCCTGGAACATCAGCCGGCGCTCGTCGGCCGCGCCGGCGTCGATGCCGCCGGCGTCGGGCCGGTCCAGCCCGGCGATCAGCCGCAGCAGCGTGCTCTTGCCACAGCCGCTGCGGCCCACCAGCGCGACGAACTCGCCCGGCGCGACCCGCAGGTCCAGCCCCTGCAGCACATGGCGGGGGCCGAAGGACTTGGCCACGCCGCTCAATCGCAGCGCCAGGCCGGTGGGCGCTTCACGCCCGGGCGGGCGCCCCTCGGCCACGGGTTCACGGGGCAGCACGGCGGCGTCGTAGGCGGTCAGCCACATGTGATCTCCTTCTCTCAAAGCATCGGTCGGCGCTACCGCGCGGCTGCCGTGGAACTGGCTTTGCCAGGCCACTGGCAGCGCCCCCTTGAGGGGGCCGGCGAAGCCGGTAGGGGGTGGGCTATTGGTACCCGCGGTGCCAGGGCAGCCAGGCGCGTTCCAGGCCGCGCGCGGCCACGTCGGCCAGCTTGCCCAGCAGCGCGTACAGCAGGATGCCCACCAGCACGATGTCGGTCTGCAGGAACTCGCGCGCGTTCATCGTCAGGTAGCCGATGCCGGCCTGGGCCGACAGCGTCTCGGCGACGATCAGCAGCACCCACATCAGCCCCAGCGAGAAGCGCAGCCCGACCAGGATGGACGGCAGCGCGCCGGGCAGGATGACCTGCCGGTACAACTGCAGCCCGGTCACGCCGTAGCTGCGCGCCATCTCGATGAGGTCGCAGTCGACGTTGCGGATGCCGTGGAAGGTGTTCAGGTAGATCGGGAAGAACACGCCCACGGCCACCAGCACCAGCTTGGCTGCCTCGTCGATGCCGAACCACAGGATGACCAGCGGGATCAGCGCCAGCGCCGGGATGTTGCGCAGCATCTGCAGCGTGGTGTCCAGCACCGCCTCGGCGCCGCGCCAGGTGCCGGTGAGCAGGCCCAGCAGCAGGCCCAGCCCGCCGCCGATGGCGAGCGCCGAGAAGGCGCGCAGCGTGCTGACGGCCACATGGTGGGCCAGCTCGCCGGAGCGCAGCAGCTGCCAGAACGCGGCCCCCACGGCGGCCGGCTCGGGCAGGATGCGCGTGGACAGCACGCCGCTGCGCGACGCCAGCTCCCACGCGACGAGCAGGGCCGCGGGCAGCAGCCAGGGCGTGATGCGGCGCGCGGCGCTCATGACGCGCTGGCCGCGGCCGGCGGGGCGTACCGGTTGGCCACCACCTCGCCGAACGGCCCGGTCAGCGCCGGGGCGGCCAGCTTGTCGCGCAGGTCCAGCGGCAGCAGCGGGAACACCAGCTCGGCGAAGCGGTGCGCCTCGTCCAGGTGCGGGTAGCCGCTGAGGATGAAGTACTCCAGGCCCAGCGCGGCGTACTCGCGGATGCGGTCGGCCACCTGCCGGGGGTTGCCGACGAGGGCCGTGCCCGCGCCGCCGCGCACCAGGCCCACGCCGGCCCACAGGTTGGGCGCGATCTCCAGCCCCGCGCGCACATCGGCCTTGTCGAAGCGGCCGCCGTGCAGCTCGGCCATGCGGCGCTGGCCCACCGAGTCCATGGTCTTGAAGCGTGCCTGCGCCGCGGCCACGGTGGCCTCGTCCAGCTGCGACAGCAGCTCGCCGGCGGCGCGCCAGGCCTCGTCCTCGGTCTCGCGCACGATGACGTGCAGCCGGATGCCGTAGCGCAGCGTGCGACCGTGGGCGGCGGCGCGTTCGCGCACGTCGGCCAGCTTCTTCGCCACCTCCTCGGGCGGCTCGCCCCAGGTCAGGTAGGTGTCCACCTGGGCCGCGGCCAGCTCGTGCGCGGGCGCCGACGAGCCGCCGAAGAACACCGGCGGGTAGGGCCGGCTGACCGGCGGGTACAGCAGCTTGCCGCCCTTCACGCCGAGATGCTCGCCGTCGAAGTCCAGCGGCTCGCCGTCGTGCGAGCGGGCCAGCAGCTCGCGCCAGATGCGGATGAACTCGGCCGACTGGGCGTAGCGCGCCGCGTGGTCCAGGAACTGCCCGTCACCGGCCAGTTCCTCGGCATCGCCGCCGGTGACGAGGTTGACCAGCAGCCGGCCGCCGGAGAGCCGGTCCAGCGTGGCGGCCATGCGGGCGCTCTGCGCCGGTGCGACCAGGCCGGGGCGCAGCGCGACGAGGAACTTGAGCCGTCGCGTCGCGTCGATCAGGCTGGCCGCGACGACCCAGGAGTCCTCGCAGCTGCGCCCGGTGGGCAGCAGCACGCCCTCGTAGCCCAGGCTGTCCGCGGCGATGGCGATCTGCTTGAAGTAGGCATGGTCGGCCACGCGCGCGCCGCGGGCACTGCCGAGGTAGCGGCTGTCGCCGTGGGTGGGGATGAACCAGAAGATCTTCATGGCAGTGCTCCGTTGCTGGAATGTTGGCGGCCCCTGGACTTCCGGGCCGGGCGCCGGGCCGCCCCAAGCCGGCCCGCATGGGCGATGGGCTTGCGGCGCCAAGCCGCTGGCCTGGCCGTCCCCGCAGGGGACCGGCCGGGCTCGCCGTCGTTCGGCCGGCCGGGTGCGGACGAGGCGGATGAGGGGCTCACAGGACCGCGTCCGCGACGCGGACCGGGCGGGGGATGAGGCCCAGCTCGGCGAAGGCGTCGGCCACCTGCTGCTGCTCGGCGATGAGCTGCGGCGTCAGCGGCCCGACCGGCGAGGCGCCGCGGCGCTCCACCATGCGGTCCACGGTGGCCAGCGGCAGGCCGGCGAACTCGGCGTAGCGCTGCACGGCGTCGCGGCGCTCGGCGCGGGCGCGCGTGTCGGTGTCGGTCAGCGCCTGGAAGACCGTCTTCAGCAGCGCCGTGTCGCGGCCCAGCGCCCGCGAGGCCAGGTAGAAGGTGTTGTTGCTGGTCAGGCCGCGGCTGGTCGCCAGCGGGCGCAGCTCGCCGCTGATCTCGGCGGCGGCGAAGTAGGGGTCCCACACGGCCCAGGCGTCCACCGAGCCGCGCTCGATGGCGGCGCGCGCCTCGGCGGGCGGCAGGTAGATGGGCTGGATGTCGGCCCAGGCCAGGCCCGCGCGCCGCAGCGCCTGAAGCGTCAGGAAGTGCGCGCTGCTGCCCTTCTGCAGCGCGATGCGCGTGCCGGGCCGGCCCTTGAGGTCGGCCAGCGTCTTCAGCGGCGAGGCCGGCTTGACCAGCAACGCCGAGCTGTCGGGCTTGGGCGGCTCGGCGCCGACGTAGACGATGTCCTTGCCCGCGGCCTGTGCGAACACCGGCGGCGCGTCGCCCGTGGCGCCCAGGTCCACGCTGCCCAGCGCCAGCGCCTCCAGCAGTTGCGGGCCGGCGGGGAACTCGGTCCATTGCAGGCGCGTGCCGGGCAGGCGCTGCTCCAGCAGGCCGTAGCTGCGCAGCAGCGCGAGGTTGAGCGAGCCCTTCTGGAAACCGATGCGCAGCGCGGCCGGCGCGGCGGGGGCCTGAGCGCGCGACCACAGCGCGGCGGTGGTGGCCAGCACGGCGACGGCGGCGCGGCGGGTGGTGTGGGCGCCGCTCATCGTGCGGCCCCCGCGACGGTGGCCGTGCCCGGCAGCGCGTCGGCGACGCGGATGGCCTTGGGGATCAGGCCCAGCGCATGGAAGGCGTCGGCGATCTTCTGCTGCTCGGCCGCGACCGCGGCGGTCAGCGGCTGGACGCCGAACTGGTAGCGCGACAGGCTCTTCTCCACCACCTCGACCGGCAGGCCCTGCAGCGGCGCGACGGCCGCGGCGGCGGCCCGCAGGTCGGCCTTCAGCGCCGCGGCCTGGGCCCGGGTGTCGTCGAACAGCGCCTGGATGACCTGCGGCTGCTGCTGCGCGAAGCCGCGCTCGGCCAGGTAGTAGGCGTAGTTGTTGACCAGGCCGCGGCCGTCCTGCAGCACGCGCGCGCCGGTCTGCTGCTCGACGGCGGCGAGGAAGGGGTCCCAGATCACCCAGGCGTCCACCGCGCCGCGCTCGAAGGCCGCGCGCGCATCGGCCGGCGGCAGGTAGACGGGCTGGATGTCGCGCCAGGCCAGGCCCTGCTTCTCCAGCGCGCGCACCAGCAGGTAGTGCACGTTGCTGCCCTTGTTGAGCGCGATCTTGCGGCCCTTGAGGTCGGCCACGGCGCGCAGCGCCGAGTCCCTGGGCACGACGATGGCCTCGGCCTGCGGCGCGGCGGGGTCGTGGCCGATGTAGACGAAGCGTGCGCCCGCGGCCTGCGCAAAGATGGGCGGCGCCTCGCCCACATAGCCTACGTCGACGGCGCCGACGTTCAGGCCTTCGAGCAGCTGCGGGCCGGCCGGGAACTCGACCCATTTCACGGCCACGCCCAGCGGCGCGAGGCGTCTTTCCAGCGAGCCGCTGGACTTCTGCAGCGTCAGCAGGCTGGCGGATTTCTGGAAGCCGATGCGCAGCGTGGTGGCCGCGGCGGTCTGCGCGGCGGCATGGGCGGTGATGCCGGCCAGCAGCAGTGGCGTGGTCCAGCGGAGCAGGGAGCGGAACAGCATGGGGAGTCCTGTGCAAAAAAGATCCCGGCACTCGGGCGGGTTGCCCATCGGCGCGCGAGCGCCGAGCCGATCCGCGCCCGAGCGCCGGGATGAAGTCGCCGATCCCGGTTGGGAGGCGAGGAGACAAGCGGTGGGGGTGACGCGGCTCAGCGACGACAGCTGAGCTCGGCGTCGCTGCGCATTCGCGGCGGGGCGAGGACCGGCGCCAGCGCGCGGTCCAGCCGGGCCAGCAGGTCGGGCTCGGGCACGAAGCCGCCGGCCTCGTGGCGCTGCAGTTGCGCGTCGGTGGCGAACACGCCGTCCAGCACATGGCGGGCGCCCAGCGCCGACAGCACGGGCTTGAGTGCGTAGTCCAGCGCCAGCAGGTGGGCCGGGCTGCCGCCGGTGGCCAGCGGCAGCACCGTCTTGCCGCGCAGCGCGTCGGGCGGCAGCAGGTCCAGGAAGACCTTCAGCAGCCCGGCATAGGCGGCCTTGTAGATGGGCGTGCCGACGATGACCAGCTGTGCTGCCGCGACCGCCTCGACCGCCTGCGCGATGGCGGGGTCGTGGGCCTGCGCAGCCAGCAGCGGGCCGGCGGGCAGGTCGCGCAGTGCGATGTGCTCGCTGTGGCGGGCGACGCCTTCGAGGCGGGTCAGCGCGAACTGGGTCAGCCACGCGGACCGAGAGCGTTCGCTGGGGCTGCCGGAGATGCTGGTGATGTGCATGGGGGCCTGCGGGTGTTCAGGCCTTGCACGATAGGGACGCCCGCCGGTTCGCGGAACGAAGGAAAGCGGCGTTGCTTATGCGGGCGGCAATGGTGCCGCCGCGCTGCGGCTCAGGACCCCGCGCTGGACTCCGGCGGCGGCTCGCCGGGCTTCAGGTCGTCGATGGGCTTGCCGCCGGGCGCGCTGCCGGGGCCGGGCGCTGCGGGCTTGCGGGCCGACGACTGCTCGCGCGGCGCGCTGGAGTCCGGGTCCTCCGGGTGCTGCAGCGAGCTGCGGTCGGCCTCGTCGGCTGGGTTCTTCTGCCGGGCCTCGGCGCCGGCATCGCCGGCCTGGTCGTCGGGCGTGGCCGCGTCCTCCTGGGGGCTGGCGGTCTGGCCGACGTGGTGCAGCGGGTGGTTCATGGCGGCTCCTGATGCCGGCCCGGACGGGCGGCCTGGAGCAGCGCGGCAAGTGCCGTGCCCGAGAAGCGTGCAGCCATGAAAAAAGACGCCGGATCGGCATGGATCCGGCGCCTGCTGGCCTGGTCCCGCCGACAGGAATCGAACCTGTATCTGCCGCTTAGGAGGCGGCCGTTCTATCCATTGAACTACGGCGAGCTGCGCGGGTTGCCCCGGGCAAGGGCGCGGATTCTCGCATGCACGCCGACCGCGCCGCGCCCGGGCATTTGTGGCTATCGCCGCCATTGGGAGGATTGCATTGATGCATCACGGGCCCCCTCCTAGACTGCCCTGGCACTGGAACAACCTGGAGGCCACGATGTCCACCGAAGCGAAATGCCCCTTCTCGGGTGCCCAAGATCAACAGGCGTCGGTCCGCGCCCGCAGCAACCGGCACTGGTGGCCGGACCAGCTCAACGTGGGCCTGCTGCACCAGCAGCCGTCGCGCGGCAACCCGATGGGCGAGTCATTTGATTACGCGGCCGCGTTCAAGACGCTGGACCTGGACGCCGTCGTGCAGGACCTGCGCGCGCTGATGACCGCTTCGCAGGACTGGTGGCCGGCCGACTACGGCCACTACGGCCCCTTCTTCATCCGCATGGCCTGGCATGCGGCCGGCACCTACCGCGTGGCCGACGGCCGCGGCGGCGCCGGCACCGGCGGCCAGCGCTTCGCGCCGCTGAACAGCTGGCCCGACAACGGCAATCTTGACAAGGCGCGCCGCCTGCTGTGGCCCGTCAAGCAGAAGTACGGCCGCAAGCTGTCCTGGGCCGACCTGTTCATCCTGACCGGCAACGTGGCGCTGGAATCCATGGGCTTCAAGACCTTCGGCTTCGGCGGCGGCCGCGAGGACATCTACGAGCCCGAGGAAATCGACTTCGGCGCCGAGGCCGAATGGCTGGCGCTGAGCAGCGCGCCGGCCAGCCGCTACAGCGGCGAGCGCCAGCTGGCCGAGCACCTGGCCGCCGTGCAGATGGGCCTGATCTACGTGAACCCCGAGGGCCCGGACGGCAACCCCGACCCGCTGGCCTCGGCGCATGACATCCGCGTCACCTTCGCCCGCATGGCCATGAACGACGAGGAGACCGTGGCGCTGGTGGCCGGCGGCCACACCTTCGGCAAGGCGCATGGCGCGGGGCCGGCCAGCCACGTGGGCAAGGAGCCCGAGGCAGCCGACCTCTGCGAGCAGGGCCTGGGCTGGCGCAGCAGCTATGAAAGCGGCATGGCCGGCCACACCATCACCAGCGGCATCGAGGGGGCGTGGAAGCCCAACCCGACGACCTGGGACAACGGCTACTTCGACACGCTGTTCAAGTACGACTGGGAGCTGACCAAGAGCCCGGCCGGCGCGCACCAGTGGGTTCCGAAGGGCGGCGCGGGCGCAAACGATGTGGTCGATGCCCACGATCCGACGAAGTTCCACGCGCCGATGATGACGACGGCCGACCTGGCGCTGAGGATCGACCCGGCCTACGAGAAGATCTCGCGCCGCTTCCATGCCAACCCGGCCGAGTTCGCCGATGCCTTCGCCCGCGCCTGGTTCAAGCTCACGCACCGCGACATGGGCCCCATCGCCCGCTACCTCGGCAAGCTGGTGCCGAAGGAAGCGCTGATCTGGCAGGACCCCATCCCCCCGGTGGACCATGCGCTGGTGGACGCACAGGACGTCGCCAAGTTGAAGGCGCAGCTGCTGGGCTCGGGCCTGAGCGGCGCGCAGCTGGTGCGCACCGCCTGGGCCTCGGCCTCCACCTTCCGCGGCAGCGACAAGCGCGGCGGCGCCAACGGCGCACGCATCCGCCTCGCGCCGCAGAAGGACTGGGAAGTCAACCAGCCCGCCGAACTGGCCCAGGTGCTGGCCAAGCTGGAAGCCGTGCAGCAGCAGTTCAACGCCTCGGCCGCGGGTGGCAAGAAGGTCTCGCTGGCCGACCTCATCGTGCTGGGCGGCAGCGCCGCGGTGGAGGCCGCCGCGAAGCAGGGCGGCTTCGACATCACCGTGCCCTTCCGGCCCGGCCGCATGGACGCGACGCAGGCACAGACCGATGTGGAGTCCTTCGCCGTGCTGGAGCCCCAGGCCGACGGCTTCCGCAACCACCTGCGCCAGGGGCTGCCCGCGGCCAAGGCGCCGGAGCGGCTGGTCGACAAGGCGCAGCTGCTGCAGCTGTCGGCGCCCGAGATGGCGGTGCTGGTGGCCGGCCTGCGCGTGCTGGGCGCCAACGCGGGCGGCAGCCCGCATGGCGTGCTGACGCAGCGCCCGGGCACGCTGTCCAACGACTTCTTCGTGAACCTGCTGGACATGGGCACGAAGTGGCAGCGCTCGGCGGCCGATGCCGATGTGCTGGAAGGCGTGGACCGCAAGACCGGCCAACGCCGCTGGACGGCCACCGCCGTGGACCTGGTTTTCGGCTCCAACGCGCAGCTGCGCGCGCTGGCCGAGGTCTATGCCGGCGCCGATGCGCAGCAGAAGTTCGTCGACGACTTCGTGGCCGCGTGGGTCAAGGTGATGGAGAACGACCGCTTCGATCTGGCCTGACGCCGGAGGGGGAGGCGGCCAGAATGCCGTCTCCCCGTCCAGCGAAAGGCCCTCCATGACCACCCACCCAGGCAGCTGCCACTGCGGCCGTGTCAAGTTCGAGGTCGATGGCGACATCGACAGCGCGCTGTCCTGCAACTGCTCCATCTGCCAGCGCAAGGGCTCCCTGCTGTGGTTCGTGCCCCGTGCCAGCCTGCGGCTGCTGACGCCGGAGCGTGACCTGGCCAGCTACACGTTCAACAAGCACGTCATCCAGCACCGCTTCTGCCCCTTTTGCGGCATCCATCCCTACGGCGAAGGCCAGGCACCCGATGGCACCGCGACCGCGGCGGTGAACATCCGCTGCGTCGAGGGCATCGACCTGGATGCGGTGCCCGTGCACCACTACGACGGCCGGTCGAAGTAGGCCGTCATGGCAGCCGCCGCAGGGCGGCTGCACCTCCAGCGGCAGCCATGGATACGGCTTGGCCGGTCCATCGGCTGCGCCCCCTTGCGGGGGGGCGCGTCAGCGCCTGGGCTCAATCCCACTTCCACTGCCAGATCAGGTCGACGGCGTTGTCGTCGCCGCTCTGTGCGCGCAGCGTGAAGCGCTGGGCGATGCGGTAGATCAGCTGCCAGGAACCGGTCGTCGCGTTCAGCCCGCGCTCGTAGCCGACATACCAGCGCCGCGAGATCTGCTTGCCCAGCCGCACGATGGTGGAGCGCGTGTCGTCGTCGCTCTGCGACAGCGACAGCTCGTCCAGCCCCAGCTGGCGCAGCGCGGTGTCGGTGCGGCCCAGGCCGTCGGGGCCGCGGCCCAGCAGCAGCCAGGAGAGCTTGTCGGTGTCGCTCATGTCGGGCTCGGAGTACAGCGCCACGCGCGGCGCCAGCGCCGTGCCGCCCACCTGCACGCCCACGCGGATGTCCAGGTTGGGCCGCACGGCCAGCAGGTCCAGCGAGGGGTTGTCCAGCGCGCCGGTGAAGCTGATGTCGCCGCGCTCGATCTCCAGCTTCTGGCCGTAGGCGGCGTACTGACCGCCGTCGGCGGCGAGCTTGCCGGTCACGCGCAGCGGGCCGTCCTTCTGCGTGATCTGTAGCTGGCCGCGCAGCGTGGTGGCCAGGCCGCGGCCGCGCACCTTGAAGTCGCGGCCGAAGTCCAGCGCCAGCTCCACGCGCGACTGGCGCGCGGCGGCCGGCGCGGGCGGGGCGACGGGGCCGAGGTCGCGCGAGCTGCGCACCACCGTCACGTCGTCGGCCAGCGTGGGCGCGTCGGCGCGGGTGAAGTCGATCAGGCCTTCGTCCGCGCGCAGCTTGCCGACCAGCTGCAGGCCCTGCTCGGTCAGGTCCAGCCGCGCCTCGCCGCTGGCGACGATGCGCCGGTCCACGCGCGACAGCACGCGCAGCCGCTCGGCCGTCAGGTCCACGCGCGCGGTGGGCTTGGCGCCCAGCTCGGCGGTGCCGGTGGCGCGCAGCCAGCCGTCGCCGCCGCGGGCCTGCAGCTGCTTGAGCTCGGCCCGCTGGCCGTTCAGCGCCAGCAGGAAGCGGCCCTCGGTCACGTCCACGCCGTACAGCAGGTGGCGCAGCGCCAGGCCGTCGCCGTCCACGGTGCCGGTCAGGTCCGGCGCGCCCAGCCGGCCGCCCAGCTGCACGGTGGCGCCCACGCGCCCGGCCACGCGCCAACCGGCGGGCACCCAGCTGCCCCAGTTGCCCAGCTGCGCCACGTTGGCCTGCAGCACGCCTTCCACCGGCGTCTGCGCGGTCGGCAGGCGGCCGGTGGGCCGCAGCGTCAGCGCGCCGCCGAAGCTGCCCAGCTCGCTGCCGGCCAGGCCCTGGGCGAAGCGCCACACGCCGTCGCGCACGTCCACCGCCAGGCGCAGGTCGGTCAGGCCCAGCGGCCGCGAGCCGAACTCGTCGGTCACGCGCAGGTCGCCACGCTGGCGCTCGATCAGCAGCTCGGCCGTCAGCCGCTCGTTCAACTGGCCACTCAGCCGCAGCGACGCATGGCCGGTGACGCGCAGGTCGCCGCCCCAGCCGAAGTCGGGCTGCCAGCGCGCCAGCAGCGGCGCCACGGCCAGGTCTTCCAGCTGCAGCTCCGCGCGCGTCTCGGGCCGCTCGCCGCCCTGCCAGCTCAGCTGCTGCCAGCGCACGAAGGCGCCGCCCACCTCGGCGCGGCCCGGCTCGGCGCTCACGCGCAGGCCCGGCTCGCCGGTGGCGACGCGCAGCGCCACGTCGCGGGCCTGCAGCGTGGCCGGCGTGCCGGGGCGCAGCGGTGCCACGTCCAGCTGGGCGATGCGGCCGGCCCAGTCGCGGCCGTCCCAGCCGCCCTGGGCCTGCAGCGTGACGCCGAGGTTCAGGTCCTCGCTGCCGCGCGGCACCTGGCCGGCCAGCTGCGCCTTCAGCGTGTGGGCGCTGCGCCGGCCCTGCAGGTCCAGCTTGACGAGCTTGAGGCGCGCCTGCGGGTGGCGCAGGCCGCCGGCCTCCAGCGCCAGTGCCACCGGCGCGTCGCCATCCGCACCGGGCAGCGGCAGGGTCCAGCGCAGGCTGGCGCTCTCGACCGACAGGCCGGCAGCGCTGGCGGCCTTCAGGCCGAGCCGGCCGTTGCCGCCGAGCCGCCATGCGGGGGCTGAGGCGGCTGCAGTGGGCTGGCGGGTGGCCCTGGCCGCGGCGGGGCTGCGCAGCAGCTGCAGCTCGCTTTCGCCCTCGGCCTGGCCGGCCACGGCCGGCTGGCCCAGCGCGGCCAGCGGCGGGTTCAGTTCGGCCAGGCGCGGCGCCTGCAGCTTGAGCTGGGCGTTGACCGCGCCGGGCCGGGCCTGCCCGCTGGCCTGCACGCGGCTGCCGCCCAGCCGCGCGTCCGCGTCGAAGCGGGCCGGCTCGCTGGCGCGCGGGCGCTGCAGCGTCAGCTGGCCGTCCAGCGCCAGGCCGGCGAACTGGCTGGGCAGCAGGCGCGCATCGGCGCTGCCGGTCAGCGTGTCGAGGTCGCTGCCGCGCAGGTCCAGCTTCGCGTCGGCATTCAGCCGCATGGCGCCGGGCAGGCGCGCCCAGGCCGAGCCCGGCTCGCCGCGCCACAGCAGCCGCGGGTCGAACTGGCGCAGCCGGGCGTCCAGCCTGGCGGCGATGTCGGGCGCACGCCCGGCGCGGTCGGTGCTGTCGACCTGGCCGCTGGCCTGCAGCTCGGCGTCGCCGCTGGCCAGCAGCGCGTCCTCGATCTGCCAGCGGCTGCCGGTCTCGTGCAGGCGGCCCTGCAGCTGGGCGCGCAGCCGCAGCGGGCGGGCCTGCAGCGTGCCGCGCAGGTCCAGCCGGGCGGTCAGCGGCTCGCCGGCCTTGCCGCCGGCCAGCGCCAGCGGCCCGTCCAGCCGCGCCGGCGTGGCGCGGGCGTCCAGCGCCTCGGGCCGCAGGCCTTGCACGCGGGCGTCGAGCCGCCAGCGGCCGTCCGCGCTGCGCTGGCCCTTGCCCTGCACGCGGGCGCCGCCGGCCAGCTCGGCGTCCAGCGTGGTCAGGCGCAGGCTGGTGAGCTGGTCGGGCCGGCCCGCCACGGCCAGCGCCAGCCGCGTGACGGGCAGGGCGCCCTGGTCCCAGCGGCCGGGCGCGGTGTTGCGCAGGTCGGCCGTCAGCGTGGCCTCGGCGTCGCGGGCCGGCGCGGCCAGCGTGGCGCTGCCGCTCAGCGCAGTGCGCGGCAGGCCGGGCACCAGCGCCGCCAGCGCGGCCAGGTCGAAGCGCTCGGCCCGCAGCTGCAGCGCCTGCACGGGCCAGGGCGCGAACGGGCGGATCTGGCCCTCGGCCTTGAGCGTCTGGTGGGCGGCCTCGACCTCGGCCTTGGCGGCCAGCCGCGCCAGCGGGCCGCGCGCCGCGGCGACGGCCAGCCATGGCAGGTCGGTGGCCTCGTGCTGCTGCACGCTGAGCGAGGCCTCGGTCTGCAGCGGCGCGGCGCTGGCGATGCGGGCCTCGCCGGCCAGCAGCAGGTGCTGCCAGCGCGCCGCCTTGAGCTTGACATGGTGGGTGCCGCGGCGCGGCAGGTTGACCTCGGCCGCGATGCCCTGCAGCGGCGGCTGGTCGGCCGCCCAGCTCAGCCGCGTGATGCGCAGCTGGCCGATGTGCACGCCCAGCGGCAGCGTCAGGTCGGGCGGCTCGGCGGCCGGTGCGCCGCCGGGCTGGGTGCGGATGACGACGTCGTCCACCGACCTGTCTCTTATACACATCTCCGAGCCCACGAGACGGACTCCTATC
>CAXDTK010000150.1:0-12900 GCA_963992225.1 uncultured Comamonadaceae bacterium | reverse complement strand
GCGCGGGGCCGCTGCGGGCTTGCTTGCGGCCGGCTTGGCCGGCGCGGGCCTGGGGCTGGCCGGCGCCGCTGCCTTGGGCGCAGGCTTGGCCGGCGGCGGCGCGGCCACGGCACGCTCCTGCCGGCGCAGCTCCACCGCGTCGACCTCGGCCAGCGTCTTGTCCTTGTCGGTGAGCCGGAACACGCGGATGGTGTTGTGCACCATGCCGACCTGGCTGTTCAGCGCGCTGGCGGCGGCGGCCAGCTCCTCCACCATCGCGGCGTTCTGCTGGGTGATGGAGTCCAGGTGTTGCACGGCCTCGCCGACCTGGCCCACGCCGATGGACTGCTCGCGCGCGGCGCTGTCGATCTGCTCCAGCACATGGGTCACGCGGGCCACGGCGGCCATCACCTCGTCCATGCGCAGCTTGGCGTCGCCGGCGCGCTGGCCGCCCGCCTCGACCCGCTCGCGCGACTCCTCGATCAGCGAGCGGATCTCCTTGGCCGCGCTGCTGGTGCGCTGCGCCAGCGCCCGCACCTCCGAGGCCACCACCGCGAAGCCGCGGCCCTGCTCGCCGGCCCGCGCCGCCTCCACCGCCGCGTTCAGCGCCAGGATGTTGGTCTGGAAGGCCACGCCCTCGATCACCTGGATGATGTCGCCGATGCGGCGCGACGAGTCGGCGATCTCCTGCATGGTGTCCACCACGCTGTGCACCGCCTCCTGGCTGCGCTGTGCCACGCCGGCGGTGTCGCGCGCGAACTGCGCGCCCTCGCCGGCCAGGTCGGAGGTCTGCCGCACGGTGCCGCCGATCTGGTCCATGGCCGCGGCGGTCTGCTCCAGGCTGCTGGCCTGCGACTCGGTGCGCGAGGACAGATCCTGGTTGCCCGAGGCGATCTCCTGGGCGCCGCCCAGCAGGTTGGCCACCTCGTGGCGCACGTCGCGCACGACGGTGCGCACCGACACGGTCAGCTGCGCCAGCGCCAGCTCCAGCTCGCCGATCTCGCCGCGGCCCTTGACCTCGACGAAGCGGGTCAGGTCGCCGCCCGCCAGCAGGTTGGCTGTGCCGATCACGCGGCGCAGCGGCCGGACGGTGGTGGCGATCAGGCCCACGCTGGCCAGCGCCGTGCCGGCCACGGCGGCCAGCAGCTGGCCCCACAGCGGCGCGCCGGCCCAGGCCGCCAGCAGCGGCGCGGCCGCGGCCACGCCGGCCAATGCGGCGACCTGGCCGCGCAGCTCGGGCCGCAGCCGGTCCATGATCCGGCCGACGAGGTCGTTGCGCTTGACCACGCCGCGCCGCAGCACATGCACCGGCCGGCCGGCCGCGGCCTCGGCGCGCATGCCGGCGTAGAGCTGCTCGGCGGCATGGATCTCCGCGTCGGTGGGGCGGGTGCGCACCGACAGGTAGCCCACGGTGCGGGCGCCGTCGCGCACCGGCGTCGCGTTGGCGCGCACCCAGTAGTAGTCGCCGTTCTTGCGCCGGTTCTTGACCAGTGCGCTCCAGGGCATGCCGGCCTCGATGGTGTCCCACAGGTCGCGGAAGGCCTCCTCCGGCATGTCCGGGTGGCGCACGATGTTGTGCGGCTGGCCCATCAGCTCCGCGCTCGTGAAGCCGCTGACGGTCACGAAGTTGGTGTTGCAGTAGGTGATGCGGCCCTTGAGGTCGGTGATGGAGATCAGCGTCTGGTCGGGCGGGAAGACGTACCCGTTCTGGGTCACCGGCAGGTTGTTGCGCATGCAGGGCTTTCAGTCGAGACGGCGGCACCGCACCGTTGCCGTGCGCCGAAATCAGGATAGCGACTGGATCGGGCCGGTCAACGCCGCTGCCGCGGCAATATTCCGCCTGGTTGCGTCAAAAGTGCCTCGCAGGCGGCCGCGGCACGTTCGGTGTCGAAATCATCCATCGCCAGGCGCAGCGCCGACAGCGCGTCGCCGAGCTGCTCGCCATGCGCGGCCAGCAGGGCGTCGTAGCGGTCGAAGCAGTCCAGCGCGTTGTGCGCCAGGCTGTCGGCCAGTCCGCGCAGCGCGGCCTCGGCCGAGCTGTCGGCCGGCGGCGCTGCGGCCGGTTCGTCCGCCCAGTGCCGCGCGGCCTGCAGCACCGCGTCCAGCTCGGCGCGCAGCGCCGGTGCAGCGCCGTGGCCGGCCTCGAAGGCGGCGCAGGCCGCCGCCAGGCGCCGGGCGCCCAGTGCGGCGGCATTGCTCTTGAGCTGGTGGGCGGCGTCGCGGTCACCGCCCGCCGCGATGCGGCCGGCCAGCCGCTCCGCCAGCGGCCCGAACTCGCGCAGCAGCGTGCCGTAGAAGGCCCGGTCCTGGCCCAGCCGGGCCAGCGCGGCGGGCGCGTCGAGCACCGCACCGTCGTCCGGCGGCGCGCCGGCGGTGACGGTGACGGTGGCGGGGCCGGCCGGCGCGCGGCCGCACAGCTGCAGCACGGCCTGCACCAGCTCGTCCAGGTCGAAGGGCTTGCCGACATGGCCGTTCATGCCCGCGTCCAGGCAGGCGGCGCGGTCGGCCGGGCTGGCGTTGGCGGTCATGGCCAGCACCGGCTGCGCCGCCCAGCGTGGCTCGCGGCGCAGCCGCCGCGTGGCCTGCAGGCCGTCGAGCCGGGGCATCTGCATGTCCATCAGCACCAGGTCGTAGTCGGCGGCGGCCAGCGCGGCCAGCGCCTGGTGGCCGTCCTCGGCCCAGTCGACCCGGGCGCCTTCGCGGCCCAGCAGCTTGAGCGCCACCTCGCGGTTCAGCGCGTTGTCCTCGGCCAGCAGCAGGCGCAGCCCGGCCAGCCGCGGGCCGGTGGCCTGCGGCGGCGGAGGCAGGGCGGCCGGCGCCGCGGCGACGGGCAGCGCCAGCCGAAAGAAGAAGCGGCTGCCGTGACCGGGCGTGCTGTGCAGCTGCAGCTCGCCGCCCATCAGCTGCACCAGCCGCTGGCTGATGGCCAGGCCCAGCCCGGTGCCGCCGAAGCGGCGCGCCGTGGAGGCCTCGGCCTGGCTGAAGGCCGCGAAGATCTGCTGCTGCTGCTCGGGCGCGATGCCGATGCCGGTGTCGCTGACCTCGAACTCCACGGTCACCGCCCCGGGCCGCTCGTCGATGCAGCGCAGCCGCAGCTCGACCCGCCCCTGCTCGGTGAACTTGATGGCATTGCCGCCCAGGTTGATCAGCACCTGCTGCAGGCGCAGCGCGTCGCCGCTCAGCCAGTCCGGCAGGCGCGGGTCGACGTCGACCTGCAGTCGCAGCGGCTTGTCGCCGAGGTTGGCGCGCAGCAGCTCGCCCAGCTCGGCCAGCAGCCGGCGCAGCGCGAAGGGCTGCGCGTCCAGCACCATCTGGCCGGCGTCGGCCTTGGAGTAGTCGAGGATGCTGTTCAGCAGGCCCAGCAGGTGGCGCGCGGCGCCGTCGGCCTTGCCCAGCAGGTCGGCCTGCTCGCCGCTCAGCGGCGTGTGGCCCAGCAGCTGCAGCATGCCCAGCACCGCGTTCAGTGGCGTGCGGATCTCGTGGCTCATGTTGGCCAGGAACTGGCTCTTGCTGCGCGCGGCGGCGCCGGCCGCGTCCAGCTGGCGGCGGCTCTCGGTGATGTCCAGGCGGAACAGCACATGCAGGCCGTCCGCGGTGATGCGGTTGATCGCGCGGATGCAGCGGCCGTCGCGAAGGCTGTACTCCGTGTCGGCGTTGCCGCTGCGGAAATGCAGCAGCTGCTCTTGCGCCCAGGCTGCCAGGTCCGCGCAGTCCGGCTGGAAGCTGTCGTTGCGGCAGGCCAGCTGCAGCAGCTGCTCGTACCGCAGCCCCGGCCGGATGCGGGCACGGTCCATGCCCAGCAGGTCGCTGTAGTGCTCGTTGCAGAACAGCAGGCGCTCGTGCGCGTCGTACAGCGCGAAGGGCTGGCCCAGCGCCTCGATGGCGGAGCGCAGCGTGCGCTCGCTGGCCTCGGCGCTGTGCTGCGCCAGCGCCAGCGCCGTCACGTCCTGCAGCGCGCCCGCCACGCGCGGCCCGCGGCCGGGCACCAGGTCGGTGGCGCCCATCACGCGCACCCAGCGCGGTTCCGGCGAGTCGGGGCGCAGCCGCATCAGGCGCTCGAACGACCGCCCCTCGACGGCGGCGCGGTCGATGGCGGTGCGCAGGAAGGTCCAGTCCTGCGGCGAGAACAGCCCGCGGGCCTCCGCCAGGTCCAGCGACAGGCCGTCCGCCAGGCCCAGGATGCGGCGGCACTGGTCGGACAGCTCCAGCCGGTCATGCTCGCTGTCCAGCACCCAGCCACCCACGCCGGCGAGCTCGCCGGTGCGGGCCAGCATCGCCCGGCTGTGCTGCAGCTGCGCCTCGGCCTGCTTGGCGGCGCTGATGTCGCGCCGCACGGCGATGTACTTGAGGGTGCGCCCGTCCGGCCCGGGCAGCGGGGCGATGACGGTGTCTTCCCAGAACAGCCGGCCATCCTTGGTGCGGTTGCACAGCTCGCCGTGCCAGATCTGCCCGGCCTGCAGCTGCTGCCAGACCGCGGCCCAGAAGCCGGCGGGGTGGTGGCCCGAATTCAGCAGGCGGTGGTCCTGGCCGACGAGCTCGGCGCTGCGGTAGCCGCTGATGGCCTCGAAGCGCCGGTTGACGCGGGTGATGCGACCCAGCGGGTCGCATTCCGTCACGCCGGCCTGTTCGTCCAGCACCTCCAGCAGCGCCAGGCGCTCGTGCGAGATGCTGCGCAGCAGGGTGTCGCGGATGGTCATGGCGTGCCCTGCCGCGCCAGCCCGGCCAGCGCGGTGGCCAGCATGCCGGGCGCCAGCGGCTTGGTCAGGAAGCCGTCGGCACCGAGGGCGAGGAAATGCGCCTGGGTGCCGGGGTCGGCATGGCCCGACACCATCAGCACCGGCAGGCGCCGCCCCTGCGGCCGCGAGCGCAGCGCGGCCAGCGTGTCCTGGCCGTTCATGCCGGGCATGTTGACGTCCAGCAGCACGACGTCGAAGGCCTTCGCCTCGGCCAGCTTCAGGGCCTTGGCGCCGTCGTTGACCAGCGCGCCGTGATGGCCCAGCTCGCGCAGCAGCCGTGCGGCGATGCGCAGGTTGAGCGGGTCGTCGTCAACGACCAGCACATGCAGGCCGGTGTCGGGCGCGGTCGTCATGCGGGCGGGCCAGCGTGGGGATGGCGCCGTTCTACCACCGAACCGCCGCGGACAATGCCGGCATGCGTTCACTTGCCGCCCGTCCTCCCGCCGCCGCGCCGTCCACCGTCCGGGGGGACTGGGGCACCGTCGGCCGCCTGCTGCCCTACCTGTGGCATTACCGCTGGCGCGTCGCGCTGGCACTGGCCTTCATGGTGGGCGCCAAGCTCAGCAACGTGGGCGTGCCGCTGCTGCTGAAGAACCTGATCGACAGCCTGGACCTGCAGCCCGGCCAGCCGCAGGCCCTGCTGGTGGTGCCCATCGGGTTGCTGGTGGCCTATGGCGCGCTGCGGCTGTCGACGTCGCTGTTCACCGAGTTGCGCGAGCTGGTGTTCGCCAAGGCCACCGAGGGCACCGCGCGCAGCATCTCGCTGCAGGTGTTCCGCCACCTGCACGAGCTGTCGCTGCGCTTCCACCTGGAGCGCCAGACCGGCGGCATGACGCGCGACATCGAGCGCGGCACGCGCGCCGTGCATTCGCTGATCAGCTACTCGCTCTACAGCATCGTGCCGACGCTGATCGAGGTGGTGCTGGTGCTGACGCTGCTGGGCGTGAAGTTCGACGTCTGGTTCGCCGGCATCACCGTCGCGGCGCTGGCGGTCTACATCGCGTTCACCGTGGTGGTCACCGAGTGGCGCACCCAGTTCCGCAAGACGCTCAACGAGCTGGACTCGGTGGCCCACAGCAAGGCCATCGACGCGCTGTTGAACTACGAGACGGTCAAGTACTTCAACAACGAGGGCTTCGAGGCGGCGCGCTACGACGAGAGCCTGGAGAAGCTGCGCCGCGCGCAGCTGAAGAGCCAGACGACGCTGTCGCTGCTCAACACCGGCCAGCAGCTCATCATCGCGACGGCGCTGGTGCTGATGCTGTGGCGCGCCACGCAGGGCGTGGTGGACGGCCGCATGAGCCTGGGCGACCTGGTGATGGTCAACGCCTTCATGATCCAGCTCTACATCCCGCTGAACTTCCTGGGCGTCATCTACCGCGAGATCAAGCAGGCGCTGACCGACATCGAGAAGCTGTTCGTGCTGCTGGACCGCGAGTGCGAGGTGGCGGACGCGCCGGGCGCCGCGCCGTTGCAGGTGCGCGGCGGCACGGTGGTGTTCGACGACGTGCGCTTTGCCTACGACCCGGTGCGGCCCATCCTGCACGGCGTCAGCTTCGAGATCCCGGCCGGCAAGAAGGTGGCGGTGGTGGGCCCCAGCGGCTCGGGCAAGAGCACGCTGGCGCGGCTGCTGTACCGCTTCTACGACATAGCCGGCGGCCAGATCCGCATCGACGGCCAGGACATCCGCGGCGTGACCCAGGCCAGCGTGCGGCGCGCCATCGGCATCGTGCCGCAGGACACCGTGCTCTTCAACGACACGGTGGCCTACAACATCGCCTACGGCCGCCCGGGCGCGTCGCAGCAGGAGGTCGAGGCGGCGGCGCGTGCGGCCCACATCCACGCCTTCATCGCCGCCACGCCGCTGGGCTACGACACGATGGTGGGCGAGCGCGGCCTGAAGCTGTCCGGCGGCGAGAAGCAGCGCGTGGCGATCGCCCGCACGCTGCTGAAGAACCCGCCCATCCTGATCTTCGACGAGGCCACCTCGGCGCTGGACTCGACCAACGAGCGCGCCATCCAGGCCGAGCTGGAGGCGGTGGGCGAGGACAAGACCGTGCTGGTCATCGCGCACCGGCTGTCGACGGTGGTGGATGCGCACGAGATCCTGGTGCTGGAGCAGGGCCGCATCATCGAGCGCGGCCGGCACGACGCGCTGCTGGCGCGCGGCGGCCGCTACGCGGAGATGTGGAAGCTGCAGCAGTCCGGCGACTGAGCATTGCGCACCGCCGCAGGCGGGCGCGTCCTCAAGCGGCTTTCGCTGATCCGGCTTTGCCGGGCAGCCGAAAGCGCCCCCTTGAGGGGGCCGGCGCAGCCGGTAGGGGGTGGGCCGTCAATGCGGCTTGCGCGGCTTGTCGAAGCTCTTGGGGCGGTAGACGTTGCCGTCCCACTCGCCCTCCACCCGGCCCTGCTGGGCCGACTCGCGGGCGCGGCGGATGACCCGTTCGGCCTCCAGCGCCGCGGCACGGGTCTGGCGCTGGCGGCGGCGCCAGCCGGTGGCGCGGTCGCCTTGGGCGCGCAGCCAGCCGCCCAGGCGCGCCACCGCGGCGTCCACCCGGGCGCGCATGCGGTAGGGCAGCACCATGTGCACCGCCAGCGCGATGCAGAGGGCAAGGCCGGCGGCGGCAAGCACGGTGTGGAGCATGGGCCGAGTGTGACCGAAACGGGTGCGGCCGCGCCACCTAGGTTGAGGGAATCACTCGGCTTGGCGCCGCGCCCACAGCGCCAGCATGGCGTCAGGAATGGCGCGGCTGGCGGCGTCGCGGTCGGCCGCGCCGGCCTCGGCCAGCGCGCCGTCCTCGCCGCCCAGCGCCGCCACGGGTGCCAGCAGCGGCGCGGTGTCAGGCCCGTCGAACAGCGGCGCCCAGGCGTCGGGCGCCAGCTCCACGGCCATCAGGAAACCGGCGGCCCAGTCCTCGGCATCGGCGTACTCGGTGTCCTCGTCCTCGCCTTCGGCGAAGCTGAAGATGGGCTCCCAGGCCTGCGGCTGCTGCGTCCAGGCGGTGGCGATGGATTGCAGGTGGCGCAGCACCAGCAGCACCGCCTTCTTGCGCTGCTTGCCGCTGGGGAAGGGCGCCGTGTCGGACGGCCCGTCGGCCGGGTCGCCGCCCCAGATCAGCGGCAGCCAGGCCTCGCCGGGCAGCTCGGCCAGCGGGCGGCCGGGCGTCAGCAGCAGGCCGGCCAGGTAGCCGTCCAGCGCCTCGATGTTCATCGCGCTGTCCACCGGCAGGGCGGCCAGCAGCTCGTCGAGGTCGTTCAGCTCCTCGTCGCCCAGCGGGCGGTTGTCGGAGGCGGGGTTGTAGTGGGGATATTGCATGGGTGTGGTCCTGTGGCGCGCGGGGTTCAGCCGTGGCGGCCGTGGCGGCTCTTGGGTTTCTTGCTGTCGACCTCGGCGAACTGCGCCTTCAGCAGCGCCATCAGCACGCGGGCGTTGGCCTCGGTCATCACCAGCAGCGTGCTGGGCTCGATGCCGTCCACCGGCGTCTTGGCGGTGACCAGCGCGTCCACCTTGAACAGGATCTGGCCATGCACGTTGTTGGACGCGGCCTTGAACTTCTGGATTTCGATCTGATGCGTCTTCATGGGCCTATCTTGCCATTCCCGGCCCGGCCCCTTAAGGTCGCCGCATGGCCCGGCCCGCTCGCCTCGAGATCGCCGGCGCGGTCTACCTGATCGGCGCCCGCTGCCCGCCCGAGGGCGGCCAGCCGGCGTTCGCCGACGAGGCCGACCGCGCGGCGATGCGCGCGCTGCTGGCGCAGGCGCTGCACCGCTTCGACGCCCAGGCGCTGGCCTATGCGCTGATGCCGGCCCATTACGAGCTGCTGCTGTTCACGCGCCGCGCCAACCTGTCGGCGCTGATGCGCCATGTGAACGGCGTCTACACCCAGCACCGCCAGCGCCGCCACGGCTTCGTCGGGCCGCTGTTCCAGGGCCGCTTCCACGCGGTGCTGGTCGACCGCGAGCGCCACCTGCTGGACGCCTGCCGCCATGTCGACCTGAACCCCGTGCGGCTGGGCCTCACGGCGCGGGCGGCGGACTGGGCCGGGTCCAGCTTCCGCGCGCTGGCGGCGCTGGCGCCAGCGCCGGACTGGCTGGACGCCGACGGCCTGCACGCCCACCTGCTGGGCCGCCCGGCCACCACCGCCGCTCAGCATGCCCGCGCCGGCGCGCGCTATGCGCGGCAGGTGGACGGCGAACCCGCGCCGGACCTGGTGCCCGTGCGCGAGCAGATCTTCCTGGGCGATGCCGCCTTCGCCCGCCGCATGCGGGCTGCGGCCGTGGCGCCGCGGCGGATCACGCGCATCGGCTGGGCCGACTGGCTGCGCCGCGCCGACGGCATCCGCGCACAGGCGCTGTGGCGGGCGCACACCGAGGGCGGCGTCGCGATGACCGAGCTGGCGGCGCAGCTGGGCCTGTCGGTGTCGCGCGTCAGCCGCCTGATCGCCGCCGCCGAAAGGGCGCTCTGATGCTGCAGCGACGCGCACTGCTGCTGGCCGGCCTGCCCTGGGCGGCCAGCGCCCAGTCGGCCTATGCCGGCCCCATCTTCGATGCCCACCTGCACTACAACGACGACGCCCAGGCGCCGCATCCGCCGGCCGACGTGCTGGCCCGCATGGCCCTCGCGGGCGTGCGGGGCGCGCTGGTCAACAGCCGGCCCAACGACGGCACGCTGCGGCTGTTGGCGCAAGCCGGCGCCGGTGCCCCCCGTTGGGTGCCCTTCATCCGCCTGTACCGCAACCGGGCCGATTACACCGGCTGGTTCGCCGACGCCAGCATCCACCGCCTGGTGCTGGATCTGCTGGCCGAGGGCAGCCCGGCCGGCCCGTTCCGCGGGCTGGGCGAGTTCCACCTCTACGACAGCGCCCATGCCGACGGGCCGACCGCCGTCGCGCTGATGCAGCTGGCCCGCGAGCGCGACCTGGCGGTGCTGGCCCATGTGGACGACCTGGCCGTCGACAAGCTGCTGGCCCATGCGCCGGGCGCGCGGCTGATCTGGGCCCACACCGGCATTGCCGGCGCGCCGGTGGCGCGCGTGCACGAGCTGCTGGCCAGGCACCCGGGGCTGCGCGGCGAGCTGTCCTACCGGCCGGGCCTGACCTTCGACGGCAGGCTGGATGCCGACTGGCGGGCATTGTTCGAGCGCCAGGCCGGGCGCTTCCTGATCGGCTCCGACACCTGGGTCACGCCGCGCTGGCAGCATTACGAGGGCCTGTTCGCCGACTACCGCGGCTGGCTGGGCCAGCTGCCCGGCGAGGTCGCGCAGCGCATCGCCTGGGGCAACGCGGCCGAGCTGTTCGGCCTCAAAGCTGCTTGAACCGGTGCGCGTAGGCCGGGCTGACCTCTAGCGTCTCCGGCCGGTCCTTCAGCGCGATGCTGAGCCTGCCGCTCAGCGAGCGGCCCACCGACCTGATGGCGCGGGCGTTGACGATGGTGGAGCGGTGCACCTGCCAGAAATGCTCGCCGTCCAGCCGCGCCAGCAGGTCCTTCAGCGGCACCGAGATCAGCGCCTCGGCGTCGGCGGTGACGACGGCGACGTACTTGTGGTCGGCGCGGAAATAGGCCACGTCCTCCACCGTGATGAGCTGCAGCTCGCGGCCGCGCTGCACGGTGATCCAGCGCAGCGGCTCCGCGCCCGCGGCCGGCGCCGCGCGGGTGGCCAGCCCGCCCAGGTCGGCCGGCGGCTGCGTCAGGCGCTCCTTCAGGCGCAGCAGCGTCTTGGCCATGCGCACCGGGTCCAGCGGCTTGAGCAGATAACCCACCGCGCCCTCGTCGAAGGCCTGCACCGCGTAGCGCTCATGGGCCGTGATGAACACGACATGGGCACGCCGGCCGATCAGCTGCGCCACCTCCAGCCCCGACAGGCCGGGCATCTGCACATCCAGCAGGCAGACCTGCGGGGCCAATTGCTCCACCAGCCGCAGCGCCTCGTGGCCGTCGCGCGCCATGCCCACCACCTGGGCGTCGGGCCATTGGCGCAGCAGTTCCTCGCGGATCTCGGCGGCCAGCAGGGCCTCGTCTTCGGCGATCAGGATGCGGGTCATGGGGCGGTCGGGGCCGGCGTGGGCCAGCGCAGTCGGAACAGCGGCAATTCTTCGCCTTCGACGAGCGCCAGCCATGCGTCATGCCCATGCACCGCCTGCAGCCGGCGCGCCAGCTCGGCGACCGGCACGCGGGCCGCGGCGGCGCGCGTGCGCGCGGCGTCCGGGCCCAGCGCCTGCAGGCGCAGCTCGGCCGCCCCGTCGGCGGTGTGCAGCGACAGGCTCCACAGCGTCGTGCCCTCGTCCAGCAGCGGCCGCACCAGCGGCAGCAGCACCAGCGGCGCCAGCGGCCAGTCGGGCAGTTCCCGCGGCGGGGCCAGGCCGGCCAGGTGCAGCCGCTCGGTGTGCTGCGCATCGGTGCTGACCAGGCGGGCATAGGCACGCAGCGCCGTCAGCTCGCGTGCCAGCGTCGACACCTGCGCCTCCACATGCGGCTGCAGCGCGCGCAGCAGCTCGATGAGCGCGGCCAGCCGCTCCTGCGCGCGGGCTGGCGCGGCCAGCAGCTCGGCGTCGATGGCGGCCAGCCGCCCGGACAGCAGCGCCGGGTCGACGCGGGCCTGCAGCGCCAGCAGCTGGGTGGCGGCGAGCTGGCGTTCGCGCCGCGCGGCCGCGTCCTGCAGCCCGGCCAGCCGCGCCTGTGCGCGGCGCGACAGGCGCAGCTGGGCATAGACGGCCACGCCCAGGCCGTGCCAGATCAGCGTGGTGCCGGCCAGCGCGAAGTCCTGCTCCCAGGTCCACCAGTCGGCCTTGCCCAGCAGCGGGTACAGGGCCGGCGCGATGACCCAGATGCCGCCCACCACCGTCAGTGCGGCGACGCCGGCATAGGCCAGCCCGGCGGGCAGCCGGCCGGCGTCGACCGCGGCGTCGGCCGCGCGCAGCAGCAGCACCGCCGGCACGCCGAACTGCAGGATGTTGTAGAGCAGCGCGTTCAGCGTCGCGCC
The DNA here is from genome assembly GCA_963992225.1 of uncultured Comamonadaceae bacterium. Lineage (GTDB taxonomy): Bacteria > Pseudomonadota > Gammaproteobacteria > Burkholderiales > Burkholderiaceae_C > Pelomonas. The sequence goes on along the minus strand of CAXDTK010000150.1, from coordinate 1,206 downwards.
CGGTGGCATCAGCGTGCCCAGCGGCGTGCCGTTGGCCACCAGCGTGGCCGCGCCGACCAGCAGCATCCAGCCGGCGTCGCCGGGCTTCAGCGTCACGGCCATGCCGGTGCCTGCATCGGGTGGCGATCCAGCGGCAGGTGGATGCGCGCGACCAGGCCGCCGGGCTGGTTCAGGTGCAGGCTGAGCCGCGCCGCCGGGCCGTGCGCGGCGGCCAGGCGGGCGCGCAGCGTGGCCAGGCCGGTGCCGCTGCCGCTGCTCTCGCCCATGCCGGCGCCGGTGTCGGCCACCTCCAGGCGCAGCAGGCCGGGCTCGTCGGGGTCGGGGCCGGCGCTGACGCGGATCTCGCCGCCCGCCACCTGCGGCGCGATGCCGTGCTTGATCGCGTTCTCGGCCAGCGTCAGCAGGCAGGTGGAGGGCACCACCACCTCGTCCAGCCCCGGCGCGACGTCGAAGTGCAGCACCAGCCGGTCGGGGCCCACGCGGCGCTGGTGCAGGGCCAGGAAGGCGCGCACCAGCTCCAGCTCGCGCGCCAGCGGCGTGGCGGCCTGGCGCAGCTCGGGCAGCGCGGCGGCCAGGTAGCGGCGCAGGTCCGCCAGCATCGCGCGGGCGCTGGCGGCATCGGTGCGCGCCAGGCGGCGCAGGTGGGCCAGCGTGTTGAACAGGAAATGCGGCTCGACCTGGGCCTGCAGCAGCGCCGCGCGGGCGGCGTCGAGCTGGCGGGCCTGGTCCTGCTCGCTGCGGCGCAGGCGCTCGGCTTCGGCCTCGCCGCGCTGCAGGCGCTGGCGGTACTCCAGCCCCAGGCAGACGCAGGCCGTGAAGGTCAGCAGCACCTGCAGCGTGTAGGCATCGGGCGGGCCGTCGGCCGGCCCCACGGCACCCAGCTGGCGGTTCAGTTGCTCGACCAGCAGCCACAGCCCGCCGATCTGCGCCGCCAGGCCCCAGCGCCGGGCCCGGCGCCCGGCCGGCAGCCAGGGCTGGGTCAGCGCGGCGCCCAGCCACAGCAGCCACAGCAGCAGGGCCACGCCCAGGCCGCCGCCCAGCTTGCCGTCGAGGTCGCAGCCCGCCAGGTCGTCCTGGCCCAGGCCCCCGGCGCAGTGCAGCGCCGCCGTCAGCACCATGGTCAGGCCCAGCGCCAGGCAGGCGCCGGCATGGGCGAGAGCCTGTCTCTTATACACATCTGACGCTGCCGACGAAGGCTTAGGTGTA
>CAXDTK010000149.1:0-12919 GCA_963992225.1 uncultured Comamonadaceae bacterium | reverse complement strand
CACTGGCTCCTACATGCCGATCACGGACTGGCTCCTATATGGCGGTCGGTGACACCCCTCCTGGACGTCGGGGGTATCGGGCTTCTCGACAACGTGTGAACGCGGGAAGAACTATTCGCGGGAACGCGTCGCGTTTGGCCGCACCTCCCTCGTCGGACCACTGCCATCGCGCATACACCGGGTGAGCCTTCGCAGTGACGTGGAGAGTTGATGCGCAGCGAGACAGCGGCGGACGCGCAGCTATTGCCGCAGTCGCTGCGCTTCTACATCGCGCTCCCCGCGCAGATACATCGGGCTCGCTGCTCAATGAAGCTGGGCTTGCCTGTGGTCTGCAGGGGCTAAACGCCGGGCCCTACACGGGAGTGATGCGCTATCGCGCACACATGGCATAGGAGATTCAAGGAACAGACGATGAAAAGACTTGTTATCAGCCGCGGAAAGGGCACGACCGTTTCGCTGAAGACACAGAAGTACTTCAACCGGGCCGAGGCTGCGGCAGCCGGGTACAGCGAGCGTGGCACGCAGGGCCTCTATGTTGGTAGCTTCAATTCGAAACTCGACCCTCGACGGCTTGAAGGTGTCGAGCGCATCGGCCCGCACGACGTTGAGCATGGCGTGACGCTAACTGGGGTTGTACTTGAGGGCGGTCCCTTCGAGCTTGATGCGGACGACATCCGCGAAATCAGGGAGTGGTTGCTTGCAAACGGCAGTTGGGCCAAGGCGCAAAAGTCGATAGAGGAGTTCAGGGCCGAGCAAGAGCGCCTCAAGACCGCGGAGCTGGCCGAAATGGAAATCCGGCTGCGAGCGGAGCTCGAAAATCGACTGCGCCCACAGCTGCAGGCGGAACTGCAGAGAGACATTGACGCGCGCCGGGCGCATCCGTTGGTGGAAGCCATCCGTGCGGTCAATGCCGCGGGGGCAGCTGTTCTCGAGGAAGCTAAACAGCTAGTCAGAGACGGTCACCGCCTGACGACGCGTCGAAGCAGGACTGAAGGCGGGCACGAGGCGCCTGCCAGCCGGCTGCTGGAGATGACCCTTGCCCTGCGGACCGAGGCGTTCGCAGAGTTCGAGGCGGCCTGCAAGACCGCCGGGTTGATGTCGGGTAGGAAGACACGCGCGGTCAGCCAGAAGGCCCCGAAGGCGCGCTGATGTTGTCGGGCAGGCAAGCTTGATTCCACGACCGCTTCCATCAATCGGAGCGGTCGTTTTTCGTGCCTGCGTCAGCGGCTTCGAAACTCTTTCATCGTTGAAATTCCGCCCGGGCGTGCTTTGGTCAGCACAGGAAAACGCTGCTGACCAAACGTGGCCAAGCCTTGCGAAGCGCCGCTTCGTTGATGTGCCAGTCAGGCTCGTTTTCGCCAGCCTCGTAGTCCCCGACGGTGGTCTGGGGTGTAGTCCAGAGGCTGGGGTCGTTGATGACCTTGCCGTAGAGAACTTTCCAGTGGCCGCGCAGGGCCTCGGGCAGCGTGTCCGCCAGTTGCAGGAAGAGGTCCATCGCGTAAGGCGACCAAGGTAGTAGCTGGTCGGTGCTATCTTGGTCGTTGGCGCAGGCGGACGAGATGGCGCCGTCAAGGAACTCGCCGAAGGACTGATTGCGACGTTGTGCCGCCAGGATGCCGGCGACGTAGCCGGCGGGACTAACGTGCATGACGACGCGGATGCCGGGTCGAGGCGGCGAAGTGGTCTGCGACATATTCGCTCCAGTGATGTGGTGCGCGCATTGTTTGCAGCGGACGCATACCGCGGCAAGCAAAGACGATTACCAAATCCGCTGGTCGCGCGCAGCGTCTATATCTAGTGCACTCAGATTTCAGGGCGCATTGCCGCATTGGCTAGACCTCACGGGCAGGGCATTCGCCCGGCCAGAGGAGCCCTATGGGAAGAAGAGGCATCAGCTTGGTCGACGTCATTCGTGCGACCGTTGCGCTGAAAAGGCAGGGACGTGTCGCGGGCCCGTTCAATTTGCGGCTCGAACTTGGGCGGGGCAGTTACCGAACCATCGGCCGCCACTTGCGGCGGCTGGCGTTGGTGCGGACGACCGGTCGGGGCGACGCTCGGGCGCGCGAATCGCGCGAAGTTGCACGTCCAACCGAGCGATAGGTCATAGCGACCGCATTCAAGGACCGCACCTGAGAAGGTGCGGTCCATTTCTCGGTCAGGCATTACTCGTCACGAACCGTGGTCGGCAGCGAACGGGGTATCTGAACTCCTACTGCAATGTCGCTGCGTTCGGAAGGTCGCCAGAGTAGCGACACGGCAGTCTCAGATGGACAGGTGCTGACTGCACCGCTCGATGCCGTTGCGGCGACGGTCGCATGCCTGGGGGCGGGAGCACGAGGTCCGGTAGACGCTGCGTCTGCGCCGCTCACGCGGCTGAGGGGTGAACTCATGATGCCGGCGCTACGCAACTTCGCTAGCGTTTCGGCCAACAGATTTTGCAGCGCGGAGACGTCCACGTCCGCCGGTCGCTCAGCTTCTGCTTTTGTCGACGGCCGGGTCGCGATGAGCCTGGCGACTTGCGGCCATCTGCTGGTGCTCGAGAAGACTTGCGAAAGATGGACGAGTTCCGGATGGCTGTACCCGCTCATCGTCCGAACTGTGGTGTGCCCAACCGCAGTCAGCAGTGCGCGTTCCGGCGAGGACACGTCCTCATTCACCAGCAAGGACGATGCCCCCATGGTCTTGGCGAGGTCGACGTGCGCCGCGTGGTACTTGTTGCGATTGATGAAGGCTCGCCGGATGTCTTTGATGAGCAGGTCTCTGATGCCTACGGCCTCGCATGCATCGTCAAATTTTTTGCACACCCAATCCGTGTCACCCAAATCCGGGAACAGCCGTCCGTCGCCATGTTGCAGTTTGCGCTGGTGGAGCAACTGCGCTGCGAATGCTGACAAGGGGACGTCTCGCGGCCCCGTCTTTTTTGAAGTTTTATGGACTTCGAGGTGAAGGTGGCCACCGACCACTTCGCCACCGACTAGATACAAGTGCGTGTCTTCGCCGGTTGCGTTGCGCACTTCGCTGAGCCGGCAGCCGGTTTCTTCGATGGCCCTGAGAAACTGGCCCAGTTCGGAATCCGCGCCGAGATGCATAAGCAACGCGGCAATTTCCTCGTCCGACGGCTGGCGGCTTCTCGGTGCTGAATACGGAGCCGGCATCTTGAACTTCTTTAGAGTTCCCATGTCCGGCATCTCGAAACGAGTCCCCGGAGGAAGTGCGTCGTGCGCAGAGCCGATGATTCCCATCAGGGCGTAGAACCTGAGTCGCCGGGTCTGGTCGCTCAGCGGCTTTAGAGCAGGTGCTTGTTCGCCAGGCGACGTGGCAGCGCGCTTCGAAATCCGGCCCGTACGCCATTTGTCGAGCAACTGCTTGATAAGGCGGGCTCCGTCTGCCCCATCGAAGTCTCGCAGCGTCTTGTCTGCCACCAGCCGTCCTACGAGTTCGTATTCAGCTCGGCGACTCTTGCTGAGTTCGCGCCCCTCGTTCTCCAGGAAATGGGTGGCCCAGTGCGTCATCGGCTGGTCAAGCGCGTCGTCCACCTGGCGCTGAGCTGACCGGTCGGCTGCGGACTTCAGTTCGCCTTGGATGATGGCCTTGAGGCTCGCTTCCTTGTATTCCTTCGCAAGCTTCTCGGTGTCAAACGTCTTCGCGCAGTAGTACACCCCTTGGTAATAGACCTGGGCTTGGAACTTTGTCTTGCCGTTCGCAAGCTCCTTCTTCTTCACATGGGTGGCGTTGGCCATCCTGCACTCCTTAAAGTGCAGTGTCGCGCCCGATGTTTAGCCGAAAGACCAAACGTTGACCAAACGCGGCGGTGATGTTGGTGGGCACTCTCTCAGAAACTCAAGAAAGTCAGGCTTAGTGCGTTTTCGCCCGAACGCACTGACCGCCTTGTAAGCGGTAGGTCATCAGTTCGAATCCGATAGCCGGCACCAGCCCTTTGAAAACCCACCGCTCCTGCGGTGGGTTTTTTCATGGGCGCGACGCGTCATTTCTGCAGCAGCTTGATGCGCACCCGGCCCGGCAGGCCGGCCTGGGCCAGCAAGGCTTCCAGGCGCGGCAGCAGGTGGCGCAGCTTGGCGGCCACGGCGGCGTTGGCCACCAGCAGGCTCCAGCCCTCTTCATCCAGCGGGCCGGCCTGGACGCTGGCCATCAGGTGGCCGGGCAATGCCGGCGCGATGACACGCAGCCGCCGCCGCGAGGCCTCCAGCCGTTCGCCCAGGCGCACCAGACCTTCGTGGGCGCGCAGCGCCTGCGCGACCGGCAGGGGGTCGGGCACGCTGGCGCGCACGTTGCGGGGCGCGAGGTAGCGGGGCAAGGGCGGCATGGCGTCAGTGTAGTCAGCCGGCTCGTGGCGCGGGCGTCGGCCAGGAGGCCACTGCTAAACTGCGCCGCTTTGCGCGGCCAGGCAAACCCGCCTTGCATTGACTCGCCGCGCCCCCAGATTTGCGCGTTCCGCCGGCCCTGCCGGCGCCTGCCAGCCCTCATTTTTCGCAGCATGTTGCCCAAGCTTCTCACCTCGATTTTCGGTAGCCGCAACGAGCGCCTGCTCAAGACCTACCGCCGCACCGTGCAGCAGATCAACGCGCTGGAGCCGAAGTACGAGGCGATGAGCGATGACGAACTGCGCGCGCAGACGGTCGAGTTCAAGCAGCGCGTCGCCGGCGGCGAGTCGGTGGACGACATCCTGCCCGAGGCCTTCGCGGTCTGCCGCGAGGGCAGCAAGCGGGCGCTGAAGATGCGCCACTTCGACGTGCAGCTGATCGGCGGCATGGTGCTGAACGCCGGCAAGGTCGCCGAGATGCGCACCGGCGAAGGCAAGACGCTGATGGCCACGCTGCCGGTCTACCTGAACGCGCTGACGGGCAAGGGCGTCCACGTGGTCACGGTGAACGACTACCTCGCGCGCCGCGACGCCGAGTGGATGGGCAAGCTCTACACCTTCCTGGGCCTGTCGGTGGGCATCAACCTGCCGCAGATGCCGCGTGAGGAGAAGCAGGCCGCCTATGCCGCCGACGTCACCTACGGCACCAACAACGAATACGGCTTCGACTACCTGCGCGACAACATGGTCTACGAGACGGCCGACCGCGTGCAGCGCGGCCTGTCCTACGCCATCGTCGACGAGGTGGACTCCATCCTCATCGACGAGGCGCGCACGCCGCTGATCATCTCGGGCCAGGCCGACGACCACACCGACGTCTACCTGAAGATCAACGCCGTCGTGCCGGGCCTGAAGAAGCAGATCGGCGAGCTGGACCCGCGCACCGGCGAGGGCGTCATCGAGCCGGGCGACTTCACGGTGGACGAGAAGTCGCACCAGATCCACCTGACGGAAGAGGGCCACGAGAACGCCGAGCGCCTGCTGACCCAGGCCGGCCTGATCGCCGAGGGCGCGAGCCTGTACGACGCGGCCAACATCACGCTGATGCATCACCTCAATGCAGCGTTGCGGGCCCACCACGTCTATCACAGGGACCAGAGCTACGTCGTGCAGAACGGCGAGGTCATCATCGTCGACGAGTTCACCGGCCGCCTGATGAGCGGGCGCCGCTGGAGCGACGGCCTGCACCAGGCCGTGGAAGCCAAGGAAGGCGTGGCCATCCAGGCCGAGAACCAGACGCTGGCGTCCATCACCTTCCAGAACTACTTCCGCATGTACGGCAAGCTGTCCGGCATGACGGGCACGGCCGACACCGAGGCCTACGAGTTCCAGGAGATTTACGGCCTGGAGACGGTTGTCATCCCGCCGAACCGGCCGACCATCCGCAAGGACGAGCTGGACCTGGTCTACAAGACCGACAAGGAAAAGTACGCCGCCGTCATCGAGGACATCCGCGCCTGCCACGAGCGCGGCCAGCCGGTGCTGGTGGGCACGACCTCCATCGAGAACTCGGAGCTGATCTCCGGGCTGCTGAACCAGGCCAAGCTGCCGCACAACGTGCTGAACGCCAAGCAGCACGCCAAGGAGGCCGAGATCGTCGCCCAGGCGGGCCGCCCGGGCGTCATCACCATCGCCACCAACATGGCGGGCCGCGGCACCGACATCGTGCTGGGCGGCAACGTCGAGAAACAGATCCAGTTCATCGAGGCCGACGAGGCCATTCCCGCCGACGAGAAGGCGCGTCGCATCCAGCAGCTCAAGGACGAGTGGCAGGGCCTGCACGACAAGGTCAAGGCCGAGGGCGGCCTGCGCATCATCGCGACCGAGCGCCACGAGAGCCGCCGCATCGACAACCAGCTGCGCGGCCGTGCCGGCCGCCAGGGCGACCCGGGCAGCTCGCGCTTCTACCTGTCGCTGGACGACCAGCTGATGCGCATCTTTGCCGGTGAGCGCGTGCGCGCCATCATGGACCGGCTCAAGATGCCCGAGGGCGAGGCCATCGAGGCCGGCATCGTCACGCGCAGCATCGAAGGCGCGCAGCGCAAGGTCGAGGCGCGCAACTTCGACATCCGCAAGCAGCTGCTGGAGTACGACGACGTGTCGAACGACCAGCGCAAGGTCATCTACCAGCAGCGCAACGACATCCTGGAGGCCGAGAGCCTGGTGGCCCAGATCGCCTCGCTGCGTGCCTCGACGCTGACCGACGTGGTGCGCACCTACGTGCCGACCGAGAGCGTCGAGGAGCAGTGGGACCTGCCCGGCCTGGAGCAGGTGCTGCAGGGCGAATGGCAGATCGAGCTGTCGCTGACCGAGCTGGTCAAGACCAGCGACTCCATCACCGACGAGGAGATCGTCGAGGCCGTCGTCAAGGCCGGCGACGCGCTGTTCGAGAGCAAGCTGGAGCGCGTGGGCATCGAGCAGTTCAACCCCTTCATGCGCATGGTGCTGCTGCAGAGCATCGACCAGCGCTGGCGCGAGCACCTGGCCGCGCTGGACTACCTGCGCCAGGGCATCCACCTGCGCGGCTACGCCCAGAAGAACCCCAAGCAGGAGTACAAGCGCGAGGCCTTCGAGCTGTTCTCGCAGCTGCTGGACATGGTGAAGATGGAAGTCACCCGCACGCTGCTGAACGTGCGCATCCAGAGCCAGGAAGAGGCCAACGAGGCCGCCGAGGCCATGGAGCGCCGTGCCGAGGCGGTGGCCAACGTGACCTACCAGCACCCCAACGAGGACGGCTCGGTCAGCCAGGAGGTCGACCCGGCGACGCTGCTGGAGCAGTACGGCCATGTCGGCCGCAACGACCCCTGCCCCTGCGGCAGCGGCAAGAAGTTCAAGGCCTGCCACGGCAAGCTGGCCTAACGCCACGTCCAGATGCACCTCACGGGCCGGCCTTGCCGGCCCGTTTTCATTGCTGCGACCGCTTTGGCGCCCCACCCATCCAGGGGGAAAACCGTGCGTTTGAGCACGGCCGGCCTGCCGCGCCACGCGCATGGGGGGTGCTGCTTCCGTGGCCACCCCCCTAGAGTGCAAACCAATCCCCGGGCTCCGGGTAGTCACTGATAGCGAACCAGAAAGTCCACGATGAACACGCCGATCATTTCCTCCGTTGCCCTTGCCGCCGCGCTGCTTGCCGGCTCGGCCCAGGCCAGCGCGCCCATCGCCGTGGACCTGATCGGTGCCGCCGGTGGCACCTTGTCCGCCGGCATCTCGCACACCATCAGCACCGCGGGCAGCTTCGAGGACGTCTACACGCTGACCGGCTACACCGGCCCCAGCTCGGTCAACGGCACGCTCGGCACGCTGATCCTGAACTCGGGCAGCTCCGACATCGACATCGCCAGCGTCACGCTGAACGGCGTGAGCTTCAGCCAGAACCTGATGGCCTACCGCGGCAATCCCGACGGCCGCGAGATCTATGCGCTGCCCGCCGCCGACTTCTCCGGCGCGCTGACGCTGGTCGTGAAGGGCACGCTGTTCGCGGGCAACAACGGCAGCAGCGTCGGCACCTACAGCGCCAGCTTCCGCGTCACGCCGCTGACCTCGCCGGTGCCCGAGCCCGAGACCTACGCGCTGTTCCTGGCCGGCCTCGCCGCCGTGGGCTACGTCGCCCGTCGCCGCCGCAACGTCTGAACCCCGAACTGCACACCATGTCCATCCAGACCCTCCTCGGCGCGGCGCTGCTTGCCGTCGCAAGCCACGGCGCGCTGGCCGCGCCGCAGCCCCTGACCCTGCAGGCGCAAGGCACCGGCTACTCGGCCGGCCTCAGCACGCAGGCCGGCTCCACGTTGGTGACCCACACCCAGGCGGGCTTCTTCCGCGACGAGTTCCTGATCCATTTCACCGGCCCGGCGCGGCTCAACGCCTGGATAGAAACCAGCGCCGACCTGTCGCTGTGGGCCAGCCAGGGCATCAGCTTCACGCGTGCGGGCTTCCTGGGTGTGGACGGCGCCGAGCTCACGTTCGACATCACCGACCTGGCCGGCACCCGCTTCACCTACGGTGCGGTCGACACCTTCGAGGCGCCGGGCGACTTCCTGTTCTTCGTCGAAGGCGTCGCCGGCAACCCGGCCGTGCAGCAGACGGCGGCGCAGGCGCGGTTGAACAGCTTCAGCTACAGCGGCGGCATCAACCTGGAGGCCGCCGGCGAACTGCCCGAGCCGGCCAGCCTGGCGCTGGCGGGCCTGGCCCTCGCCGGCGCCCTGGTCAGCACCCGTCGCCGCCCGCGCTGAGCGCCGGCCGGCGGCCCTGCGAAGGCTCCTGCGGGAGTCTTTTTTCATGGCCGGGCAGCGGCCGCTTCCTACAATCCGCGCGCCTTCCTGATTCCACCGAGCGCGCCATGCCCGTCAACCTCACCGCCCCCGATCCTGCTTCCCTGTTGCCCGTGCCGGGCGTGCGCCTCGGCGTGACCATGGCCGGCGTGCGCAAGGCCAACCGGCGCGACCTCAGCGTCATCGCGCTGGACGAGGGCGCCGCCGTCGCCGGCGTCTTCACCACCAACCGCTTCTGCGCCGCGCCGGTGCAACTGTGCCGCGAGCACCTGGCCAGCGGCGCCGCCGTGCGCGCGCTGCTGATCAACACCGGCAATGCCAACGCCGGCACCGGGGCCGACGGCCTGGCCCGCGCACGCGCCACCTGCCAGGCGCTGGCCGGCCTGCTCGGCTGCCAGCCCGAGCAGGTGCTGCCGTTCTCCACCGGCGTCATCATGGAGACGCTGCCGGTGGACCGCATCACGGCCGGCCTGCCCGCGGCGCTGGCGGCGCTGCGCGACGACGGCTGGGCCGAGGCCGCCGCCGGCATCATGACCACCGACACGCTGCCCAAGGCCGCGTCGCGCCGCATCCAGATCGGCGGCGTGCCGGTCACGCTGACCGGCATCTCCAAGGGCGCCGGCATGATCCGGCCCAACATGGCCACCATGCTGGGCTTCGTCGCCACCGACGCCAACATCGCCCCCGGCCTGCTGCAGCCGCTGGTCAAGGAGGCCGCCGACGCCTCCTTCAACCGCATCACCATCGACGGCGACACCTCCACCAACGACTGCTTCATGCTGATCGCGTCGCGGCGCGCGGCGCATGCCGAGATCACCTCGCTGGACAGCGCCGACGGCCGGGCGCTGCGCGACGCGCTGATCGCGCTGGCGCAGGAACTGGCCCAGGCCATCGTGCGCGACGGCGAGGGGGCCACCAAGTTCATCTCCATCACCGTGGAAGGCGGCCGCGACGAGGCCGAGTGCAAGCTGGCGGCCTATGCCATCGCCCACTCGCCGCTGGTCAAGACCGCCTTCTTCGCCAGCGACCCCAACCTGGGCCGCATCCTCGCGGCCGTCGGCTATGCCGGCATCGCCGACCTGGACCAGGGCGGGATCGACCTGCACCTGGACGACGTGCATGTGGTCACGCGCGGCGGCCGCCGGCCCGAGTACCGCGAGGAAGACGGCCAGCGCGTCATGAAGCAGGCCGAGATCACCATCCGCGTGGGCCTGAACCGCGGCAGCGCCAGCGCCACGGTCTGGACCTGCGACCTCAGCCACGACTACGTGACCATCAACGCCGACTACCGGAGCTGAAGGGCTCCCCGGCGCTGCCAGCTGCGTCGGCCTGGCACGGCGCACCCCTGGGCCCGGCGAAGCCGGTTCCACGGGGGCGGCTGGGTGAAACCCGAAGTGACCATCGGCCCAGGCCGGTTCGGCACGGAGAATCGGCGGCTTCTCGATCCTGGGACACCCGCCAGATGAAGCTGACCCTGACCTCCCTCGCCGTTGCCGCCGTCGTCGCCACCAGCGTCCAGGCCCAAGGCCTCAACTACCCCGTCACCCGCAAGGTCGACCAGGTCGACACCTACCATGGCATCGCCGTGGCCGACCCCTACCGCTGGCTCGAAGACGACAACAGCGCCGAGACCAAGGCCTGGGTCGTGCAGCAGAACGAGGTCACCGACAAGTTCCTCGCCGCCATGCCGCAGCGCCTGCCGGCGCGCCGCATCTACACCGAGCTCTACAACTTCGAGCGCTTCGGCATCCCCTTCCAGGAGGGCGGCCGCTACTTCTGGAGCCGCAACGACGGCCTGCAGCAGCAGAACGTCATCTACACCGCCAGATCGCTGAAGGACACGCCGGTCGTCGCGCTGGACCCCAACACCCTCAGCAAGGACGGCACCGTGGCGCTGTCGGGCCTGGTGCCGTCGCGCGACGGCAAGCTGCTGGCCTACGGCATCGCCGGCGCCGGCTCCGACTGGCAGACCTGGAAGGTGCGCGACCTGGCCACCGGCGAGGACCTGGCCGACAGGATCGACTGGGTGAAGTTCAGCAGCGCGGCCTGGACGGCCGACGGCAAGGGCTTCTTCTACAGCCGCTACGACGCGCCCAAGGACGGCGAGAAGCTGACCGGCGCCAACTACTTCCAGAAGCTCTACTACCACCGCCTGGGCACGCCGCAGGCGGAAGACGTGCTGGTGGCCGAGAACCGTGACGACAAGGAATGGGGCTTCGGCGCCGAGGTGTCGGACGACGGCCAGCTGCTGCTGATCTCGGTGTGGAAGAGCGCTGGCAGCAAGAACGGCCTGATGGTGCTGCCGCTGCCCAAGGGCGCGTTCGCCGGCGGCAAGCCCCAGCCCATCGCGCTGGACTTCGACGCCCAGTACACCCCCGTCGCGGCGGTGGGCGGCCAGCTGTTCGTCAAGACCGACAAGGGTGCGCCGCGCGGCAAGCTGGTCGCCATCGACCTGAAGAACCCGGCGCCGGCCGGCTGGAAGACGCTGGTGGCCGAAGGCCCCGACGCCATGACCGGCGCCTCGGCCGTGGGCGGCCGCTTCCTGCTGAGCTACCTGCACGACGCCGCCACGCTGGTGCGCGTGCATGGCGCCGACGGCAAGCCGCTCAGCGAGGTCAGGCTGCCGGGCGTGGGCACCGCCAGCGGCTTCGGCGGCCGCTGGCGCGACAAGGAGACCTTCTTCGCCTACACCAGCCTCACGACGCCCACCGAGATCCACCGCTTCGATGTGAAGACCGGCAAGGTCGAGCCGTTCAAGAAGCCCAAGACCGCCTTCGACGCCGACCAGTACGAGACCCGCCGCGAGTTCGTCACCAGCAAGGACGGCACGCGCTTCCCCATCTTCATCGCTGCCAGGAAGGGCCTGAAGCTGGACGGCAGCAACCCCACGCTGCTGTACGGGTACGGCGGCTTCGACATCTCCATCACGCCCACCTACGGCGTCACCGCGGCCAGCTGGCTGAAGATGGGCGGCGTCTACGTCATCGCCTCCATCCGCGGTGGCGGCGAGTACGGCTCGGCCTGGCATGACGCCGGCACCAAGCTCAACAAGCAGAACGTCTTCGACGACTTCATCGCCGCCGGCGAATGGCTGGTCAAGAACAAGGTGGCCAGCCCGGCCACGCTGGCCATCAACGGCGGCAGCAACGGCGGCCTGCTGGTGGGCGCGGTGACCAACCAGCGCCCCGACCTGTTCGCCGCGGCCGTGCCGCAGGTGGGCGTGCTGGACATGCTGCGCTACCAGAAGTTCACCATCGGCTGGGCCTGGGCGACCGACTACGGCACCAGCGCCGACAGCCCGGAGATGTTCAAGGCGCTGCAGGCCTATTCGCCGCTGCACACCATCAAGGGCGGCGCCACCTACCCGGCCGTGCTGATCACCACCGGCGACCATGACGACCGCGTCGTGCCGGCGCACAGCTTCAAGTACGCCGCCGCGCTGCAGGCTGCGGACACGGGGCCGGCACCCAAGCTGATCCGCATCGAGGTCAATGCCGGCCACGGCGCCGGCAAGCCGACCTCCAAGATCATCGAGGAGCGCAGCGACATCCTGGCCTTCATCGCCCACACGATGAAGCTGGAGGTGAAGTAGCCCACCCCCGAGGCGCTTGACGCGCCTCCCCCTCAAGGGGGCGCAGCCCATGGCCCGGCCAAGCCGGTTCCATGGCTGCTGCTCGATGGGCAGCCGGCTTCGCGGCTGCCGGGAGCCTCAGAAGTTCACCGCCTTGGTCTTGAGGCCGCGGGCCACCAGGGTGGCGTTGATCAGCTGCGCCTGTTCGCGGCTGGGGAAGGGCCAGATGGTGGCGCGCCAGCCCTCGGGCGTCTGGATGACGTCGGCCTGCAGCGCGTCCGGGTTGCTGTGCACGCCCACCAGGCCGGCCTTCATCTTGGCCAGCAGCGCTTCGGCCTCGGCCTTGCTGCCCGGCGGGCCCACCAGGGCCACGGCCGTCTTGCCGGGCGTGGCGGCCATGCGGGCCAGGCGCGGGTCGACCGGCGCGGCCGGGTCCGCCTTGGGCGGCTCAGCCGGCTTGGCATCGGCCTTGTCGGCAGCCTTGTCCGTGGGAGGCACCGGGGCGGCCGTCGTTGAGCCCTCGGCCGCCTTGTTGTCGCGCGCGCCTTCCGCCGGTTTGCTGCCCCGCAGCGGCGGCGGCACCTTGCCGTCGGCGCGCTGCACCAGGCGCGGGCGGATGTCCACCAGCGGCGCGCTGGCCGCTTCGGCTGTCTCATATACACATCTGACGCTGCCGACGAAGGCTTAGGTGTAGATCTC
>CAXDTK010000148.1:0-12992 GCA_963992225.1 uncultured Comamonadaceae bacterium | reverse complement strand
CACGAGGCTCCTATGCCGCCGGCCGATGTTCAAGATGGCGCGGCTGGACGCTCACCATGGCCGTGCGGACCAAGAACGTGCACTGGAAGATGAAGGACATCCTTCGCCGGCACTGGCTGGAACTCGGTACGCGACACGGTGTCGTCACGGCTGATGGGCGCCCGGCGCACGCCGTGGTCGACGACTTGGTAGCCCAAACGCCCGAGGCGCTAGCCCAAGTCGGCGCGCAGTTGCCGCATGGTTTCCCAGCGGACGTGGCAGACAGCATCCTCGAGGGAGTCCGAGGTGCCGCTGCTCGATTGGCTGCATAGCCCTCCCGCGCACTCAGTGCGCCGCGAGAAGCGCGCCGGCTGCCGATGTTCCGGCCAATCCAGTGGACATTGTGTGTAAGCCCGCAGCGGCTGCTGAGTACGCGGCCGTTCTATCCATTGAACTACGTGGAGTCTTGCGCAAGCCGAAGCGGGTGCGGCGTTGGCCAGGGTCATGCATAGAAGGCCGTCAGTTCTTATGGAAGCTTCGGCAGTGCCCGGTCTACCCGGCGAACCATGAAATCCGTCTTAGTGATCAGCTTGAAGCCGAGCTGACCGTAGTAGCGGCGCAGCTTGGTCCGGGCCGCAATGTGGTGGCTGGGAAACTTGTCCAGTTCCAACGGGTCAGGCGGATCACCGGGTCGGCGGTTGCTTGCTTCTGATTGCAGAGGAAATGGCTTCATCGCGACCAAGCCGGCGCCCAACTGGAACCAGTGCATCATGCCGACCAGCGCCTGAAGACCGTAGCCACGGCCGCGGTAGCGGGGAAGGATCTCGAGGCGGTCGAGGATCAGCAGGTTCGGCTCATACAGCCAGTCGGCGTCGCCTGCCTTCTTCGCGGCTTCGGAGAACGACCCAGTGTCCAGGTCGTACAGCTCAAGGTAGCCGTATGTCACCTGCATGGCGTCCAAGACGTCATGCAGCGGTACGTCGGCGTTGAGCGCGCCCTCTGCGTCGATGTAGTAAGCGCGGTACCGGCCGATTTCGATGGGGTCGTCCCCTCCTTCGCCGTCGTACAGCGTCACATGGCCTTCATGGCGATGGAGGAAGTGACTAGGCTCGTCATCGATCGCAAGCAGCCGCTGCGGGTCAGACTTGAGCCCGACTACGGCGTAGTCGCTTGGAACGTATTCGACGTCGCTGTCCACCGGCCCCTCTCGTATGGCAAGGGGCGGAAATGTGCCACGAGTCGGGCGGCGTGCCAACCGCGCCGCAGCGGGAGGCTTGTGCAGAGCGGCGGCGGCGGTCGGGCTTGGCCGCATGGGCCGGCGCTGCCAGTCACTAGGGGGGCTTCGCGGCTATCCCTGCGTCGGGCGGCATCGGCAATACCGGCTGACGCAGCGTGACTCGACGATCTGTTCGCATGCACGCCAACAGCAAAGCGTTCATCGCCGATGCAGGCCATCTCCAAGGTTAACCCGCAGCCAGATAGAGCATAAGTTGTTGACTTAAAACAACTTTTTTCAGTCTCTCGGGCCACGAATACGACATAACAAGTGGCTGCTCGGTAGTCTGCGTTTACCGCTCAACGCAGCCAGTGCAAACCATGCAACAAGTCCCGCCCGACGAACAACAACGCCTCCTGATTCCAGAAACGCTGCCGCCGGCTTCTCAAGAGTTGGAAGTGTCCGCGCCCGGCACTGCCACTGCAGCAGACCATTCGGCCCAGCAACCAAGGGTCGACACCACGACGCCAGACAAATCGCAGACTCGCGCGGCTGAACGCACCGCCCCGGTGGACGCAAGAGCTGAACGGCGGCCGAGCACAAGCGACCGTGACACCGAGGTGCGGAAGGTCCTCCTGAGCGAAATCGACGGCATCGACGAAGAAATCGACGAGTTCTTGCGCGAGAACGACATCAGCTCAGATGTCTGGATCCGGCTTGAAAGTTGGTCACAAGAGATGCGCCGCTGCGCACTCATGCACATCCACCTCGTGCTTTGGACGAAGCGCGGCCGGCTGGTGCTCTTGGGGACCGGCAAGTCGCTGACCTTGGCACGACGACTGGCTCGTCACGATGACGCGCTGCCCGCCACGATCGTGCAAGCCAAGAGCTTGAGCTTGCAGCAAAAGCTGGTCTATGTAGCCCATGAACTGCTGTTCCTGCCAGCCCTGCACCGAACATCAGCAGGCTACTCAGCAACGGCAACCGCACTCGCGACGGCACTCACCGAAGCAAGGGTTTCGACGCTGAATCGGCCGACGCTAAGAGATTTCATGAACGCGACCGGGATGAGCATGGCGGCGCTGAAGCCGCACTGGCCAGCAAAGTCGATGACGCCATGAAACGTGAACTTGAACTGGGCAGTTCCGAGACGCTGGACGCACGGGACACGGTCGCACCTGCACGCTCGAAATCATTCAACGATGTCCTTGCTTGTGCAGCCCAAAGCGGCGTCGATCACGACGCACTGGCACGCTTGTTCTGGCTGATGAATGCACACCCTCGCCTGCTTGGACACAGGCGCTGTATGCAGAACCTGTCGAGCCTGTGGCAGACGCCCGAGTTCATCGACGGCGCATGCGCATGGGCGGGCTCATGGATCAATGATCTGCCCGCTTGGTCCATCGCGGCGCAATGGGCGGCGAACATTTCAGCCAGCGTCCTCGCCACGCTTGCCGACTTCGCTCGCGAACCCAAAGACGCCCTGCACCACGTGTTGATGCGGCACGGCATCAGTCGACACGCGGTCGCAGGCGTGTTGTCGATCCGGCATCACGCGGACATAGATCCGTCCGTACCGACGCACAGCCTTCCCCGTGCTGCTAGGAACTTCCGCTTGCTGCAATGGCACCTTTTCACCAGCCATGCCGAAGCGAGGCATCACCGAAGCACACTCGATCAATACCTCCAATACGACCGCCCGAGCGAATGGCCGGCTTGGCCGCGGCCTGCCGCCGAAATGGGCCTAGCGATGCGGCACATGAGCTACGCGGAGGGCGACGCTTTGCTTGAAAGCCTTACCTTCCAGCCGCAACTGGACATCTTTGTGAAGAACCTGGCGGATCGCAAGGAAGAGTTGACGAACATCTACAGAGAGCGCTCCGAACGCCCGCAACTCGCTGCGGTTTTGAACTACTTCGAAGACTTCGAACGGTACTTCAGCGGGAAGCCGACCAAACGCCGACGTCGTAGCGGTCCAGGAACCGGTGGAGCGCGATCGGGCGTACCAGGTTTCATTCATTTTGCTGCCAGCCCACAAGTGTTCTTTCAGCCACCGGAGTCCGACTCCCGGGACAGCGATGTCCCCTGGCGGGACAGCACGCGTGTCTTCATCCATTCGCAAGGATTGACGCCCGACGCTCTCGGGGAATTGGAGGAGGTCGACATCGCACCGGCCGATGACCTTCAGCCGGTCATGGACCTGTTCCCGATCGATGGCCGACTTGGCGGGATTCATGGCTTGTGGACCATGCGGACAACGATCGAGGCTGCCGCACAGCGCTTCTACTGGGACAGGTCCCAACTCACGCCGGCCGAAATCACTGTGCTGTTGGAGACGATCGACCCCACTGCCCCCCAGATTGACCATGCAGAGCCATCGGCGACCCAGACGGACGCAGCCTTGTTGATCCGCTGCATGCTCGTATTCGGATGCAAACAGGAAGACGCTCGAACCGTACGGTCAATGTGGACCACCGACTTCGGCGCCCACGTTGCATCGGGCGGTGAACTGCAAACGCGTGTTGTCCTGGCCTCCCCTGAAACAGGCCTTTGCGCAGGATTCGCGCTGCCCGCTATTCACCCGCGTTACCGCTCCCCGCCAAATGAAGCCCTCGCAACGATCGCTCGACCTGCGACGAACTACCTCATGCTACCGGACGTACTGGGCCTTGGTGACGCTCTTCTGAACCATCAACGCAATGCCGAAGTTGGAGTGGGTGAGGCGATTTTTGGTCAACCTGCCGAGGCAATCGAGGCTGAGATCCGGCGCTACTTGATCAAGGTCAACGAGCGTCTGGACGCCCAATCCAGGCCTCGCGTGAGCCTGATCAAGATCTCGCGCAAGCTGCCCTCCGTGTTGTCGCGCGCGGGTCTCGACGATGTCGGCGTCGCCATCGTCTGCTGCGACCGTCAGTATGAAAGCGAAGCTCGTCTGCACTACACGCAGCATCGCCTGGCGGCGTTGACGAAAGCGTACAACAAAGCCGTCCGACGTATTCACGTTGAATCAGGGCGGCCGATTCAAACTGGCTACCAGCTCAAGCAATCCGACAACCGCGACCGTGTCGGTGCTCGGTTCATCTTGGAAGAAGAGGCGCTCAGACGCTTCATCGGCAACCTGCGTTCAGAGATCGAGAAGCGCCCGCCCTCCAAGCGCAGCAAGCGGCACCGCTACCACCGAGCCTTCATCCTGTACACCTGGTTGATGCAATCTCTGTTGACGACATTGCGACCCTCAGCCCATCCAGAACGTCTGCTGGCACAGTTCCTCCAGCATGGCCGCCGCCTCGGGATCGAGCGCTGCATTCTTCCGCTCATCGAGAAGGACGATCAGTATGCGTCTCTGGCACGGCCGGCAGTCATCTCGACCCTCCTTCAGCGGCAATATCAGCACCTCCTGAACCACGCCAGCGAGACGTGGCGGTGGCGGCCACCTGATGTCTCTTTCCCTGCCGTCTCGCCGGCTCAAAGGGCGTTCCTTGACTGGGACGGCAACCAGCCGCGACCGGTTGCAGAGATCGTGACCCCAAAATGGCTCACGCGTCAGTTGGCCGACTTTGGACTTCCAGCGCCTGCCAACTTTCCACGTGGCTTCATGAGAACCTGGTTGTTGAAGGACGGATGCAGTGAGCAGATCCTCGATGCATTCCTCGGTCACACCGGCATCGGAAAAAGTTCGGTCAGCATGACGGCGACGTTTGACTATTCGGCGCACTTCCGCGAGCTTGATGAACGCCTCGATCACATGGCCGAAGCCCTCGGGCTTGACCCTGTCGCGTCATTGCTCGCGGGCGATTGACGATGGGGACGTCTGCGTCGCTAGATGTTGCCGCCACGGCAGAGTCCGCCTGGCAAGAGGTCGCACGCCGCAGCGGCGACGCTGATCGAGAGGCAATCCGGCCGCTTCGAGAATGGCTCGCGGGCCAAGCCAATGCGCACGCGGCATTGCTCCAGAGCGGCCGCACAGCGGGCGCGGCAGATGAGCGCAGTGCCCGGGAGCTGGAGGCCTTGCTTCTTGGCCGGGTGGCGCGGAAGGAGCTGAGTCATGTCACGGCAGCTCAGCATCTCTACCTGCTTCATCGAGTCGGCAAACGCCTGCGAAACGCGAGCGTGCCGATTGCACCGACGTGGGTGTCTTCCATCATCAGGCCACCGCCAAGCCCCTTCCCAGCCAGCACAGATAACGCCGTCACGAAGGTTGAAGCTTGGCGCGATGCGCTCCACCGCATCATTACCAAGTCGATACCAACAGACCCGGCCAGTCTTTGGCCGCTCGTCGCCCTCTCAGCGGTTTGCAATGGCGCTCTGCTGGATCGCGGCAAGCTGAGCAGGCTATGCCTGATGATCAACCGGGCCAGTCTGCGTATCACCCGACTTGACGACGGTCCTTCATACGTCGACTTCCTGCTTCCCTTCGAGGGGCTGGGCAACCATCACCTGCAACGCTGGTGGTGCGATCCGGTTTCGGATCTGCTGCTGCAACGGGTGCCAACGGGTCACGAGACCTGCGAGTTCCACTCAACGATCGAAAAGATCGGGAAGCTGCTTAAAGGTGCGGGCGTAGCAGCCGCTCTGCGCCCGAAGACCATCTCTGATCTGCTGGACTCAGCAGCCATTTGGTGGTCACTGCGCGGCGCACAAGTCGACCTCCATGTGATGCGTCGAACTTTTGCCTCGCATAGCTTGACGGCGCGCTGCTGGTCGCGATTGCAGTCCCTTCCTTTTGAACGAGAGCCCGGCGCGATCACCAATCCGGGGATGGAGCCAAGCTCTTCCTCTCCCGATCAGTGGGAATCGGAGACGGAGCTGTGGCAGGCGGTGATGGCAGAACATGAGTGGATGCATGAAGTCCGGCAAATCCTTGAGAGCGCACATCTGCAAACGGCTCGCGAGAAGATCGCGACGATGGCCCTGAGCACGCCACCCGACGACTATTGCCAGACCTATCTTCAATGGCTGTTGCGATCACTCAGCATGAAGGCGCGCAACGAAGCCGTCGGCATTGGCTTTGACGCACTCGCGGAGCCGTTTCTTCTGGCTGCACCCCGGCTTCTCAGCTACCTTGGCATGAGACAGGTCCACACCATTTCGTTAGCTGAGCTCGACGAAACGTATCGAACCATCATCGACGCCTGCGAACCCGACGAACCCGTCGAAAAGGTTGCACGCGGTCTTCGCATCTTTCACGATCACCTGCGCGACGCCCACGGGTCAAAGCCCCTGGAGAATCCCCGCGAGACGTTTGGCGAGGGCGGCGCACTGATGCCGGTCGACGGAACCGTCATCTCCGTCGATGAATACCTGGCGGCGCATGGATGGCTGGAGCAGCAGCTTCAATTGGGTGCGGGTCTGACGCAAACTTTGATCAGTCGAGTCGTTCTGACACTGACATTTCGGTGCGGCCTGCGACGAGGCGAGGTCTTTGGACTACGACTGTGCGATATCGAAGACGCGGCCGGAATTTACCTGCACGTGCGTCGATACCCAGGCCACAGCCTGAAAACAAGAAACGCCATTCGGACCATCCGAATCGATGCTCTGCTGCCCACACCGGAGCGCGCCCTGCTTCGGCGCTGGATTCTGCACAGGCACACCATGCTCGCAGGACGATCTCGGGAGGCCGTCCAGCAGGAACGACTGCTGGCCACGTCTGACATGCCAAGCGACACGGCGTCGAAGCAAGGCACCGTTCGCCGCGTGATGCAAGCCCTCCATGCAGTAACGGGTGAGCCTCGGCTCGTCCTGCACCATCTGCGGCACGCGTGCGCTACCTGGGTTTGGTTGAAGCTCAGAGCTCCTGATTACCCTGAAGTCGTCAACTACGCGACGTCGATGCCCGCGTTGTGCCAAGAACTGGGGCAGGCTCGCCGGCTCAGAGTACTGCTTTGCGGCGCGACGTCAGGCCCATCCCGCGTGTACAGCAATCTCGTGGCCCGAATCCTCGGACATGGCATGCCGGGAACGAGTCTGGAGCATTACATCCACGTCGCAGACCTCTTCCTCGCCGCGAGCACAGTTCGCGCCGCGACAGCGACACCCGTTGAGGTGTGGCAAGCCCTGACAGGTGCCAGCCGAACCACAGTGTATGAATGGCTGCAGCGAGGCCCTCATGGCGTGGTGCAAGGACATCGAGCTGGTCTGCAACGTTCGGGTGATATCCAGGAGCGTGCTCCGGCGACGATCACGGAAGCTGCTCCGCCTTGGCGCAATAGCGTCGCGACGGCGGCCGTACGCTTCGGGGCAGCAGGACGGGCTGGATTGCTTGTTCGAGCACTGCACCACTACAACAGCCAGGACGCGGGCATCGGACATGAAGCCCGCTTGGCCGCCACTTCCCATGCTTGCGGCGTCTCAGACGCCGTGGTTGAAAGTTGGGTTGCTGCCGCCAAGCAGTTTGCCTCGGCATTCAACATGGCTCCACCTTCCTGCGACTCGGAGAGTGCGGTGCCGGGGGTTCCGACGCCAGACATCAATCTGCACCGTTCTACCGTCGAGGCGCTTGACACCATATCGACGTGTCTTGATTCAATGTCGAGCAGCCATCACTGTTTGCGGAAGGACGCACTGCGCATCGCATCCGAGCGATTCAACCGACGCCGATTGGACGTTTGCTTTCGCGGCGAGAAGGATGCAAAGGCGGCAAGTCAGTTCCTGAAGTTTCTGGACGCTGCCGGACTGCTCACGAGAACTCGGCTGACAGTGCGGCGGGTGGATCCAAATGACACAAAGTTGCCGCATTGGCTGCGATCGGTCCACGCGAGAAGGCTCCCGGTAAAACGTCTTCCACCCCCGGGCACCGAAAAGAATCAGGCCAGCGCCTACGCTCGGTGGGTAGGCGTGCAATTGCTCAGTTCCGACAAGGAAGCTGCGGGACATGCATGGCGAATCGGTTTGTTCTTGGCCTGCGTTGCGTATTGCGAAGATGGCAAAACGTGAGCGCTCCCACAGACGATGATCCGCTTGCACAGTTGCAGCCGGCCAGAGCGTGCATCAGATGCCGATAGCTCCCATGGCATCAAGCGCTTCGAACAGCTCCAGCTTGAAGGCGCTCAACGGGCGACTGGATGTCGCAAACACACTCGCCTTGATGCGCGTCCCGAAGAGCACCATGCAGCTGTTCTCATCGTCCCTGCGGCTCATCCAATACAGCCCTTGAGCTTCGGGCATGTGCTCGTGGATCCATCTGGCCCAGGCCCTCGTGTTCGGATACACGAAGATGAGACGCCCGGCAATGAGCAGCCGTAGGCCCCGCTCACGCCGCGAAGCGCTGCGCCGCTGGCGCTCTTGCGTTGGCAAAAGAAGGCGGTAGATCAATCCGGTCGGCTTGACAACCGCATTCATTGCAGCGGCGGCCGTTGTTCGCAGCCGGCCAGCTGCGGCAGCTATGTGCCCGCAGCGGTCGCTCGTGTGCTGCGGCTTCGGGTACGCCAAGGCCATCTTTCCGCCGCGTCTTCCGATCGAGAAAATGCCGATCTTCGTCCTCGGCGTAGTGCATGTGCGTACCAAGACGATCGGCCGGGATTCATGTGATTTCACGCCAAATGGGAGTTAACTCGTTGTCGGCGTTCGGGAAACCTGAAACTCCCAACTGCTCTAGGCGTTGACGCTGCAACTCATTTGCAACACAATCGAGGCATGAAGACAGCAATCATCCCGCAGGTGCGCATCGAGCCTCAGCTCCGTGCCGACCTCGACGCCGTCCTGCGCGACGGCGAGACCCTGTCCGAATTCGTCGAGTCGACGGTACGCGGCGCGGTGGAGCACCGCCTTGTTCAGAGCGCGTTCGCCGCGCGCGCTGACGAGGCTTGGGCGCGCTTCCAGCGCACCGGCGCCGGCCGGCCGGCTGAAGACGTCATCGCCGACATGCGGACGCGCCTGGAGGCCAGGCGCAAGGAGCTTCAAAGCAAGCACCGTCCGGCCGATGCATGACCTACCAGGTCATCTTCGAGACCCAGGCGGATGAAGACCTACTGCGACTGCACGAGCACCTCCTCGAGCGCGCCGAGTACGTCGAAGACCTAGAAATCGCCAATCGCGCCATCGACGCCATCCAGACGGCGGTCCTGGCGTTGGCTGTATCGCCGATGCTATTTCGCAAGCGAAGTGGCGGCGGTCCGCTACGACGCGAGCTCGTCGTTCCGTTCGGGTCGACCGGCTACGTCATCGAGTACGAGGTTGCGGGGCCCGACCTGGTCGTCGTGCTGGCCATCCGTCACCAGCGCGAGCAGGACCTTCACTGAGAGAGCCCGGCCGGGAAAGCATCTCGAGGGTCGGCCGGGATTCGTGTGCGTGCCCGCTATGCGCACCGGTCTGAGCCACAGTTGGCGGACCGCTCTGCAGCGATCGCTGACGGTCGCGTGAGTCGGCGTCCGTACGGCCGCAAAGTGCCCAAAGCCGAAGTTGACCGGGCCACGGCAATAGGCTGGGAAGCGACTTTCGCCGCTGGCCAGTGAATGTCGGCGAGTTCAACAAGCGGACATCCGATGTACTGCGCACTGGCTGACCGGTGTACTTTCAAAGCAGCTCGTTCCGAACATGTGGAGAGGAACGACCTGCATCGGCAGCGAGCGAAGACGATCAATGACTGCTGGCGATGGCGGCAATGAGTGCCGAGCGTTGGCCCGCCTCATGCGCGTCACTGCACATTCGCACGCCTCGATGGAAACGTCAGGTCCTGTCGTCATCTATGTTGATGACAGGCTTGCCCGAGTTGACAGCAGATGAGCATTCCCACGACGATTCTTAACGCATGAACTGTGGGGCCACGCGCGAAGCAGTTCGATTGCGGCATCTCCACGGATCGATCCATATCGTTCACATAGGGAGATGTCGATGACTGAACATTCGTCCGCTCAGGACGCGCTCAACGGTCTGCACATTATCGCGGCGGTCACCCAGCAGGCCGTTAACTACCAGTTTGCGCAGCTCCACAAACGGGAGATCCTCCCTCAACGCCTTGACCTCAAGTTGGCCGATACGGGGCTTGAGTTGAAGGCAGAGTTAGCCAGTCCGCTTGTGTACTTCGATCTCGTCACTGATCACCGCTCGGCGTTGTTTGTGCTTCGCATGCCGAAGGGAGTCTTCAGCTTCTGGGACGGGATTGGCCCGAACGCTAAGCAGAAGTCTGTGGAGTTCGAGGATTGGTCCTACGCCTTCACCGTGGCCCTGGATATGCAGGCGCTGGCTGCAGCCGCGATCGCTGCGCACGTGGGCATTCCCTCGATAGTGAAGGAGCATCTGGACAAGGTCGACGGAAGCATCTTCAGCATTCGGCATCTCTTTCTCGACTTCACGAATGCGGACCTAGCCAGCTACGACCCGAACCGCTCGCGAATGACGTGGCCAGATCGCAGTCCGGTGACGCCAGGGCAGATGACGCAGTTCCAGGACGCCATCCGAAATTACTTCTCTTCGCTGAAGAACAGCCAACATCCCTACATTCTTGGCTTTGCGATCGACGTGCACCCTTCGATGCCACCGCCTTCGGCGATTGATCCGACTAAATCGACGTTCTGCACCTTTCACGACAACTCGGGTCAAGGCGACAACACCCTGAACTTCTTGCTCATGACCGGGCACCAGGACTTTCCGAAGGGAGCTGACTTGCCGTTGATCGACCGCAACTTAGTCACTTCAAGGACGTTTGATGGTCGATTCGTGATCGCGGCCAAGGTGGCTTGGGAGGGCTGGCTACTCCGCGCGATCGGAGATGGGCTCCAGACTGGGGACGCCGCTGTTGGTCAAGATGGCTCTTGGGCCTTCAAGAAGGTCGCCGAGAGGAAAAAGCGTGGCAGGAATGAAACCAGCGGCGGAGATTACGAGGAGACGATCACCGATACCCGACAGGTGAGTTTGAAGTGGAAGGATGCCGGCGAGGAGGTCGAGCTTGTTCTCTCCGGATTTGCGGAGCACAAGGACCTGATTCAGTACTCCTCGTATTCATCTTGGGCGGACGCTAGCGTCACCTGGTCAGCTTCAGCGACTTTGGCTGTGGGCCACGGTGGCCAGGTCACGCTGGAAGTTCGCGACCTGAAGATCTCGGAGCCTGTCGTCGGCAGTTCCTTTTGGAGCAGCCAGGCCGGCCTGTTGGGCCAGCACATAGCTAAGAACCTACGTAACGAGATCCGGACCATCGGATTGGGTGCTCTCGCACTGCGCCTCGTAATGCCGGCAGGCGATGTCTTCTTCTTTAAGAACATTACCAAGGACGTCGCCGGCAATCTTCAATTTGATGTCTCCTACAAGGCCGAGCCCGTCACGGACGCCCTCACCCACTAAGGCGGTTGCAATGGAAAAAATCATGATGAGTGCCCGCGAGGCGGGTGGGAAAAATCTCTGCCTTCACGTTGCCTCGGAACTAATGAAGAACCAGGTGATGGGATCGGCGCTGAGTCTGAGCCACGCGATGGCATCGGCATCTGATCTGGCTGGTGAACCCATCCTTTTCTCCATCGGCAATGACGACGTGCTGTACGGGTTCATGCGCAGTGTCACGGCCCGATCGGGGTGGGTACGGCACGATCTGACCTCCTGCATTGAGCCGCACGAGAAGCTTGCCGCGGTGAGCTTCGGATCAACTCAAATGCCAGACGGTCGCATCGTACTTGCGGTGGCCCTGGCGCCCCGCAACGACCGGAGCAAGGCACGATTGTTCGTCACCACGCCGATCCCCAATGACGCGATTTTGGGGGATTGGAGTTCGTTGGGCAGTCGCTGGAAGGCTCGGCCGTTCCCCGACGGCGGGGTTGCGATTTCGGAAGTTCGACTTGGTGGCGCTACCGAAAGCACTCCGCCCATTGGGGTGGCCAGTATTCAGGGACCGGCTGGTATTGAACCGCACCTCTTCAACGCTGATGCCAGCGACGATGTTTGGTCATGGCAGCGCTTTGAATTGCCCGAGCGTGCCACCGGACCCGTGGTGCTTGCGCCGGGAGCTGTTCAAGGTGATCGGGGCGCATATGCGCTCTATGACACCAGCGCTGGTCAGACCCTGGAGTTCACCTCGATTCCGGACCCGGTCTTTCACAAGTCGAGCAAGTATGAGTTCGTGCTGCCGGCCCGTGCGAACTGGATCACAGCACTTTCCTCCTCGACCAACTCGTCGGATCTCTACGCTGCAGGCGATGGCATCTATGCCTTCCTGGGGTCGCACGCCAATGCGGTGACGTTGGTGCCCAAGCATCGACTGTCTGGCATCTACGAGGCCGTTGTGACTCAGGACCCCAGCGTCGTCTCTGTCTTCGCGCTGGCTGGGGACGGCCTCCTGTTCCATTGCTATGGACAGAAGGCTGACCAGTCTTCGTGGGAGCCTCCGCTTCAGATCCAACGGGGCGTGACGCGTATTGCGGCCGCTCGCAGCACCTCGAAGGCAACGAATCAGCTCTTCGTTGCAAGGGGTACGAGCCAGTTGAGCTATCTCTACCAAGACCCCAGTTCGACGCTTTGGAGTGAAACCGAGATCCGGCTTGCCGACACACATAAGTCGGTTGAGCTAACCACCTACACGACGACTGCCCATGCCGCTGACGCCGACGGTAAACCATTGCCCAACCATAGGGTGTCGATTTGGTCGTCGATGTGGACCCACGTCACCATCAACGGCGCTATGCACGGGATCAGCCAGGATCAACCAATATCGGTGCTGACTGATCTTGCGGGAACTCTGACGATCGTCAGCGAGGCAACGGACATCTCAGCAGTGACCTTGCATCTCCAACTTGAAGGGGCGGATGAGGTCATTAAGGCTACGCTGAACAAGCCGTTGATTTCGACGCTGTGTCGGGCTGACGCCCTACTT
>CAXDTK010000147.1:0-13014 GCA_963992225.1 uncultured Comamonadaceae bacterium | reverse complement strand
ACACCTAAGCCTTCGTCGGCAGCGTCAGATGTGTATAAGAGACAGA
Organism: uncultured Comamonadaceae bacterium; assembly: GCA_963992225.1. Lineage (GTDB taxonomy): Bacteria > Pseudomonadota > Gammaproteobacteria > Burkholderiales > Burkholderiaceae_C > Pelomonas. The sequence goes on along the minus strand of CAXDTK010000147.1, from coordinate 12,968 downwards.
AGCTAGGATGACCACATGATCCGATTGCTAGTCGGCCTGGGCAACCCGGGCGCGGAATACGAAGACACCCGGCACAACGCCGGTTTCTGGTGGATTGACGGCCTGGCCCGCGGCCTCAAGGTCAGCCTCGCGCCGGACAAGGCCTACCACGGCCTGGTGGCGCGGGTGAACGGCGCGCCGGGCGCCGGCGGGCCGATCTGGCTGCTGGAGCCGCTGACCTACATGAACCTCTCCGGCAAGTCGGTCGCCGCGCTGGCGCGCTTCTTCAAGATCGCGCCGGAGGAGATCCTGGCGGTGCACGACGAACTGGACCTGCCGCCCGGCGAGATGAAGTTCAAGAAGGGCGGCGGCGACGGCGGCCACAACGGCCTGCGGGACATGCGGGCCCAGCTCGGCAGCGGCGACTTCTGGCGCCTGCGGCTGGGCATCGGCCACCCCGGCCACAAGGCCGAGGTCGCCAGCTACGTGCTGCGCAAGCCGCCGCTGGCCGAGCGCCAGGCGGTGGAAGACTGCATCGAGAAGAGCTACGGCGCCGTCGAGCTGATGCTGCGCGGCGAGATGGACAAGGCGCTGGCCAAAATTCACGCCAAGCCGCCGCGGCCCAAGCCCCCCAAACCGCCCGCGGCGACGGACACTCCGGCGTCATGAAACCCCTGGTGCTCGCCCTGCTGCTGTGCGCTGCCGTCGCGGCCGGCGCGCAGACCCAGCAGCGCAGCGCCCAGGTCTACCGCTGTGGCCCGGACGGCCGCGACCTGCGGGACTCGCCCTGCCCCGGCAGCCCCGGCCGGCGGGATGCCGGCAGCACGGTCAGCTACGACGAGCCCAGCGCCGCCGACAGCCGCGCGGCCCGCGAGCGCCACATGAACGAGGCCCGCCAGGCCGCGGCCCTGGCCCAGGCGCGGCGCGCCAGCGAGGCCGAGGCGCGCCGCATGCGCAGCCAGGCCATCGGCCTGCAGACGCTGCCGCCACCGCCGCAGGCCGCCAGCGGGCCGCAGGTCACCTACCTGAAGCCGCCCAAGACCGCCAAGCCCCGCAAGCCCACCGCGTCGGCCGGCACCGGCCAATAACGGGCCGGGTCCGCGGGGCCGATAGAATGCTGCCTGTTGGTGCTCGCACCCGCCTTCATGGCGGCTGCAGTTCAACGGGAATCAGGAGGGCGAGCGGCCACGCCGCAGACCCAACCTGAGCTGTCCCCGCAACGGTAAGTGGACGAGGCCCCTGCGCCTCGCTGCCTGACGAAAGCCACTGGTGCGCCGCACCGGGAAGGCGTCGGGCGGAAGTCCATCAGCCCGGATACCGGCCAACGACGGGGTTGCCGCGCACAGGTGCCGGCGACCGTTTTCAGCCCAGCTGCGGGGGTCAGCGGGGCCGAGTGTTCGTTGCTGTATCCCCTTCCATGCATCAGTTGCTCCTCGCGGCCCGTCGGCCGCTGCTCGCCCTGTCCACTCTGGCCCTGGCTGCCTCGGCCCACGCCCAGAACAAGCTCGACACCGTCGTCACCACCGCCACGCGCTCGCCGCAGAAGCTGTCCGAGGTGCTGGCCGACCTGACCGTCATCACCCGCGCCGACATCGAGCGCCAGGCCGCCGCCAGCCTGGCCGACCTGCTGCGCAACAACGGCTGCGCGGAGATGGTGCGCAACGGCGGCGCGGCCGCCAACACCTCGATGTTCCTGCGCGGCGCCGACAGCCGCCACACGCTGGTGCTCATCGACGGCGTCAAGGTCGACTCCCAGGCCACCGGCGGCGCCAGCTGGCAGGGCCTGCCGCTGTCGCAGATCGAGCGCGTGGAAGTGCTCAAGGGCCCGGCCAGCGCCATCTACGGGTCGGATGCCGTCGGCGGTGTGGTGCAGATCTTCACGCGCAAAGGCGCGGGCCGCATGAGCGCCGACCTGGGCGTGTCGGCTGGCAACCTCGGCACCTACAAGGCCGATGCCGGCCTGTTCGGCGCCGCGGGCATCTTCGACTACGCCCTCACCGGCGCCTTCGAGGGCAGCGACGGCTTCAACGCGACCACGCCCGAATCCACCTTCAGCTACGTGCCCGACCGCGACGGCCACCGCAAGCGCCAGGCCCTGCTGCGCGTGGGCGCGCAGTTCACGGCCGCGCAGCGCGTCGAGGCGTTGGTGATGCGCAGCTACACCCGCGGCCAGTACGACGGCAGCCGCTCGCGCCCGCTGGTGGACGACATCACCCAGCAGGACGCCGACGCCGCCCGCATCGCCTGGACGGCCCAGTGGACGCCCGAGCTGCAGACCCAGCTCAGCCTCGGTGAATCGCGCGACCGCTACCAGACCGCGCCCTCGCCCTACCTGACCGACACCCGCGTGCGCAACCTCGCGCTGACCGGCTTCTACAAGCTGACCGCCGGCCAGCAGCTGAACTTCACGGTCGAGCGGCTGGAAGACAAGCTGGAAAACAGCGGCCTGGTGACGGCCGGCGTCGGCAAGCGCGACCGCGACGGCTTCGGCCTGGGCTGGCTGCTGTCGGCGGGTCGTTTCGACCTGCAGGCCCATGCGCGCCACGACCGCGACAGCCAGTTCGGCGACGTCGGCACCGGCACGCTGCTGGCCGGCTACGAGGTGGCGACGGGGCTGCGCATCGTCGGCTCGGTGGGCAACGCCTTCCGTGCGCCGACGATCTACCAGCAGGGCACGGTCTACGGCCCCGACCTGAGCAAGCCCGGCGTGAAGCCGCTGGATGCCGAGCGCGGCCGCAATGTGGAGCTGGGCCTGAAGTGGACCCGTGGCGACCACGAGCTGAGCGCCACCGCCTACCGCAACCGCATCCGCCACCTCATCGTCTTCGGCGCCGCCGGCAGCTGCAACAGCAGCTTCGGCTGCTACCAGAACGTCGACCAGGCGCGGCTGCAGGGCCTGAGCCTGGCCGGCGGCACCCGGCTCGCGAACGTCAACCTGCGCGCCACGCTGGACCTGCAGAAGCCCACCAACCAGACCAACGGCCTGCTGCTGGCGCGCCGCGCCAAGCGGCTGGGTACCGTGAACGCCGACACCACGCTGGGCGCGTGGACGCTGGGCGCCGCTGTGCAGGCCTCGGGCGCCCGCTTCGACAACGCCGCCAACACGCGCAAGCTGGGCGGCTATGCGCTCGTCAACCTCAGCGCCCAGGTCGCCGTCAGCCGCGAGGTGAAGCTGCAGTTCAACGTCGACAACCTGTTCGGCCGCCAGCACACGACGGCCTATGGCTATGCGTCCGCGCCCATGACCGCGCTGGCCACGCTGCGCTGGACCCCTCAGCTCTGAGCTGATGACGATGAGCCCGCATGAACTCATCGTCGGCGGCCAGCGCAGCGGCAAGTCGCGGCGCGCCGAGCGGCTGGCGCTGGACTGGCAGGCGCGCGGCGGCCAGGTGGCCGTGATCGCCACCGCGCGGGCGGCCGACGACGAGATGCGGGAACGCATCGTCCACCACCGCGCCACCCGCCCGGCGGGCTTCGAGACGATCGAGGCCCCGCTGGCGCTGAGCGCGGCCCTGGCCGAGGCCGGCCTGCCGGACCGCCTCATCGTCGTCGACTGCCTGACGCTGTGGCTGGTCAACTGGCTGATGCCGGCCAGCGGCGCGCCCGATGCGGCCGGCTGGCAGGCCGAGCGGGCAGCGCTGCTGGACCTGCTGCCGCGCCTGTCGTCGCCGGTCGTCTTCGTCTCCAACGAGGTCGGCTGGGGCGTGTCGCCGCTGGGCCGCGAGGTGCGCGACTATGTCGATGAACTGGGCCGGCTGAACCAGGACGTGGCCCGCCGCTGCGCCCGACTGACACTGATGGTCGCGGGCCAGGCCTGGACCCGCCCCGTCGAGGAGACACACGATGCTTGAACGCTGCCTGGCCGCACTGCTGCTCGGCCTGCTGGCGCCCGCGCTGGCCGCCGCGGCCACCGAGGTCCGGGACGACCTGGGCCACACCACCGTCTTCGCTGCGCCGCCGCAGCGCATCGTCAGCCTGCTGCCCTCGCTGACCGAGACGGTCTGCGAGTTGGGCGCCTGCGGCCGGCTGGTGGGCGTGGACCGCTATGCCAACTTCCCGCCTCAGGTGAACGCGCTGCCCAAGGTGGGCGGCATGGACGACACCAACATCGAGCTGATCGCGTCGCTGAAGCCCGACGTGGTGCTGGTGGCCGTGTCCTCGCGCGTGTCCGAGCGGCTGCGCGCGCTGGGGCTCAAGGTGGTGGCGCTGGAGCCGCGCAGCTACAAGGACGTGCAGCGCGTGCTGGCCACACTGGGCCAGGTGCTGGGGGTGCCGGATGCGCAGCGCGTGTGGCGCCACATCGAGGCCGGCGTCGCGGCCGCCGCCAGCAGCGTGCCGCCGGCGGCGCGCGGCGTGCGCGTCTACTACGAGGTCGCCAGCGGCCTGTGGGCGGCCGGCACCGTGTCCTTCATGGGCGAGACGCTGACGCGGCTGGGCGCGGGCAACATCATCCCGGCCGACCTGGGGCCCTTCCCCAAGATCAACCCGGAGTTCGTCGTCAAGGCCAACCCGGGGCTGATCATGGTGGGCTCGCGCAATGCCGAGGGCCTGGCCCAACGCCCGGGCTGGGACCGCATCGAGGCCGTCAAGCGCGGCCGCATCTGCGTGTTCAAACCCGAGGAAGGCGACATCCTGTCCCGCCCCGGCCCACGCATGGCCGAGGCCGCGCAGATCATGGCGCGCTGCCTGCGCGAGAAGGCCGCGTCCTGATGAACGTCCGGCCCGGCCTGCTGCTCGCGGTGCTGCTGGCGCTGGGGGCCGCCGGCGTGGCGGCGGGCGTGCTGATCGGCAGCACCGGCTGGGCCGACCTGGGCGACGACGGCATGGCCGTCATCCTGTGGGAGATCCGCCTGCCGCGGTCCCTCGGCGCTTGGTGGGCCGGCGCGCTGCTGGGCATGGCCGGCGCGATGGCGCAGGGCCTGTTCCGCAACCCGCTGGCCGACCCCTACCTGCTGGGCAGCGCCTCGGGCGCGGGCCTGGCCGTGGCCGTCGCGCTGGCGCTGACGGGCGTGTCGCCGCAGACCTCGTCGCTGCTGGCGCGGCTGGGCCTGACCGGCATCGCCTTCGTCGGCACGCTGGTGGGCGTGGGCCTGACGCTGGTGCTGGCGCGCGGCGTGGAGCAGACGCTGCGGCTGCTGCTGGCCGGCGTGGTGGTGGGCGTGGTGCTGAACGCGCTGACCGGCCTGGCCACGCTGTGGGCGCCCGACATCCTGCGCGCGATGCAGGCCTTCCTGCTGGGCAACACCGGGCTACTGGGCTGGAACAGCGTCGCCGTGATGGCCGGCTGCGGCATCGCCGCCGCGCTGGTGGGCCTGGCGGCCAGCCCGGCGCTGGACGCGCTGACGCTGGGCGAGGCCACGGCCGCGTCGCTGGGCGTGCGCATGGGCCTGGTGCGGCTGCTGCTGATCTTCGCCTTCGCGCTGGCCACCGGCGCCGCCGTCGCGCAGACCGGCATCGTGGCCTTCGTCGGGCTGGTGGCGCCGCACCTGGTGCGGGTGTTCTGCCCCATGCTGCACGGCCGGCTCATCCTGCTGTCGGCCGCGGCGGGCGGCGCGCTGCTGCTGGCGGCCGACGTGCTGGCCCGCGCGCTGATCCGCCCGCAGGAGCTGCCCGTGGGCCTGGTGACCGCGGTGCTGGGCGGGGTCTACCTGCTCGTGCTGATGCATCGCCGCGGAGCCCCACGCCGGTGAACGCGCTGCACGCCCGCATCGAGCGCGTCCGCATCGACGGCCGCGACCTGATCCGCGACATCGACCTCGCCATCCCGCAGGGCCGCTGGACCGCCATCGTGGGGCCCAACGGCGCCGGCAAGTCCACGCTGCTGCGCGCCATCGCCGGCCTGCAGAACTGCGACGGCAGGGTGCAGCTGGCCGGCCGGCCGCTGGCCGACTGGCCCAGCCGCGAGCGCGCCCGCCAGCTGGCCTGGATGGGCCAGCAGGAAACCGGCGCCGACGACCTGACCGCCCGCGACGTGGTGCTGCTGGGCCGCCTGCCGCACCGCCCCTGGCTGGCGCCGCCCACCGCGGCCGACCACGAGGCCGCGCAGGCCGCCATGCACGACACGCAGAGCTGGGCCTGGCGCGAGCGCCGCCTGGGCAGCCTGTCCGGCGGCGAGCGCCAGCGCGTGCTGCTGGCCCGCGCGCTGGCCGTGCAGGCACCGCTGACGCTGATGGACGAGCCCCTGGCCCACCTCGACGCACCCCACCAGGCCGCCTGGATGGCACTGGTGCGCCAGCGCGTGGCCGCCGGGCACAGCGTCGTCAGCGTGCTGCACGAGCTGCACCTGGCGTTGCAGGCCGACCACCTCGTGCTGATGGCCGACGGCCGCATCGTCCATACCGGCGCCCCGGCCGACACCGCCACCCACCAGGCGCTGCGGCGCGTCTTCGGGCCCAGCCTGCACATTGCACAGATCGAAGGGCGCTGGGTCGCCCTGCCGCTATGACCGCCTGCCCCGCCCTCTTCATCAGCGCGCCCAGTTCCGGCGCCGGCAAGACCAGCATCACCGCCGCCATCGCCCGCGCCCATGCCCGCCGCGGCCAGCGGGTGCGCGTGTTCAAGACCGGGCCGGACTTCCTGGACCCCGGCATCCTGGCGCGCGCCGCCGGCACGCCGGCCTACCAGCTGGACCTGTTCATGGGCGGCTTCAGCCACTGCCAGGGCCTGCTGGCCGCGGCCGCGCGCACGGCCGACCTGATCCTGGTGGAAGGCGTGATGGGCCTGTTCGACGGCGCGCCCAGCAGCGCCGACCTGGCCGCCGCCTTCGGCCTGCCGCTGGTCTGCGTCATCGACGGCGCGGCGATGGCGCAGACCTTCGCCGCGCTGGCCACCGGGCTGCAGCGCTACCGGCCCGAGCTGCGCCACTGCGGCGTGATCGCCAACCGCATCGGCGGCCCGGCCCATGCCCGCCTGCTGGCCGAGGGCCTGCCCGACGACCTGCCGCTGATCGCCGCGCTGCCGCGCGACCCGGCGCTGGGCCTGCCCGAGCGCCACCTGGGGCTGGTGCAGGCCCAGGAGCTGCCCGACCTGGACGCCCGGCTCGACGCCTGGGCCGACGCCTGGGAGGCCTCGCTGCGGCCGGGCTTCGGCTTCAAGCCGGTGGACTTCACCGAGGAGCCGGAGCCCGCGCCGCCGCGGCGGCTGGCCGGCCGGCGCATCGCCATCGCGCGCGACGCGGCCTTCAGCTTCATCTACGCGGCCAACCTGGACCTGCTGCGCGCGCTGGGCGCCGAGCTGATTTTCTTCTCACCCGTTGCCGGCGACCGCCTGCCCGGCTGCGACGCCGCCTGGCTGCCCGGCGGCTACCCCGAGCTGCACGCGCCGGCGCTGGCCGCCAACACCGCGCTGGCCGCAGGCCTGCGCCGGCACCTCGACGCCGGCCGGCCGCTGCTGGCCGAATGCGGCGGCATGCTGGCGCTGCTGGACACGCTGACCGGCAGCGACGGCCAAGCCCACCCGATGGCCGGCCTGATGCCCGGCCGGGCGCAGCTGCAGCCGCGCCTGGCCGCGCTGGGCCTGCAGGCCATCGACTGGCCCGAGGGCCCGCTGCGCGGCCACAGCTTCCATCACTCGACGCTGGACACGCCGCTCGCGCCCCTCGCCCGCGCCACCAACCCCAATGGCGGCAGCACCACCGAGGCGCTGTACCAGCACGGCGCGCTGCGGGCCAGCTACGTGCACCACTACTTCCCTTCCAACCCCGAGGCCGTCGGGGCCTTCTTCCTGGGCCCGGCCAAGGCCGGCCCTGACCGCTCGCCCGAGGGCGCGCTTCTCTCCGCCACGGTGGACGCCTGACATGGACATCGAACAACCGCCCGTCGACCGCGAACGCGTCGTCCCCACCGCCGAGCGCCGCGGCCTGGTGCTGGTGCACACCGGCGACGGCAAGGGCAAGAGCACCGCTGCCTTCGGCCTGGCGCTGCGCGCCCATGGCCGCGGCAAGCCGGTGCTGATCTACCAGTTCATGAAGGTGCCCAGCGCCCGCTTCGGCGAGCACCGCGTGTTCGAGCAGCTGGGCGTGCCCATCGTGGGCCTGGGCGACGGCTTCTCGTGGAAGAGCAAGGACCTGGACCACTCGGCCCAGCTGGCCCGCGACGGCTGGGCCCGGGCCGAGGCGACGATACGCGCCGGCGAACATTTCCTGGTGGTGCTGGACGAGATCATGTATCCGCTGCGCTATGGCTGGGTGCCGCTGGACGCCGTGCTGGCCGCGCTGCGCGAGCGGCCGGCCCATGTGCACGTGGTGCTGACCGGCCGCGGCGCACCGGCCGAGCTGATCGAGCTGGCCGACACGGTCACGGAGATGACGCTGGTGAAGCACCACTTCAAGGCCGGCGTGCCGGCGCAGCGGGGCATCGAGGATTGAGCGCGCTCGTCATCTGCACCACCTGCGCCGACGGCCAGGGCCAGGCGCTGCTGGAAGCCGTCGAGAACGAGGCGCTGGCACGCGACTGCACGCTGGCCATCCACGGCCAGGCCTGCATGGCCGCGTGCAAGCAGAGCTGCACGGCCGCGCTGCAGGGCACCGGCAAGCACAGCTACCTGTTCGGCCAGCTGGCGCCCGATGCCGACAGCGTCGCCGCGCTGCTGGCCGTCGCCACCCAGCATGCCGAGCCCGGTGACGGCCTGCTGGCGTGGGAGCGCCGCCCCGAGCGGCTCAAGCGCGGCCTGGTGGCGCGGCTGCCGCCGCTGCGCTGATGCACGGCGGCCCGCTGATGCCCCTGCTGCTGCCGCTGGCCATCGCCGTGGCGCTGGCGCTGGACCGCCTGGGCGAGCCGCCGGCCTGGGCCCACCCGGTGGTGGGCATGGGCCGCTACCTGGGCCTGTTCAAGCTGACGAAGCTGCCGCCGGTGCTGGCCTTCGCGGCCGGCGCGCTGGCCTGGCTGGTGGGCGCGGCGCTGCTCGTCTTCCTCGCGCTGTGGCTGGAGGGCTGGGTGCTGCTGGGCCTGCAGCCCTGGGCCTCGCCGGCACGCCTGGCCGGTGCGGCGCTGCTGATCGGCCTGCTGCTCAAGCCGCTGCTGGCCTGGCGCATGCTGGCCGACGAGGCCATGGCGGTGGAGGCGGCGCTGGCGCAATCGCTGGACGCCGGCCGCGCGCGGCTGGCCCGGCTGGTCAGCCGCGACACCGCCGCGCTGACCGAGGCCGAGGTGCGCGAGGCCGCCATCGAGACGCTGGCCGAGAACCTCAACGACTCGGTCATCGCGCCGCTGTTCTGGTTCGCGATCGCGGGCCTGCCGGGCGCGGCGCTCTACCGCTTCGCCAACACGGCCGACGCGATGTGGGGCTACCGGGACGAGCGCGAGTGGTGCGGCAAATGGGCAGCGCGGGCGGACGACCTGCTGTCGTGGCTGCCGGCGCGGCTGACGGCGCTGCTGCTGCGGCCGCCGTCGCTGCGCGCACTGCTGCGCGAGGCACGGCGCACGCCCTCGCCCAACAGCGGCTGGCCCATGGCCGCGATGGCGCTGCGGCTGGACCGGCGGCTGGGCAAGCCAGGCGTCTACACGCTGCACGGCACGGGCCAGCCGGTGCGGCCCGGCGACCTGGCCGCGGCGCGCGGACTGGCCACGCAGGCGGTGGTGGCCGGTGCCCTGCTGATCGCCGCGCTGGCCTGGGCGCTGCGCGCATGACACGGCCGCTGCTGCCGGTGCATGGCGGGCCGGACGGCGGCGCCGCCGTCACGCACGACTTCTCCACCAACGCCAGCCCGCTGGGCCCGCCGCCGCTGCTGTGGCAGGCCGTGCAGCAGGCCGACCGCCGGCACTACCCCGACCCGCAGTACCGCGCGCTGCGCCGCCGGCTGGGCGACGCGGAGCGGGTGCTGCCCACCGCGGGCGGCGCCGAGGGCATACGGCGGCTGACGCTGGCCGCGCTGCTGGCGGGCCACCGCGAGGTGTGGGTGCCGCAGCCGGGCTTCGGCGACTACGCGCTCGCCGCGCACGCGCTGGGCCTGGCGGTGAGGCCCTATGCCGAGCCGGCCGCCATCCGGCCTTCGGCGCCGGCGCTGGTGTGGTGGTGCGAGCCCTGCAACCCCACCGGCGCCAGCGCGGCCGGCTGGCCCGCGCTGGACGGCCACCTGGTGGTGGTGGACCGGGCCTACGAGCCGCTGCGGCTGCAGGGCGCCGCGCCGGCGCTGCCGCCGGCCGCCTGGCAGATGGTCTGCCCCAACAAGGCGCTGGGCCTGACCGGCGTGCGCGCGGGCTACCTGGTCGCGCCGGCGCTGGATGCGGTGTGGGCGCATGCGCTGTCGCTGGCGCCCAGCTGGGTGCTGTCGGCCGAGGGCGTGGCGATGCTGTGGCACTGGCCCGACGACGCCACGCAGGCCTGGCTGGCCGAGGCCCGCGCCACGCTGCGCGACTGGACCGCGGCGCAGCGCGCGCTGCTGGCCGCGCTGGGCTGGCAGCAGCGGCCCGGCGACACGAACTTCTGGCTGGCCCGGCCACCCCCGGCCGACGCCGCGCAACGCCTGCGCGAGCGCGGCATCGCGGTGCGCGACGCGGCCTCCTTCGGCCTGCCGGGCTGGGTGCGCGTGTCGGCCCAGCCGCCGCAGGCCCAGGCCGCGCTGCAGCAGGCCTGGCAACACATCGAGGAGCAGGACGCATGAACCGACAAGGCAAGGCCGTCATGGTGCTGGGCACCACCAGCGGCGCGGGCAAGAGCTGGCTGGCCACGGCGCTGTGCCGCTGGTATGCCCGCCAGGGCCTGAAGGTGGCGCCCTTCAAGGCGCAGAACATGAGCAACAACGCCCGCGTGGTGCCGGGCCTGGCGGGCGCCGCGGGCGAGATCGGCAGCGCGCAGTACTTCCAGGCGCTGGCCGCGCGCCGCGTGCCGGAGGTGCGCATGAACCCGGTGCTGCTCAAGCCCGAGGCCGACACGCAGAGCCAGGTGGTGGTGCTGGGCGAGGTGGACGCGCAGCTCTCGCGCATGCCCTGGCGCGAGCGCAGCGCGCTGCTGCAGCCGCGCGCGCGGGCCGCGCTGCTGGCGCTGCTGGCCGAGAACGACGTGGTCGTCATCGAGGGCGCGGGCTCGCCGGCCGAGATCAACCTGGCGCCCAGCGACTACGTCAACCTGGGCACCGCGCGCGACGCCAACGCGGCCTGCCTGCTGGTCACCGACATCGACCGCGGCGGCGCCTTCGCCCACCTGTACGGCACCCACCAGCTGATGCCGGCCGACGTGCGCGCGCAGGTGAAGGGCTTCGTGCTGAACCGCTTCCGCGGCGACGCCGGCCTGCTGGCCCCGGGGCCCGAGCAGCTGGAGCGCCTGACCGGCGTGCCCACCATCGCGACGCTGCCGATGTGGCGCGGCCACGGCCTGCCCGAGGAAGACGGCGTGTTCGACGACGCCGCGACCGGCCACGGGGGCAGCGGCCTGCACATCGCCGTCATCGCCTACCCGCGGCTGTCCAACCTGGACGAGTTCCAGCCGCTGCGCCAGCTGCCCGGCGTGCGCCTGTCCTGGGCGCGCGAGCCGCGCGACCTGGCGGGGGCCGACTGGGTCGTCCTGCCCGGCAGCAAGTCCACCGCGGCCGACCTGGCCTGGCTGCGCGCGCAGAAGCTGGACGCCGCGCTGAACGCCCACCGCGGCCGCGTGCTGGGCATCTGCGGCGGCCTGCAGATGCTGGGCGAGGCGCTGATCGACACGCATGGCGTGGACGGCAACGCGCCGGGCCTGGGCCTGCTGCCGCTGGTGACGGTGTTCGAGCCGGAGAAGCTGCTGCGCAGCACGGCGCTGCGTTTCGAGGCGCTGGACGGCGCCTGGCAGGCGCTGTCGGGCGTGCAGGCCCAGGGCTACGAGATCCGCCACGGCCGCACCCAGCCGCACCCGGGGCTGCCGGCGCCGCAGGTGGCGCTGCGCAACGCGGCCGGCGAGGCCATCGGCTGGCAGGCCGGGCGGGTGTTGGGCGTGTACGCGCACGGCCTGTTCGAGCAGCCGGCGGTGCTGCAGGCGCTGTTCGGCCAGAGCGGCCGGCCGCTGGAGGCGGTGTTCGACGGGCTGGCGGATTTCATTGACCTGCATTTCCAACCGGGCAAGATCGCGGGCTTGATCGCCTGATCCGGAGACCTGCCATGCGCCGCCTCATCGCCCCCCTGCTGACCGCCCTGCCGCTGCTGGCCCATGCCTGGGGCGCGGACGGCCACCAGACCGTGGGCGCCGTGGCCGCCGGGCTGCTGAAGGGCCACCCGGCCGAGGCCCGCGTGAAGCAGCTGCTGGGCGACATCCCGCTGCCGCTGGCCACCGTCTGGGGCGACTGCGTGAAGGGCATCTCGCCCAGCCAGGGCTACGCCTACCCGTCGCCCGGCAAGTACCCCGAATGCGGCCCGCTGGAGACGCCCGAGCGCATCGCCGAGATGGCCGACTACGTGCGCCGCAACGACCGGCAATGCGACATCGGCCCCGACGAGGACGGCTGCCACAAGCAGACCCACTACACCGACATCACGCTGCAGCGCAGCCGCTATGTGCAGGGCTTTGCCGGCACCAGGGCGGACGACGTGGTCGGCGCGCTGCGCGAGGCCATCCTGGTGCTGCAGGGCAAGCCGTCCGCCGGACCGCCGCATTTCAAGAGCCCGCGCGAGGCGCTGCTGGTGCTGGCCCATCTGGTGGGCGACGTGCACCAGCCGCTGCATGTGGGCTCGGTCTACCTGGACGACCTGGGCCGGCGCGTGGACCCCGACAAGACCGGCCTGGACGACCGCACCTCCACGGTGGGCGGCAACAGCCTGTGGGTGATCGGCGCCAAGCCGCCCGCACCGGCGCGACCCGTGGCCCCGCCCCCGCCCGCCTCCGGTATGATGTGGGCTGCTGTGGGATCCGCCGGTATCCGGTGGGATCCGCTGGGCTCCGCTGGTATCCTCTGGTATCCGCTGGCATCCGCTGGGATCCGCTGGGATTCGCTTGGATCCTGGCGGCATTTTGAAGAATTTTGTCTCCAGTTCGGCTCCACTTTAGCTGTATTTTATTCCCATTTTCAATATCGTTTAAATCATTTT
>CAXDTK010000146.1:0-13087 GCA_963992225.1 uncultured Comamonadaceae bacterium | reverse complement strand
AGCCGCGTGGCCTTCATCAACACCGGCTTCCTGGACCGCACCGGCGACGAGATGCACACCGCCATGCGCGCCGGCCCCATGCTGCGCAAGGGCGACATGAAGACCACGCCGTGGATCCAGGCCTACGAGCGCAGCAATGTGCTGACGGGTCTCGCCTGCGGCCTGCGCGGGCGCGCCCAGATCGGCAAGGGCATGTGGGCCATGCCCGACCTGATGGCCGGCATGCTGGAGCAGAAGATCGCCCACCCCAAGGCCGGTGCCAACACCGCCTGGGTGCCCTCGCCCACCGCCGCGACGCTGCACGCGCTGCACTACCACCAGGTCAGCGTGGCAGCGGTGCAGCAGGAACTGGAGCAGGTGGACCTGGCCGCCGAGCGCGAAGGCCTGCTGAACGCGCTGCTGACCGTGCCCGTCGCGCCCAGTGCCGACTGGACGCCGGAGCAGCGCCAGCAGGAGCTGGACAACAACGTGCAGGGCATCCTGGGCTACGTGGTGCGCTGGATCGACCAGGGCGTGGGCTGCTCCAAGGTGCCGGACATCAACGGCGTGGGCCTGATGGAAGACCGCGCAACGCTGCGCATCAGCAGCCAGCACATCGCCAACTGGCTGCGCCACGGCGTGGTGACGGCCGAGCAGGTGCGCGCCACCTTCGCCCGCATGGCCAAGGTCGTCGACGGCCAGAACGCGGGTGACGCGGCCTACAAGCCGCTGGCCGCCAACCCCGAAGGCGCCGCGATGCAGGCCGCGCTGGACCTCGTCTTCAAGGGCGAGGCCCAGCCCAGCGGCTACACGGAGCCGCTGCTGCATGCGTGGCGGTTGAGGGTGAAGGCGGGGGCGTGACGCCAGCCACCCCAGCTTCGAACTGATTCATCGACCCGCCGGGTGGGCATGCCACCCGGGCGCTTCGATACGCCTCGCCGGGGACCGCCATCGACATGCGGGGGGCCCAGGCTTGGCCTGTTGGTTTCCCCGTTGAAACACCTGACATAGCCCGGGTGAATGTTGGCCTCGCGCGACAGATGTCCAGTGCGAGAAGTCATCACCCGGCGTCCTTCCCGGGGAAAAGACCGCCGAAAGCGCCCCGTATCCGCTCAATTGGGGCGAACCCGCAACGGCGGCCAGCAAACTTTCCTCACACTTCCGCCACTCTCCGGCGCTACGGCCGGAGCTGTGACTGGCGCTGTGCCACCCATCAGGTCAGGCAAGCGGTCTCAATCGTTAGGAGTTCCTCAATGTTCAAACGTCACGCCGTCAGCGCAGCTGCGCTGGCCTGTCTTGCCGCTGCGGTGCAGCCGGCCTTCGCGCAGCAGCAAACGCTGGAGCGCGTAGAAATCACCGGTTCCAGCATCAAGCGCATCGCCAGCGAGGGCGCGCTGCCGGTCCAGACCCTGTCCTCGGAGCAGATCAAGGCCACCGGTGCCACCAACGTCGCCGACGTGATCCAGCGCCTGCCTTCCATGCAGGGCTTCCAGATCGCCGACATCGCCATCGGCTCGAACTCCGGCGGCATCGTGTCCGCCTCCATCCACGACATCGGCGCTTCCTACACGCTGGTGCTGCTCAACGGCCGCCGCATCGCGCCGACCGGCTCGGGCTCCACGATCAACCTGAACGCCATCCCGATGAGCGCCATCGAGCGCGTCGAGATCCTGACGGACGGCGCTTCGGCTCTGTACGGCTCCGACGCCATCGCCGGCGTCGTGAACTTCGTGCTCAAGCGCAACAAGCAGGGCGGCGAGGTCACGCTGCAGGTCGATGCACCGCTGGAAGGCGGCGGCGAGTCCGCCAACGCCAGCGTGTCCTACGGCTTCGGCGACATCGAGCGCGACCGCTTCAGCGTCGTGGCCAGCTACCGGCACGACAAGCAAAAGCAGATGAAGTCCGGCGACCGCGACTTCGCCAAGACGGCCTACATCCCGTTCGCCTACGGCGGCCGCAACTACATCTACGACCGCACCAGCACGTCGGCCATCCCCGCCAATGCCACGGTCCGATTCACGACCGCCTCGGGCCTGCCCACCTACGGCTTCAACCCGTACCGCAAGGCCAACGGCGAATGCGGCCCGTCGAACGTGTACAGCCTGAACAATGCCAGCTCCGCCACATCGGTGACCGAGCTGTGCGCCTTCGACTTCGTCAGCACCATCGACATCTACCCCGAGTCCACCCGGGACTCGCTGTACCTGTCCGGCGAGCTCAAGGTGGCCGATTCGGTCAAGCTGTTCTCGGACGTGGCCTACTCGCGCTACGACCTGATCGCCCGCATCGCGCCCAACCCCGTGCCCGTGGCCATCCCGGTGACGTCGCCGCTGTACAGCACCTACGTCTCCCCCTACCTGACCGCCCAGCAGCGCGCCAACGTGCGTGACGTGACGGCCAACTACCGCGCCTCGGACTTCGGCACCCGCGACTCGCAGACCGTCACCGACTCCAAGCACATCGTGATCGGCGCCGACGCCGATATCGGTTCCTGGAACATCAACGGCGCGCTGACCTGGTCGCAGAACGCCATCGACGAGAAGTACGTCGGCGGCTACATGAAGAACGCCGAGTTCCGCGCCATGATCGCGGCCAATGCCTTCGACCCGTTCAAGAAGGCCGGCGAGCAGACGGACGCCGCCCGCAAGCTGATCTCCGAAGCCATCTTCAACGGCACGGTGCGCACCTCGTCCACCACCATGAAGGGTGCGGACGTGCGCCTCGCCGGCGAGCTGTTCAAGCTGGGCTCGAACGTCGTGTCCGCCGGCTTTGGCGCCGACTTCCGCAACTACCGCTACGAGCAGACTCCCTCGGCCGGTGCATTGGCAGGCGAGGTGTACAACTACGCCCCGGTCGCCCCGTACGACCTGGAGCGCGACAACGCCGGCGTGTTCGCCGAGTTCCTGGTCCCCGTGATCAAGAACCTGGAAATCACCGCCGCGTTGCGCTACGACACGATCAAGCCCATCAAGGACGCGATCAACAAGCGCGAGTTCGGCGACACCGAAAGCGCCGGCACCTACAAGCTGTCGGCCCGCTACCAGGTGTCGTCCGCGGTGCTGCTGCGTGGTTCCATGGGCACCGGCTTCAAGGCGCCGTCCATGCTGGACATCGCCCAGCCGCTGGTGGCTGCCGGCGTGACCGCATCGAGCTACGACTGCCCGACCGCCCTGCCCGGCTTCGACGCCGACCTGTGCAAGCCCGGCAAGGCGCAGTACAGCGTGCTGAGCGGCGGCAACGACCAGCTCAAGCCCGAGAAGTCCAAGCAGGCCACCCTGGGCGTGCGCTTCGAGCCGACGGCCGACTTCGGCATCGGCGCCGACTACTGGGAAGTCAAGATCCGCGACGCCGTCAGCGGCGTGTCGGAAAAGCAGGCCTTTGCAGACCCCGCCAAGTACGCCAACCTGTTCACGATGTACCGGACGCCGGCCGAAACGCAGGACTTCTACGCGTTCAAGAGCGTGTCCACCAACATCGGCCGCACGATCAACCGCGGTATCGACTGGGACATCATCAGCCGTTTCAACACCGAGATCGGCCGTCTGACCCTGGGCGTGACCGGCACGTACATGATCAAGTCGTCCTACACCCGCCCGGGCACGGACAACGACTTCACGGACAGCATGGGCCGCTACGGCGAGAACGCTGCGGTGACCTTCCGCAACATCTTCCGCGCCACCGCCAAGCTGGACACGGGTGCCTTCAGCAACACGCTGACGTTCAACTACCGCTCCAAGTACAAGGACATCACCACGACCGTGCGTGACGTGGCGCTGAACCGCAACGTCCCGCTGTCGATGGACGTGCCGGAGTACTTCACGTTCGACTGGCAAGGCTCCTACCGCTACAGCAAGGCGCTGGAGTTCCGCGCCGGCATCAAGAACCTGCTGAACAAGATGCCGCCGTTCACGCTGCGCGACTCGTCGGGCCACCAGGTCGGCTACGACCCGCGTTATGCCGACCCCAAGCTGCGCACGCTGCAGCTGACCGGCACGTACAAGTTCTGATCCGCTTGGGACTTGCGAAAGGGCTGCATTGCAGCCCTTTTTTGTTTTCCGAACAGCCACCCTGCACCTAGTCAAAGCGCTGACTCGGTGCATCAGCTTTCACTGTCTCCTTTCTGAAACAGCCGCAGGGCACGCGTGGCTCCCGCTGAGGCGCTGAGCAACCGAAGACAACATTGCCGATCGGAAAAATATCAACGGCCACAGCGGCTTAGATATTTCCGTTCGTTCATGAGCCTGTATTCACCTGACTTTCCCTGACTACCTGCCCACCGCGTCCGTTCTCACAATCCTCACCGGCTTCCTTCGTGGGAAGGCATGCATACGTCCAATTCGGGCGCTAGCGTGAATCAAGACCTATCCGGTCATATTGGAGTTTTCATGCACAAACGAACCCTGCTCTCTACGGCTGCAATCGCGGCTCTGGGGATGATCGCCTCGTCTGCCTTTGCGCAGGCGCAAGGCAATACCCAACTGGAGCGTATCGAGATCACCGGCTCTGCGATCAAGCGCATCGATGCCGAAACCGTCGTGCCGGTCACGGTCGTTCGGATGACGGACCTGAAGGCACAGGGCGTGACGACGGTCGAGCAGATCATGTCGACGCTCAGCGCCGTGCAGATGACGCAGACCACCAGCCAGCAGGTTGGCGCCGGCACCGGCGGCGCAGCCTTCGCGGACCTGCGCGGCATTGGCTCCAACAAGACCCTGGTGCTGCTGAACGGCCGCCGGATCGCGAACAACGCGATCGACGGTTCCGCGCCCGACCTCAACATGATCCCCTTCGCCGCGCTGGAGCGGGTCGAAGTGCTGCGTGACGGCGCATCGTCCCTGTACGGTACCGACGCGATCGGTGGCGTGATCAACTTCATCACCCGCAAGGACTACCGTGGCGGCACGCTGACCCTGGGCGTGGACCTGCCCGAGATGAACGGCGGCGAGAGCCGCAGCGCCAACCTCGGCTTCGGCTTTGGCGACCTGAACACCCAGGGATTCAATGTCTTCGGTTTTGTCGACCTGACCAAGACCGACCCCATCGGCGGACTGGATCGCCCCTTCAATGCCCGCTTCCCCGGCGGCCTGTCGCCTACGCCGTTCCCGGCCAACTACTACCAGAACGGGGACGTCACGGGCAACCCCGCCGGGCCGGCCTGCAACAACCCCAGCTTCCTGGTGCCCGTCGGCGACGGCACCTCTTGCTACATCTCCACCTCGGCCTTCGTCGACTACACGACCCGCACCGACCGCAAGTCGGCCATGCTGCGCGGCTCTCTGAAGCTGGGCGAGAACCACACGCTGACGGCCGAATGGTTCAACACGAGCAACGATTCGGTCTCGCGCATTGCTGCCGTCCCCTACGGCACGCTGTGGATGAACCGAGTCCGTCCGGACGGCTCGCTGAACCCGTACTTCCCGGGCAACCCGGGCGCCATCACCCCGGCGTTCCCGATCAACCCGGCCTACACGGTGGCCAACATGAACCCGCGCCCGGGCATCGCGCTGCAGCCGGGCTTCATCATCGTGAAGTGGCGCGCGTTGGCCGGCGGCTCCCGCACCAACGAGTCGCAGAACGAACAACAGCGCCTGCTGTTGTCGCTGGACGGCACGCTGGGTGACTGGGACTACCAGTTGGGCGCTGCCGTGAACGAGAACAAGATCAAGGAAAACGTCACCGGATACTCGGACGGCAACAAGATCGCCGTGGCCATGCTGAACGGCCTGATCAACCCGTTCGGCGCGCAGAATGCGGCCGGCGACGCTGCCGTCAACGATGCGCTGCTGGGCGGCAACCTGCAGAACCACAAGGGCAAGGTCACCACGCTCGACGGACGTGTCAGCCGCGAGTTGGGCGACTGGTTCGGCACTGGCACCAAGGCCGCGCTGGCCGTCGGCGCAGAGTTCCGCAAGGAGGACTTCCGCTCCGCCGCCAACGCGCCTGTCGCTGCACTTCTGGTGGCCAGCACGGGTGTGGACCCGAACTCGCTGTCCGAAGGCAAGCGCGACGTCTACGCCGTCTATTCAGAACTCAACGTGCCGGTGACCAAGCAGCTGGACATCACCGCAGCACTTCGCTACGACAAGTACAGCGACTTCGGCAACACGGTGAACCCGAAATTCGGCGTGCGCTTCCAGCCCATGAAGAGCCTGCTGCTGCGCGCCAGCTACTCGACCGGCTTCCGCGCTCCCTCGCTGTATGAGCTGAACGCCTCGCAGGCCTACACCAACACGGGCACGGTGTCCGATCCGGTGAACTGCCCGAATGGCAACCCCATCGCCGGCAAGTCCCGCGCCCTCAACTGCAACGTGCAGTTCCAGCGCCTGACCGGCGGCAACAAGGAACTCGAGCCCGAGAAGGCCAAGAACTTTACTTTCGGTGTGATCTATGAGCCCACCGCCAGCCTGACTTTTGGTGTCGACTTCTGGGCCATCAAGCAAAAGGAAACGATTGCTGCACTGTCCGAGAACACCGTGCTGGGTGACGCCCAGACGTTCTCGCAGTACATCAAGCGCAACTCGAGCGGCGACCTCTCCATCGACGGCTTCTCCTGCCCCGGCCCGACCTGCGGCTTCCTGGATCTGCGCCAACAGAACCTGGGCGGCACCAACGCCCGCGGTATCGACCTGAGCGCGCAGTGGCGCCTGAAGCTGGGCGGCGCCGGCGACCTGTCGTTGGGCATGAACAGCACCTACGTCAACAAGTACGAGTACCAGGATTTCCGCAACGGCCCCTGGAACCAGAACGTCGGCGTGTACTCGGGCTCGGCACCCATCTTCCGCTGGCAGCATGCCGCCACCGCGCGTTGGAAACTCGGCGCCTGGTCGCTGGGCGCCGTGGGCCGCTACAAGAGCGGCTACATCGACCAGGATCCGTCGAACCGCGTCACGTCGTACACCACGGTGGACAGCTACGTGTCCTTCGACGCCACCAGCGAGATGTCGTTCACGGTCGGCATCAACAACTTGTTCGACCGCGATCCGCCGTACTCCAACCAGGGCGAGGTCTTCCAGGCCAATTACGACCCCCGCTTTGCGGACCCGACCGGCCGCAAGTACTACGCTCGCGCGACGTTGAAGTTCTGATCGTGCCTCGGTCTGCGCAGTCGCTACGGCTGCACAGACCAAGCACCTGCCAAGGGCGAGGCGACTCGCCCTTTTTCTTTGGTAAAGCCGGCTTTGGCCGGCTTTCTTCATGCCGCGCAACGGCGGGGTCTGTCCCCCGGCTGGCTCGCGGACAATCGTCGGCTTTTCAGCCCCTGTCCACATTGCGATGTCGCCTGAAGTCCTCATCATCGGCGCCGGCCCCGCCGGCAGCGCCTGTGCGCGCGTGCTGGCGCGTGCCGGTATCGATGTGCTGCTGGTCGACCAGCATCCGGCCGGCCGCGACAAGATCTGTGGCGACGGGCTCATCCCGGATGCCCACCAGGCGCTGGCGCGGCTGGGCGTGCTGGACGAAGTGATGCGGCGTGCGCAGCCGGTGGCCCATGTGGCGTGCATCGGGCCGCGCGGCGGGCGCATCGACGTGCCCGGCTCGCTGGCCGTGCTGCCCCGCAAGGAACTCGACGCGCTGCTGTTGACGGCCGCGCAGCAGGCCGGCGCACGCTTCGAGCAGGCGCGCTTCGAAGCGCCGCTGGAACTGGACGGCCGCGTCGTCGGCGCGCGGCTCAAGCGGGGCGACGAGGTCATCGAGGTGGCGGCCCGCTGGGTGGTGCTGGCCACCGGCGCGGTGCCCAAGGCGCTGACCGCGGCGGGCATGTGCGAGCGGCACACGCCCAGCGGCGTGGCGCTGCGCGGCTACGTGAAGGCGCCACAGATGGTCGGCAGGATCAAGGCGCTGGAGGTCGTCTGGGACAAGGCGGTGCGGCCGGGCTATGGCTGGATCTTCCCGGCACCGGACGGCCACTTCAACATCGGCGTCGGCGTGACCGACTCGCACAAGGACCTGGGCGGCGGCAAGGGCCGGAAGAAGGACGTCAACCTGCGCGCCATCTTCGATGCCTTCGTCGAGAAATACCCGCCGGCCGCCGAGCTGATGCGCGTGGGCGAAAAGGTGGGCGAGGGAGATCAGTGGCTGAAGGGCGCGCCGCTGCGCTGCACGCTGGCCGGCGCGAAATGGTCGCGCCCCGGCCTGCTCGTCACCGGCGAGGCGGCGGGCTCGACCTATTCCTTCACCGGCGAGGGCATCGGCAAGGCGATGGAGACCGGCATGCTGGCGGCCGACGCCCTCCTGGCCCATCGCGACGATGACGCCGCCGCGCGCACGCAGTACGAGGCCGCGCTCAAGGCGCTGAAGCCCAAGTTCGACCTCTACGAGCGCGCCAACCGCGTCAACGCCCACCCCTGGCTGGCCGACCTGCTGATCTGGCGCGCCAAGAAAAGCCCGCGGCTGCTGCAGCGCATGAGCGGCGTGCTCAACGAGACCAGCAACCCCGGCAACCTCGTGAGCTTCAAGGGCATCTCGCGGCTCTTCTTCGAGTAAGCCTCAGACCCTTTCGACCACCAGCGCGATGCCCTGGCCCACGCCGATGCACATGGTGCACAGCGCGTAGCGGCCGCCGGTCACCTCCAGCTGGTTGATGGCCGTCGTCACCAGCCGCGCGCCGCTGGCGCCCAGCGGGTGGCCCAGCGCAATGGCGCCGCCGTTCGGGTTCACGCGGGCGTCGTCGTCCGCCAGGCCCAGGTCGCGCAGCACGGCCAGGCCTTGCGCGGCAAAGGCCTCGTTCAGCTCGATGACGTCCATCTGCGCCAGCGTCAGGCCGGTCAGCGCCAGCACCTTGCGCGTGGCCGGCGCCGGGCCGATGCCCATGATGCGCGGCGCGACGCCGGCGGTGGCCATGCCGACGACACGAGCGCGCGGCGTCAGGCCGTGACGCGCGGCCTCGGCCTCGCTGGCCAGCAGCAGCGCGCAGGCGCCGTCGTTGACGCCGCTGGCGTTGCCGGCGGTGACCGAGCCGTCCGGCCTGACGACGCCCTTGAGCCTGGCCAGCGCCTCCAGGCTGGTCTCGCGCGGGTGCTCGTCCAGCAGCACGCGCAGCGGGTCGCCCTTCTTCTGCGGCACCTCGACGGGCGCGATCTCGCGCTCGAAGAAGCCGCGCTGCTGCGCCGCGATGGCCTTGCGCTGCGAGGCCAGCGCCATGCGGTCCTGGGCGTCGCGGGCGACGCCGAAGTCGGCCGCCACGTTCTCGGCCGTCTCGGGCATCGCATCCACGCCGTACTGCGCCTTCATCAGCTTGTTGACGAAGCGCCAACCGATGGTGGTGTCGTAGACCGCGTTGGCGCGGCTGAAGGCGCTCTCGGCCTTGGGCATCACGAAGGGCGCGCGGCTCATGCTCTCCACACCGCCGGCGATCATCAGCCCGGCCTCGCCGGCGCGGATGGCGCGCGCGGCCGTGCCGATGGCGTCCATGCCCGAGCCGCACAGGCGGTTCACGGTGCTGCCGGGCACCTCGACGGGCAGGCCGGCCAGCAGCGCCGCCATGCGGGCGACGTTGCGGTTGTCCTCGCCCGCCTGGTTGGCGCAGCCGTAGATGACGTCGGCCACCTGCGCCCAGTCGACGTGGGGGTTGCGCGCCATCAGCGCCTTGATCGGCAGCGCGCCGAGGTCATCGGTGCGGATGGAGGACAGCGCGCCGCCGTAGCGGCCGAAGGGGGTGCGGATGGCGTCGCAGATGAAGGCTTGGGGCAGGCTCATGACGGCTTCACTTCAGATAGGGCGAGACGCGGTAGCGCTCGCCACGGTGGTGTTGATCCAGGCGGTCCAGCAGCGCGACGACCGCACGGCGGTCCCAGCGGGCCAGCCATTCAAACGGGCCGGCGGGATAGTTGACGCCCAGCTTGATAGCGGCGTCGGCGCCGGCCTCGTCGCAGACGCCTTGCTGCACGGCGTCCGCCGCCTCGTTGATGAGCATCGCAATGGTGCGCGCGACGATGAGGCCCGGCATGTCGGCCACGGCTCGCGGCGTCAGGCCCAGCAGGGTCAGCCAGGCCGCCGTCGCGGCATCGCCGGCGTAGGCGATGTCGCCGGACGTGGCCAGCGGCAGGTCGAAGACGGCCGTGCCGCGCGCCAGGTCGGCGGCACGGCGGCCATCGGTCAGGCGCAGCTGGTGGCCGTCGACGCTGAGGCCGATCCAGTCACCGTCGAGTTCGCGCACCGCATCCGGCAGGACCGTGGCAAAGCGCTCGGCCACGGGGCCCTGGCCGTGCACGACGATCTGTGCTGCCGTCGGCGGCGCGACCTCGACCGCCGGGAGCGCCGGCGCACCCTCGGGGTAGCGGTAGAAGCCCCGCCCGCTCTTGCGGCCCAGATAACCCGCATCCACCAGCTCCTGCTGCACCAGCGACGGCGTGAAGCGGCGGTCGAAGAAGTTGGCGGCGAACACCGACTGCGTGACCGCGAAGTTGGTGTCGTGGCCGATCAGGTCCATCAGCTCGCAGGGCCCCATGCGGAAGCCCGCGGCGCGCAGGCAGGCGTCGATGACCTCGGGCGTGGTGGCGCGGTCCTGCAGCAGCATCAGCGCCTCGGCGTAGTAGGGCCGGGCGATGCGGTTGACGATGAAGCCGGGGGTGGAGCGGGTGTGCACCGCGGTCTTGCCCCAGCGTCCGGCCAGCTCGAACACCGCCTGCGCCACCTCGGGCGCGGTGCCCAGGCCGGACACCACCTCCACCAGCTTCATCAGCGGCACCGGGTTGAAGAAGTGCATGCCCACCAAGCGCCCGGGATGCTGCATGCCGCGCGCCAGCGCGGTCACGGAGATGGACGAGGTGTTGGTCGCGATGACGGCCGCATCGGGCAGCAAGGCCTCCAGCTCGGCGAACAGCGCGCGCTTGACGTCCAGGTGCTCGACGATGGCCTCGATGACCAGGTCGGCGGCCACCAGCGCGTCGGCCGGCGTGATGCGCGCCAGCGTGGCCTGGGCCGCGTCCGCGGTCAGCTTGCCCTTGGCGACCAGGCCGTCCAGCGTCTGCGTGAGCTTGGTCTTGGCGGCCTCGGCCGCGCCGGCGCGGTTGTCGTACAGCGTGACGGCATGGCCGGCCTGGGCGGCCACCTGGGCGATGCCGGCGCCCATCAGGCCGGCACCGACGACGAGGATGCGGGAGTGGTTCAGGTTCATTCGGGAGCAGTCCAGTTCGGGGGGCGCTTGCCCAGGAAGGCGGCAAAGCCCTCGCGCGCCTCGGGCGTGGTGCGCACGCGGGCGATGGTCTGGGCGGTCAGCTCGCGCACGTCGGCGCTCACGGGGCCCGGTGCCAGCCGCGCGTAGAGCTGCTTGATCTCGGCCTGCGCGGCCGGGCCGCAGGCCAGCAGGTCGGCCAGCAGCGCATCGACGGCGGTGTCCAGGCCCTCGGCCGGCACCACGCGCTGCAGCAGGCCCAGGCGCAGCGCCTCGTCGGCGCCGATGCGCGTGGCCGTCAGCGCCAGCCGCCGCGCCTCGCGCAGGCCCACCGCGTTGACGAGGTGCGGGCCGATGACGGCGGGCAGGATGCCCATGCGCGCCTCGCTGACCGCGAAGCTGGCCGCCTCCGACGCGACGGCCATGTCGCAGGCCGCCACCAGGCCCACGCCGCCGCCCAGCGCTGCGCCCTGCACGCGGGCCAGCGTGGGCCTGGGGCAGTCGGCAATCCGGGCCAGCATGGCGGAGAAGCGGCGCGCGTCGGCCAGGTTGTCGTCCTGCGACGCGGCGGCGGCGCGCTGCATCCATTGCAGGTCGGCACCGGCGCTGAAATGCCTGCCGGCACCGGCCAGCACGATGGCGCGCACCGTCGCGTCGGCGCCCAACTGCGCGAAGGCATCGTCCAGCTCGGCGATCAGCGTCTCGTCGAAGGCGTTGAAGACGGCCGGCCGGTTCATCGTCAGCACGGCCACACCGTCGGCGCGGTGATCCAGGTCAAGGGTGGTCCAGGAAGGCATCCGGGCATTCTGCACTTTTCCCGACCGATCGGTCGACTCTACCGCTCGAACGCCTCCGCCTGCCATTCGACGCATGGGTAGGCAGCGCGGCACGCCGCCCTGTCTAGACTGCCACGATGTCTGCAACGTCACGCCTGCGCCAATGGTTCTGCGCCGACTGGTCGCAGTGGTTCTATCCGGGGCCGCGGCGCGCCTTCACGCCCGACGAGATGGCCCGCGCCGGGAACCAACCCTGGCCGATCGGGATCGACCAGTACCTGTACATGAACGTCGTCGTGCTGCTGGCCGCCAATGCCGCATGGACCTGGCGCATGCCCTGGCTGTGGCCGCTCGCGCTGGGGCTGAGCTGGTTCTTGCTGATGGTGGCGCGCTGGCTGTGGCGGGCACCCACGCGCAAGCGGCTGAACGTGGCCTGCTACGCCGTCGGCGCCGTGGTCGCCGCAGGCGCCATCCTGTTCACAAAGGGCGGCTGGCGCGATGAAACGCAACGGCACCTGCCTCTCGTGCTGGCCATCCTCGTTGCCGTGCTGACGGCATGGTGGCTGCTGACGCTGTTCCGCGCCGAGCAGATCGAGGCGCGCTTGCGCGAGCTGGCCGAGCAGGACGCCGCGCTGCGCCTGCAGACCCGCCTGGCCGCCGCGCAGATCCAGCCGCATTTCCTGTTCAACACGCTGGCCTCGCTGCAGCATTGGGTGGACACGCGCGACGGGCGTGCGGCGCCGCTGCTGCGCGACTTCACCGCCTACCTGCGCGCCACGCTGCCGATGTTCGAGCGCGAGCTGCAGCCGCTGGCCGACGAGATCGAGATGGTGCGGCGCTACCTGGCCATCATGCAGGCCCGGCTGGGCCCGCGGCTGCAGTTCAGCATCGACGTGCCGGCCGGGCTGGACGCGCAGCTGCCGCCCGGGCTGGTGCTGACGCTGGTGGAGAACGCGGTGGCCCACGGCATCGAGCCGCAGCTGCGCGGCGGCCGCATCGACGTCGCCGCGCGGCGGCTGGGCGACCGCCTGGTGATCCACGTGCGCGACGACGGCCCCGGCCTGGCGCCCGGCTGGACCGAGGGCGTGGGCCTGTCCAACACGCGCCGCCGGCTGCTGCACGCCTGCCCCACTGCCACGCTGACGCTGGCCGACGCCGCCCCCGGCTGCACGGCCACGCTGTCCCTGCTCTCCGCCCTTGACCCGCTTGACCCGCCCATGAC
>CAXDTK010000145.1:0-13247 GCA_963992225.1 uncultured Comamonadaceae bacterium | reverse complement strand
TCCTGGCCGCCTTCCGGCCGTTGAAATCGTTTGATGCCGGCCAAAGGCGGCCAGGCATCTCCTCACCGTCGAGCCCCCCATGCCCTCAGCCCCCGCTGCCGCCCTTGTCAAAGCTGCCACCACCCCCGCCTGGGCGCGCCCCGGGGTGGCCTGGTTCCGCAGGATGCGCTTTCCGGCCAAGGCGGCGGTGATCCTGGTGTTCCTGCTGGTGCCGCTGCTGCTGGCGGTGGGTGTGCTGGTTTCGGGCCAGCAGGCGGCGCTGGCCGCCACGCGGATGGAGCGCCAGGGGCTGCAGGCCATCCAGGTGCTGGTGCCGGCGATGGAGGCCACCCAGCTGCTGCGCCGCGGCCTGGCGGACCAGGCCAACGGCGTGGACCGCCCCGACCTGCCGGAGCTGCGCAGTCGTTTCAAGGCCGCCATGGCACGCCTGGACCAGCAGGGCAAGCCGCTGCTGGACGCCCTGGCCGACCCCGGCACCGAGCACTGGCAGGCGCTGGCCGCGGCGCGCCAGGCGGCCGACCAGCAGCCCGCCGGCCTGGGCGCGAAGGAGGTGCGCAAGCCCTATGTCGAGATCAGCCTGCAGCTGGGCGAGCTGGTGCAGCACCTGGTCGACGAAAGCGGCCTGGCGCTGGACCCTGAGGGCGATTCCTACTACCTGATGCTGGTGTCCACCGTCGAGCTGCCGACGCTGCTGGAAACCTTCGGCCTGACCCGCGGCGCGCTGGCCAGCCTGGCCGCCGAGCCGCAGAACGGCAAGCTGACCGCGCAGGCCGCCGCCCGCCTGGCCGCCGACAAGACGGTGCTGGGCCTTGTCGCGAACGCGCTGGGGCGCGCGGAGGAGTTCAACGGCAAGCTGCCGATGGCGGCGTTCAAGGCCCGGCTGGACCCGGCCAACGCCTTCATCGCGCAGCTGGAGCCGCTGGTGATGCAGCAATCGGCCGAGCTGCCGAGCGCCGCCGACATCGTCAGGCAGAGCACGGCGGCGGTGCTGACGCTGGGCGAGCTGCAGCGCGAGACGGCGCAGGCGCTGGACGGGCTGCTGCAGGCCCGCGAGAACCGCCTGCTCGGCCGCATGTGGCTCACGGAGGGCGTGGTGGCGCTGCTGGTGGCCGGCGGGCTGTACTTCTTCTACTGCTTCTTCCTGTCGATGCGCTCGGGCATGCGCACACTGACCCAGCGCATGCACGCGATGGCCACGGGCGACCTGACCGACACGCTGGTGGCCAAGGGCCGCGACGAGACGGCCGACCTGCTGCGCTCGCTGGCGGAGATGCAGGTGTCGCTGCGCGGCACCGTGCGCTCGGTGCGCGAGGCGGCCGACGCCATCATCCTGTCGTCGCAGGAGGTGGCGGCCGGCAGCCTGGACCTGTCGCAGCGCACCGAGCAGGCGGCCGCCAACCTGGAGGAAACCGCCTCGGCGATGGAGCAGATCGGCGCGACCGTGGCCAGCACCACCGACGGCGCCGGCCAGGCGGCGAGCGCCGCCGCCGGCAACGTGCAGATCGCCAACCGCGGCGGCGAGGTCATCGAGCAGGTGGTGGGCACCATGTCCCAGATCGAGGCCTCCAGCCGCCGCATCGGCGAGATCATCGGCGTCATCGACAGCATCGCGTTCCAGACCAACATCCTGGCGCTGAACGCCGCGGTCGAGGCGGCCCGCGCCGGCGAGCAGGGCCGCGGCTTCGCGGTCGTGGCCAGCGAAGTGCGGGCGCTGGCCCAGCGCAGCGCCGCCGCGGCGCGCGAGATCAAGCAGCTGATCCTGGAAAGCGGCGAGCGCGTGGACCTGGGCCAGCAGATCGTCGCCGAGGCCGGCGCCACCATCCGCGACATCGTCGCCAGCACCCGCCAGGTCGGCGAGCTGCTCAACACCATCTCCAGCGGCGCGCGCGAGCAGGCCCAGGGCATCACCCAGGTCGGCACCGCCATCCAGGAGCTCGACCAGATGACGCAGCAGAACGCCGCGCTCGTCGAGGAGACGGCCGCGGCCTCCAGCGCGATGCGCCAGCATGCCGAGCAGCTGGCACAGGCGGTCGGCGTGTTCCGCCTGCCGCGGCACTGAGCGGGGCAGCCATGGGCGCGGCGCGGCTGGGGGCATGGCGGCAGGCGCTGCAGCGGCGCCTGGGCCTGTACGACGCCACCGACGCGCAGGCCGCCGTGTTCCGCGCCCAGCAGCGCCAGGCCGTGCTGCGGCTGACGCCCATGGCCATGTCCATCCAGCTGGCCTGCGCGCTGGTCGTGCCGCTGACGCTGTGGCAGCAGGTGAGCCCGGCGGCGCTGCTCGCCTGGGCCCTTGCCGTGGCGGCGCTGGCCGCCATCAGCCTGAAGGCCTGGTGGAACGCCCGGCGCGGGCCGCCACGGGCCTCGGCCTCGGTGCGGTCGCTGCAGCGGGTGGTGCTGCATGCGCTGCTGCTGGGCGCGCTGTGGGCGCTGCTGCCGCTGCTGGCCCATGACCTGCGCGACGCCGAGTCGCGCTACCTGATCGGCGTGCTGGTGACCGGCATGGTGGGCGCCGGCGGCTTCGCGCTGACGGCGGTGCCGCTGGCCGGCACGCTGTTCGTGGCGCTGGTGGGCGGCGGTGCGGCCGCCGGCGTGGCGCTGCGCGGCGGCGCGCTGGCGCCGGTGTTCGCGCTGCAGCTGGCCGGCTACGCGGCCATCGTGATCTACACGCTGTGGGCCTCCGCCCGCATGATGGCCGCACGCATGGTGGCCGAGGCGCAGGCCTCGCAGCAGCGCGAGGTCATCTCGCTGCTGCTGCGCGACTTCGAGGACCAGGCCACCGATGTGCTCTGGGAGCTGGATGACCAGCTGCGCTTCGTGCATGTGTCGCCGCGGCTGGCACTGGCGTTGGGGCTGGGAGCCGACAACGCCCGCGCGGACCGCACGCTGGCTCACCTGCACGGCCTGGTGCCCGACGACGACGAGGCACATGCCGCCTGGGCCGGGCTGCGCGACGCCCTCGCGCAGCGCACGCCGTTCCGCGACGTGACCCTCGTGCTGGAGGCCGCCGAGGGGCGCAAGTGGTGGTCGCTCAGCGCCCGCTGCCTGGCGGATGCGGCCGGCCGCTTCAAGGGCTGGCGCGGCGTGGCCAGCGACATCACCGAGCGCCAGCAGGCCCTGCAGCGGCTGAACTGGCTGGCGCACAACGATGCGCTGACCGGCCTGGTGAACCGCACGCAGCTGCGCGCGCAGCTGGAGCGCCAGCTCGCCGCCGACCCCGCCGGGGCCGCGCCGCTGGCGTTGCTGCTGCTGGACCTGGACGGCTTCAAGCATGTCAACGACAGCAAGGGCCACGCCACTGGCGACCAGCTGCTGCAGATGTTCGGCGACCGGCTGCTGGCGGTCTCGCGGCGCAGCGACACGGTGGCGCGGCTGGGCGGCGACGAATTCGCAGTACTGGTGCCGGGCGGCCTGGAGCCGCCGGCGCTGCAGTCGCTGCTGGAGCGGCTGCTGAACGCGCTGGCCGAGCCCTGCCGGGTGGACGGCCAGCTGTTCGCGCTCAATGCCAGCATCGGCGTGGCGCTGGCACCGGCCGACGGCCGCGATGCCGACACGCTGCTGAACCATGCCGACATCGCGATGTACGCCGCCAAGCACGCCGGCGGCCACCGCTACTGCTTCTTCAACCCGGCGCTGGCGGAACCGGGCCGGCGCCGCGTGGCCATGACGCAGGCGCTGCGCGGCGTGCTGGCGCGCGGCGAGCTGCGGCTGGTCTACCAGCCGCAGGTGAACGCGGTGGACCGCCAGGTCAGCGGCTTCGAGGCGCTGCTGCGCTGGCGCAGCCCGGAGTACGGCGAGGTCAGCCCGGCCGACTTCATCCCGCTGGCCGAGGCCGCCGGCCTGATGCCCGCCATCGGCGACTGGGTGCTGGTGGAGGCCTGCACGCAGGCGGCCGGCTGGCCCGGCAGCCCGCGCCTGTCCATCAACGTGTCGGCCACGCAGCTGGAGCGCCCCGACTTCGTCAGCCGCGCCGAAACCCAGGCGCGGCGCCTGGCGCCCGGCCAGCTGGAACTGGAGATCACCGAGTCGACGCTGATCGCCGACCCCGAGGCGGCCGTGGCCGTGCTGCACGCGCTGCGGGCCCGCGGGCTGCGCACGGCGCTGGACGATTTCGGCACCGGCTACTCGGCGCTGGGCTACCTGCGCCGCTTCCCGTTCGACACGCTCAAGATCGACCGCAGCTTCGTGCAGGACCTGACGCGCGACGGTGAGTCCGCCGTGCTGGTGGACGCCATCCTGGCGATGGCGCGCGCGCTGGGCATGACCGCCGTGGCCGAGGGTGTGGAGCAGGCCGCCGAGGCCGACCTGCTGAGCGCCAAGGGCTGCGAGACGCTGCAGGGCTTCCTGTTCGGCGCGCCGCTGCCGGCCGAGGACGTGGCGGCCTTCCTGGCCGGCGGGTCGCCCTCGCGCCCCGGCGCCGCCGGGACGCCGAGCGGCTGAGCGGCAGGGCGCTCAGTGCGCCAGCCGCGCGGCGCGTTCGTCCAGCAGCCGGCGCTGTGCCTCGTTGTCGGTCAGCCCGGCAGCCCGCAGGTAGGCCGCGCGGGCCTCGGCGGTGCGGCCCAGCCGCTCCAGCACATCGGCCTGCGCGCCGGCCAGCCAGGGGTAGCGCTGCAGCTGCGGCTCGTCGGCCAGCGCCTGCAGCAGCGGCCAGGCCGCGGCGGGGCCCTGCGCATGGCTGACGGCCACCGCGCGGTTCAGCGCGATGACGGGTGACGGGTTGAGCGCCAGCAGCCGGTCGTAGCCGGCCACGATGGCGGCCCAGTCGGTGTCCTGCGCGCGCGCGGCACGGGCGTGGCAGGCCGCGATGGCGCCCTGCAGCGTGTAGGGCCCCGGCTCGCCCAGCGCCTGCGCGCGCGCCAGCGCCACCAGCCCGCGCCGGATCAGCAGCGCATCCCAGCGGCGCCGGTCCTGGTCGGGCAGCAGCACCGGGCGGCCGGCGCCGTCCAGCCGCGCGGGCAGGCGCGAGGCCTGGATCTCCAGCAGCGCCGCCAGACCATGCACCTCGGCCTCGTCGGGCAGCAGGTGCTGCAGCTGGCGGGCCAGCCGCAGCGCCTCGTCGCACAGCGCCGGCCGCAGCAGGCTGGCGCCGCTGCCCGCGCTGTGGCCCTCGTTGAAGATCAGGTAGACCACCGCCAGCACGGCGGCCAGGCGCTGGGCGCGCTCGGCCGCGCCGGGCAGCTCGAACGGCTGGCCGTGGAGCGCCTTCTTGGCGCGCACGATGCGCTGCGCCACCGTGGCCTCGGGCAGCAGGAAGGCGCGTGCGATCTCGGCCGTCTCCAGCCCGCCCAGCAGCCGCAGCGTCAGCGCCACCTGGGCCTCGCGCGGCAGCACCGGGTGGCAGGCGATGAAGATCAGCCGCAGCAGCTCGTCGCCGATCTCGGCCTGGTCGCGCGCCGCGTCGAGGTGGTCGACGAAATCGGGCACGACATGGGTGCCGGCGGCCTCGTCGTCGGCCGCCAGGTGCTCGTGCTCGCGGGCCAGCATGGCGCGGCGGCGCAGCCGGTCCAGGGCCTTGTGGCGGGCGGTGGTCATCAGCCAGGCCGCGGGGTTGGCGGGCGCGCCGTCGCGCGGCCAGGTCTCCAGCGCGGCGATGAGGGCGTCCTGCGCGCAGTCCTCGGCCTCGTCGAGGTCGTGCAGCAGCTTGGCGGCGGCGCCCACCAGCCGGCTGCGCTCGATGCGCCAGACGCCGGCGGCCAGTTCGGCATGGCTCACCGCGGCCGCCCGGCCCACGGGCAGCCGGCCCTGTCAGCGGCCTTCATAGGCGCGCTGCAGCTCGGCCAGGTCGATCTTCTGCATGCGCCAGATCGCCTGGAAGACCCGCTGCACGCGGGCGGGATCGGGGTCGCGCACCATGTCGAACCAGGCCGCCGGGATGATCTGCCACGACAGGCCCCAGGCGTCCTTCACCCAGCCGCATTCCAGCGGCTTGCCGCCGTTCGCGGGCAGTTGCTCCCACAGGTGGTCGATCTCGGCCTGGTCTTCGCAGGCGACCGTCAGCGAGAAGGCCTCGTTGAGCTGGAAATGCGGGCCGCCGTTGAAGGCGCTCATCTGCAGCCCCAGCAGCTCGAAGCTGACCAGCATCACCGTGCCGGCCGCGCCGGGCGCGTTCTCTCCCCAGCGCTGGGTGTGCAGCACCTGGCCGCTGCCGAAGGTCTTGAGGTAATGGGCCACCGCGTCCTCGGCGCCGCGCTGGTACCAGATGAAGGGGGTGAGCTTGTGCGGGATCTGCATGGTGTCTCCTTGGGGGTGGCGGGGGATCAGGCCTGCGGCGGCAGGCCGCGCATGTGGACCAGCTCCCAGTGGTGGCCGTCCAGGTCCTCGAAGCCATGGCCGTACATGAAGCCATGGTCCTGCGGCTCGCCGGTCACGCTGCCGCCGGCCGCCCGGGCCTTGGCGACCAGCGCGTCCACCTGCTCGGGGCTGTCGCAGCTCAGGCACACCCAGCCGGTGGTGGCGGTGCGGGGGTCGGCCAACGTCTTGGTGGTGAAGGTCTGGGCGAACTCCCGCGTCAGCAGCATCGCGAACAGGTTGTCGCCCAGCGCCATGCCGGCGCCCTTGTCGTTGGTGAAGCGCGGGTCGAAGCGGTAGCCCATGGCCTCGAAGAAGGCCTTGGACGCCGCCAGGTCCCGGCAGGGCAGGTTGACGTAGATCTGCTGGTGCATGGCGGTGCTCATCACAGGGGCTGCACGAGGTGCAGCAGGTTGCCGCAGCCGTCCTCGAACATGACGGCGCGGATGGGGCCCATGTCGGCCGGCTCGCCGCGCACGACGACGCCGCGCTCGCGCAGCCGGCGGGCCTCGGCGTCCACATCGGCGGTCACGAAGGCATTGATGGGCATGCCGGCGTCGTACAAGGCCTTCTGGTAGACCTTGGCGGGCTCGAACAGCGTCGGGTCCAGCGACAGCTCCACGCCGGCGATGCCCTCGGGCGACGCCACCGTCAGCCAGCGGTAGCACTCGCCCATGGTGATGTCGGCCATCTTCGTGAAACCCAGCTTCTGCGTGTAGAAGGCCAGGGCCTTGTCCTGGTCATCGACCAGGACGCTGGTGACTTGGATCTGCATGGTGCGGTCCTTTCAATGGGTGGATTCGGCGAGCGCCTTCAGGCGCTGCAGCGCCTGGGGCCACAGGCCCGCCATCAGGTCGGCGAAGCCGTCTTCCCAGCCGCGCAGGTGCACGTCGAGCCGGGTGCCGCCGCCGGCCGTGGCGCTGAACTCGTAGACCTCGTGCGCCGGCTCGCGGTGCAGCCGGCTGTCGGCGTTGGGGCGGCCCTCGCGCAGCTCGCCCACCAGCCGCAGCGCCACGCGCTGGTGCAGCCGGTTCTCGTCGACGACGGCGTCCATGCCGTTGCCGTCGGGGTCCAGGAAGCGCAGACGGCGGCCCTGGGCCCAGGAGCCCTCGAAGTAGGAGCCCTCGCAGAAGGCGCGCGTCCAGTCGCGGAAGGCGATGGGGTCGAGCATGCAGTCCCACACCCGGGCCACGGGGGCGGCGATGTCGATGCCGAAGTGCAGGTCCTTCATGCTCGGGCCTCCGCCAGCTGGCGCAGGTTCTGCAGGCCGTCCTCGAAGTCGCGGCCCACCAGGCGGTCCATGTCCATGAACAGGCCCATCAGCTTGGTCACGAAGCTGGCCGGCCCCTGCATGGCCCAGCGCACCTCGGTGGCGCCGTCGGGCGTGGGCTGCAGCGTGAACTCGGCCTGGTGGTGGGCCTCGAAGGGCTTCACGAAGACCAGCTTCATCTGCACCGCGCGGCCGGGCTGCTGGCGCAGCACCTCCATGCTGCCCACGCCCACCTTGTCGCTCTCCCAGTCGTAGCGCGAGCCCACGCCGGCGGCCGGGCCGCTGTAGCGGGTCTTGATGAGCGGGTCCTTGCGTTCGTAGGGGTTCCAGCGGTTGAAGCCCCTGAGCTCGCCGACCAGCGGCCAGAGCTGCTCGGCCGGCGCGGCGATGCGCAGG
Organism: uncultured Comamonadaceae bacterium; assembly: GCA_963992225.1. Taxonomy (GTDB): domain Bacteria; phylum Pseudomonadota; class Gammaproteobacteria; order Burkholderiales; family Burkholderiaceae_C; genus Pelomonas. The sequence continues at coordinate 5,296 of CAXDTK010000145.1, read as the reverse complement.
CGGCGCTCGACGCGGAACTCGTCGGGCCGCGTGGCGGCAAAGGCCAGCAGCGCGAGGACGGCCACGCCCAGCGCGATGAGGATGTAGGAGAAGGTGCTCATGGGGCGCCCTCCTCAGCGCGGCAGCGCCATGTCGCCGCCGGGCGCGAAGTCAGCGTCCTCATAGAGCCGCCGCACCTCGATCTCGCAGGTCCCGCTGGGGAACGGGCGCGGGAAGCGGCTGGCCCAGGCGTGCGCCTCCTCCACGGAGCGCACCTGGATCAGCGTGTAGCCGGCGATCAGCTCCTGGGTCTCGGCGAACGGGCCGTCGACGCGCTCGATGCGGCCGTCGGCGTGGTAGCGCTGGCGCCAGCCGTCGCGGCTGGGCCGCAGGCCGGCGCCGTCCAGCAGCACGCCGGCGCGTGCCATCTCCTCGTGGAAGGTGCCCATGGCCTCGAACACCTGGACGAAATCGGGGCCGGGGGGGTCGCCGCGCTCGCTGGTGGCGGTGGCGCGGACCTGGATCATGAATCGCATGGCGGGTCTCCTGGATGGGGCGAGGCGCGCAATTCGCGGCCTTCATCTCCACGACGATCCATGCGATCCGTTCTCGACACGCTCCGGGTAACTACCGATCTTCCCTAGGTGTAGCAGGGCCCGACGCCGCGGATCTCCACCGTGGCCCATTCGGCGGCCGGGCAGCGCTGGGCCCAGGCCAGCGCGACGGCGGGGTCGTCGGTGTCGAGCAGGAAGTAGCCGCCCACCATCTCCTTGGCCTCGGCGAACGGGCCGTCCCAGACCTGGGCGCCGCCGTCGCGCCGCGTCAGGCGCCGGGCCGCGCTGCCCAGCGAGTTGACGCCCAGCAGCAGCCCCTGGTCCTGCAGCTCGGCCGCGAAGTCCAGCATGCGCTGGTAGACCGCCTCGCCGGCGGGGCGGCCGCGCTCGGCGCGCTGGCCGACGGGTTCGACGATGAGCAGCATCTGGGGCATGGGTCGGCCTCGGGTCGATCAAGCAAGGCCGCGATTCTGGCCCCGCCGGGGCCCGAAAAAATGCCATCAATCACCCTGGGGGGAACACCGGGATGCGGCACAGTTGAAGCCTTAGCGGCCCAGCACACCTAAGGCCGCAACTCAGCGGAGGCAGACATGGACGACATGACACATGTCGCGATATTGCTGGCCAAGGCCGTCCCGGGCCTGCCCATCGTGGGCGCGGCGTCGGGCCGGGCCAAGGTGCTGGGCTACGGTCCGGCCGAACTTCCCGGCATGCCGCTGTCGCAGCTGTGCCCGCCGCGCCAGCCCGATGGCCGGCCCTCGGCCGAGACGCTGGACGGCGTGCTGGCGCAGCTGCAGCGCGCCGGCTCGCTGAGCCTGCCCTGGTTCTTCCAGACCGTGGCCGGCGAGACCCGGCCGCACGAGCTGCACCTGACGCTGACCGAGCTGGAGGGCGAGCCGCGCGTGGCCGTCTGCCTGGTGGACATGAGCCGGGTGCGCTTCGCCGAGGGGCTGGACCAGGCCCGCAACGAGCTGCTCGAGATGGTGGCCACCGGCAAGCCGCTGATGCCGGTGCTGGGGCGCCTGACCGACATCATCGAGTCGCAGTTCGACGGCCTGTACTGCTCGGTGCTGCTGCTGGACCTGGACGGCCGCCACGTGCGCCAGGGCTGCGGCCCGCGCATGCCGACCGACTACATGGCGGCGCTGATGGGGCTGGAGATCGGCCCCACGGTGGGCTCCTGCGGCACGGCGATGTTCAACGACCGCCTCGTGGTCGTCGACGACATCGCGACCGACCCGCTGTGGGCGGAATTCCGGCAGCTGGCGCTGCCGCATGGCTTCAAGGCCTGCTGGTCGGCGCCCATCCATGCCGCCCACGGCGGCGTCATCGGCAGCTTCGCGATGTACTACCGCGAGATGCGCCGCCCGACACCGGCCGAGCTGGGCGCGCTCAGCACCGCCAGCCACCTGGCCGGCATCGCCATCGACCAGGCGCGCCGCGACGACGAGCGGCGGCGCACCGCGCAATGGCTGGAGGAGCAGGTGCAGGTCCGCACCCGCGAGCTGGTGGCCGCGCAGGACGAGCTGGTCAACAGCCGCAAGCTCGCCGCGCTGGGCCAGCTGCTGGCCGGCATCGCCCACGAGATGAACACGCCGCTGGGCAACGCGCTGCTCAGCGCCAGCGCGCTGCGCGCCGCCAGCACCGGCTTTGCCGAGCGCATGGCCGGCGGCCCGCCGCTGAAGCGCCAGGAGCTGGTGGACTGGGTCGCGCAGACCCGCGCGGGCGCCGAGCTGGTGGAGCAGAACGTCGACCGCGCGCTGCGGCTGGTCAACCGCTTCAAGCAGCTGACCGACGGCGACGGCCGCACGGTGCGCGCGCGCTTCGACCTGCGCGAGGCGGTGCTGCAGGCCTGGGCGCGGGTGCAGAGCCGGCTCAGCGTCGACCACATCACGCTGGGCTGCGAGCTGCCCGAAGGTTTCGAGCTGGACGGCTACCCCGAGGTGCTCAAGCAGGTGCTGGAGCAGCTGCTGGAGAACGCCTGCCTGCATGCCTTCGGCAGCGCCGCCGGCCGCATCGGCGTGGCCGCGCGGCGCAGTGGCGCGACACGGCTGGCGCTGGAGGTGCGCGACAACGGCGCCGGCATGCCCGCGGCCGATGTCGAGCGCGCCTTCGAGCCCTTCTTCACGACCGCCTTCGGCCAGGGCGGCAGCGGCCTGGGGCTGTTCGTCGCGCACAGCCTGGTGCGCGGCGTGCTGGGCGGCAGCCTGCAGCTGGACAGCCGGCCCGGCGAGGGCACGGTGGTGCGGCTGGAGCTGCCGCTGCCGGCCGACGCGGCCGTCGCGACGGTGGCCTGAGCCGGCGGGTGGGGGATGGCGCGGCCCGCGGCCGTCGCTATCCTCGGCCGCCTCACTCCAAGGAGAACCCGATGAAGCCCGTGCTGCTGACGCTGGCCGGCCTGCTGGCCAGTTCCATGGCGCTGAGCGCCGAGATTTCGGTGCCCGTGCGCGCGGCCGAGAAGCAGGGCGATGGCGCCGCGCTGGGCAGCGTGCGCATCGTCGAGACGCCTTACGGCCTGGCCTTCCATCCCGACCTGAAGGGGCTGACACCCGGCCTGCACGGCTTCCACGTGCACGAGAAGCCCTCGTGCGCGCCCGGCGAGAGCAACGGCGCCAGCGTGCCGGCCCTGGGCGCCGGCGGCCACCTGGACCCGCAGGGCAGCAAGAAGCATGGCGAGCCCTGGGGCGACGGCCACCTGGGCGACCTGCCGCCGCTGCATGTCGCGGCCGACGGCACGGCCACCACGCCCGTGCTGGGCCCGCGGCTCAAGCTGGCCGACGTGAAGAACCGTGCGCTGATGGTGCATGCCGGCGGCGACAACCATGCCGACCACCCGGCGCCGCTGGGCGGCGGCGGGGCGCGCGTGGCCTGCGGCGTCATCGGCGGCTGAGCGCCGCCGCGGCCCTCAGCGGCCTTCAGCGGCCGCGCACGCGGCCCAGCAGGTCGCGCACGGCCAGCTCCGCGGTCAGCGACATCTCCAGCGGCGCCCGGCACAGGCCGGCATGCGCGTACTGCAGGTTCTCGTAGACCTCGGCCGCGGCCGGGAAATGATTCAGCAGCCCGGCCAGCGCCACATGCCCCTGGTGGGCACGCAGCTCCGCCGTGAGCTTGCCGACGAGCAGCTGGTACTGGTGCGGGTCCACCGGCCGGTGCTCGACGGCCTCGAGCAGCTGCGCGAGGCGCACCAGCGACAGCAGTTCGGTGGGGACGGCGAGGCGGACGACGGGGGGCACTGGCAGACTCCTTGGGCAGTGATGCCGGTCAGATGCCGCCGGACCGGGTCAATTCAAGGGCCGCGGGCGTGACCGTCTGCACGCCGCCGGACAATGCCGCGCATGACCGCTTCGGGCGCCATCCTCGACTGCCAGCGCTGCGGCGCCTGCTGCGCGATGTTCCGCGTCTCGTTCTACTGGGGCGAGGCCGACGACGCCCCGGGCGGCCGCGTGCCGGTGGCGCTGACGCGGCCGGTGGGCCCGCTGCACCGCTGCATGGCAGGCACCGAGGCGCGGCCGGTGCGCTGCGTCGCGCTGCAGGGCGAGGTGGGCCGCTCGGTGGCCTGCGCCATCTACAGCCGCCGCGCCAGCACCTGCCGCGAGGTGCAGCCCGGCGACGCCCAGTGCCTGAAGGCCCGCGCCGCCCACGGGCTGGGGCGGCCGGATCACGGGACGGACACGGGTGTGTGTTCCACTCCACCACGGCCCCCTGGCGTTCCTCCTTTTCACGGAGACCCTGATGAACACCGCCTCCCCGCTCCTTGGTGTGACGCGACGCGATGAACTGCGCGGCGAACTGCTGGCCACGGTGGACCTGCTCAAGCGGCGCCGCGCCGGCGAGATCGACCAGGTCGACATCGCCGACTACGTCGCGCTGCACTGGCTGGAATGGCATGGCGGCTCGTTGCGCCTGACCACCACCGGCGAGAACGTCTGCAAGCACCTGAGCTCGCTGCTCAGCCGGACGCCCGCGCGCGGCGCGGCCTGAACTCGCTGTGCGGGCCGGCCCCATGCCCGGCATCGACCCGCTGCTGCTCGCCACGGTGCGCATCGCCACCTTCGACGGCACGCGCGGCCTGACCAGCGCCAGCGGCTTCTTCTTCCGCCGCGACGAGCGGCTGTACCTGGCCAGCAGCCGGCATGTCTTCATCGACGAGGACAGCGCCCACCACCCCGACCGCATCACGCTGGAGCTGCACGGCGACGCCGACAACCTGGCCGACGCCATCGGCTGGTCGGTGCTGCTGTTCCGCGACGGCCTGGCCTGCTGGCGCCAGGGCGAGGACGAGGGCGGCGCCATCGACGTGGCGGTGCTGGAGATCGACGCCGCGGCGCTGCCGGCCGGGGTCGCGCTGGCCGCCTTCACGCCGGCCAACCTGCCCGGCCCCGGCGACACCGTGGCGCTGGGCGAGCCGGTGCTGATCCCCGGCTTCCCGCTCGGCTTCCACGACGGCCTGCACCATTTCCCGGTGGTGCGCCAGGGCGTGGTGGCCTCGCCCTACGGCTGGCGCTTCCAGGGCCTGGGCTGGTTCCTGACCGATGCGCGCACCCACCGCGGCATCAGCGGCGCCCCGGTCGTCGCCCGCGCGCCGGGCCGCGGCGCGCTGCCCTGGCTGCTGCTGGGCGTGCATTCCTCGCGGCTGGACATGGGCGACCGCGACCTGGCGGCCGACGAGTCGCTGGGGCTGAACGCGTCCTGGTACGCCGACATCCTGATGACGCTGACCTGTCTCTTATACACATCTGACGCTGCCGACGAAGGCTTAGGTG
>CAXDTK010000144.1:0-13332 GCA_963992225.1 uncultured Comamonadaceae bacterium | reverse complement strand
ACACCTAAGCCTTCGTCGGCAGCGTCAGATGTGTATAAGAGACAGTTGCAGAGCCGGCCGCCGGCCGCAATGCCGCCTTGGCGCGTCTTCGCCATCAGGCCCACAGTTTCCAGCTCGCGCAGCGCCTTTGCCAACGTGCTGGATGATTTGAAACCGGCGTGCTTGAGCGTGGCGAGCGTGGCCTCGATATTGCCGTTGTTGGTCTGCTTGAGCTTCACTCGCAACTGCACGTATAGCGCCCTGGACGAGAAACCCAGCGCCAGCCAGGCTGGCGAATGAGCGATCTTTTCGTAGAGCCGGGCATGGGCGCCCATCTCGTCCGTTTGGAACGAATCTCGCGCGCCCATGATTCAACTCTCCGCCAGTCGGCACAGGAAGCGATAGACAGCCCACAGGTCGGCCAGCGCCAGCCCGGCAAGGTCTGGGCTTATACCGGCCTGCGGAAACCGCGCTGCGAGCCATTGCAGCCGCTCCAGCCAGTCCGGCGCCGTCATGCTGCCTGCTCCATCGGCAGGGCCTGGGGAGGCTCGGCCAGCAGCACATAGCGTCCGATGCGGTGGGCCACGCCGGCCTCGGTCTGAACCGTCGTCCACACCGTCAGGATGTTGTAGCCCTGCTTGCGCAAGTCCTTGATGCGCCCGGCCGGATGGTAGATATCGAGAAAGCGCGACGCCTCGTAGGTGCTGATGCTGTAGAGCCTCAGCGCGGCCGCCAGCAGCGTGATCTGGGCGGGCGTGTCGGTGCCCGTAAACTGGGTGCGCAATGCTTTGAGGGCCGCTTCTTTTTCGGGGGAGGTGGTCTCTTTTTTGTCCATCTCGTTCCCCTTACCGCCCTTGGGCCTGGAGCCACGCTTGAACGTCGCAAGCCCTGAACCGAGTGCATCGGGAGCCGAGCCGAACCGGCTTGAATTCGCCGGTCTTGATGCGCTCGTAGATTGACGTTTTGCCCAAACCCGTGAGGGCCTGGACGGTCTGCAGTTTCAGCAGCGCGTCATGGATTTGGGCCGCGTGGAGCGGTTGCTCGGTGCGGGGCTTGTGTTTGCCGTTGGTTGTCATCGGCGCCTTTCGTCCGGACTCTGCCGGTGTGGTTCGTGGCGGCATATTGCTGACCGCCCCACTTCAAAAAGGTCAATTGCCCATCGCGCAAAGTCAACTACCGGCACCTCGTGGGCACTTGCCCAGCGCTTCACTAGTACGAACGGGCCTCCAAGGCACTCGGCACCTTCTTCAGATGTTCTTCTATGGTTGACTCACCGATCCGCACCTCCATTCGCTCCGCGACAAGTTTGATGGTGGCTGCTGCTGCGGCTGGCCTCGTCCAATCTATCCCGGCTTCTTTGCACAAAACGCCGATAAGCGTGAGCAGAGTGTTTCGCTCACGCGTTCGCAATGGCTTTTCTTCGAAATCCTCCGGCGTTGGTTGCGGCACTTCAACCGGCGGCGGGGAAATGATCTTTCCGATATCAGCGAAGTTCATGTCCGCTGTCTGCAAGCCGTTAACCGTGTACTGGCGCAACTTCTCGATGTATTGGATCAAGCGTGCGTGCTCCGCTCTACGAAATCGCATTTGAATTGCCATCGCAGTCCCAACCGTTACGCAGGCAAATTGGCCAAGAATAAGAAGCAACAGAACTAGCTCTAGCTCTTTTGAGACGCCCTTCCGAATTAGGATGACAAAAGCCAGTGCCGCTAGCGCAAAAATCGCAGCTGGCAACTTGTAGGCAATATCTTCGCCGTACGTCAAAAAAAGACGAGTCAGGAAATCGTATTGCTTTGGATTCTTTAGATTGACCGGCATTGCGTCCCTCACACACCCTGGAGTAATCGCTACGCCAGCCCGTCAGGGAAACGGGTTTTCGGGGATCAGCCTAGGCGCAGCGAAATCGGACTCTAGGCCTGCTTGAACGACAACACCTCGGCACCGACCCGCAGGCGGTCAAGGTGGTCGGCCCACTGCTGCATCATCTGGCGCCGCTGGTCGAGGAACTCGGTGCGGTTGTAGGCGCGGCCGAGTGAGTCTTTGACGGCGTGCGCGAGCTGCGCCTCGATGATCGCCACGTCCACGCCCAGCCGCTCCTGCAACAGCGTGCGCGCCATCGCGCGGAAGCCGTGGCCCGTCATCTCGTCCTTGGCGAAACCCATGCGGCGCAGGGCCGACAGCACGGCGTTGTCGCTCATGGGCCGGTCGTCGCTGCGCGGGCTGGGGAACACATAGCGGCCATGGCCGGTGAGCGGCTGCAGGTCGCGCAGCAGTGCCACGGCCTGCGACGCCAGCGGCACCCAATGAAAACCGCCTTCGGCTTTCTTGGCCTTCACCAGCTTCATGCGCTCGGCCGGGATCTTCCACTCGGCGGCGTCGAGGTCGAACTCAGCCCACTCGGCCTGCCGCAGCTCGCCCGGCCGCACGAACACCAGCGGCGCCAGCATCAGCGCGGCGCGCGTGGTCGGCAGGCCCCGGTAGTCGTGCATGGCGCGCAGCAGTTCGCCCACCTGCTTGGGGTCGGTGATGGCAGCGCGGTGCGTCACGTTCACCGGCGTCATGGCGTCGCGCAGGTCGGCGGCGTGATCGCGCGCGCACTTGCCCTCGGCGATGCCGAACCGGAACACCTGCCCGCAGGCGGCCTTGATGCGGTGCGCTGTCTCGATGGCGCCTCGGGCTTCCACACGGCGCAGGCAGGCCAGCACGTCGGGCGCCGTCACCTCGGCAATGGGCTTGCGGCCGATCCAGGGAAAAACGTCCTGCTCCAGCCTGATGCGCGTACGTTCGGCGTGGCCGGCGCTGACCTTGGACTCGTGGATGGTGGCGAGCCAGTTGCGCGCCACGGCCTCGAAAGAGTCCACCGGCGGCAGGCCCAGGTTCTCGCGCTTTTCGGCGTCGGCCTGGATTTGCTGCTCTGCCCTGGTCTGCTTGCGCACGTCGCTGGGGTCGGTGCCCTCGGCCAGCAGCTTGCGCGCGTCGTCGGCCTTCGTGCGCGCCAGGGCGAGCGACGTGTCCGGGTACGTGCCCAGGCTCAGGGTCTTGCGCCGGCCGCCGTGCGCATAGTCGAAGCGCCAGCCGTGCGAGCCGCCCTTCACGAACAGCAGCAGGTAGAGCCCGTCACCGTCGCTGATGCGCTTGCGCGGGTCGCCCGGCTTGATGGCTTTGAGGGTCTTGTCACCTGGGATCAGGTCGCGGGCCATGCAGTAACTTTCGCGGCTGGAACGGCCCGATTGTGTGGTTACTGCGGAAGTTACTGCAACTGCGCCCCGGTTGTCGGCGGAAGTTACTGCACGTCGGCGGACAAAGAAAAAGGCCCAAGTCGTTGATTTACTTGGGCCTTTTGGGCTTCAGCGAACCTCGCTGAACTCTGTAATGGTGGAGCCGGGGGGAATTGAACCCCCGTCCGCAAGCCATCACCGGGCAGATCTACATGCTTAGCCGGCTGATTTGAATCTCACGGTCAACTCGCGCAGTGGCACGCTAGCTTTCCCGCCAGTCACTTGATCTCGCCACCTGCTGAGTGACCCAGCAAATGGCCAGCCGATGTGAGTGACTTCTCAGCCTTGTCCCTTGCGGAACTCAGCCCGGCCCATCGGCCTGCCGTTGAGAAGCTCATCCGCAATTAAGCGGCGAGTGCGAACGTAGAGTCGTTTGCAGTTACTTTGTTTCCAGTGGTTTTACGAGCGGACTGGTGCTCGGCATGCCCTACTCCGGATCCGCACCCACGTCGAAACCAGGTCGGCCCCAGAACAGCCTATTTTAGGCCACCCCGAGCGACTTCAAGAGCTCGCCCGGTGCCGCCAGCTCGATATCCGCCTGCCAATTGCGGTATTCCGACCGCAGACCCAGGTAGCCCCAGGCGGCGACGGCCGTCGCCATGCCGGCAGCGCGGCCCGCCACGATGTCCCGCTCGTCGTCACCAACGTACAGGCAGGTTGCCGGATCGACCGCCAGCCGTCGCGCCGCTTCCAGCAAGGGTGCCGGATGCGGCTTGGTGTGGGCCGTGGTGTCGCCGCCGACCACCACCGCAGCCTCCAGCCGCAGCACGCCGACCAGCGGCAGGGCGAAGCGCTCGGCCTTGTTCGTCACGATGCCCCATGCCAGACCGGCGCCCGACAGGCCCGCCAGCTCGGCCGCGATGCCGGGAAACGGCCGCGTGGTGTCGTGCATCAGGCCTTCGTAGCAGTCGAGGAACTCGCGCCTGAGTGCCTCGTAATCGGCATGGCCCGGGCCGACGTCGAAGGCCTGCCCCAGCATGCCCCGGGCGCCGGAGCCGCCATGCGGCCGGTACTGCGCCAATGCCAGCGGCGCAAGACCGCGGGCCGCCCGCATCGCGTTGGCCGCCCGACCGAGATCCGGCGCACTGTCGATCAGCGTGCCGTCCAGGTCGAACAGGACGGCACGCAGATGCGCCCAGCGCGACGCCAGCCGCTTCACAGCGGGCGCCGACAGGCCAGCAGGTAGTTGACGTCGGTATCGCTGCCCAGGCTGTAGCGCTGCGTCAACGGGTTGTAGGTCAGGCCACGGCTGGCCTGGGCATCCAGGCCCGCATCCCGGCAGAACTGCGCCAGCTCCGAGGGCCGTAGGAAGCGGGCGTACTCATGCGTGCCCTTGGGCAGCATCTTCATGAGGTATTCGGCGCCGACGATGGCCAGAAGGAAGGACTTGGCGTTGCGGTTGAGCGTCGACAGGAAGACCCAGCCGCCGGGCTTCACCAGCGTGGCACAGGCTTGCACCACCGATGCGGGGTCGGGCACATGCTCCAGCATTTCCATGCAGGTCACCACGTCGAAACCGGCCGGCTGCTCGGCCGCCAAGGCCTCGACCGCGATCTCGCGGTATTCGACGCCCTCGGTGCCCGCCTCCATCGCATGCAGTTCCGCGACACGCAGCGGCTTGGTGGACAGGTCGATGCCCAGCACCTGGGCACCCACGCGGGCCATCGAATCGCTCAGGATGCCGCCGCCGCAACCGACGTCGAGCACCCGCTTGCCGGCGAGCGGGCAAAGCTGCTGGATCCAGCCCAGGCGCAACGGGTTGATCTGGTGCAGGGGTTTGAAGTCGCTTTCAGGGTCCCACCAACGGTGGGCCAGCTCGCCGAACTTGGCGAGCTCTTGCGGATCGGCATTGATCATGGGCGGGTGCAGAAAAGAGAAAAGCCCCGACGGCAGGCCGGCGGGGCTTTGCACAAAGCGCCGAGGGCGCCTGAGCTTACTTGTTGCGCGTACCGACGACTTCGATCTCGGTGCGGCGGTTCTTGGCGCGGCCTTCGGCGGTCTTGTTGTCGGCCACAGGCTGCTTCTCGCCCTTGCCTTCGGTGTAGACACGGTTCGGCTCGACACCCTTGCTCACCAGGTAGGCCTTGACGGCTTCCGAGCGGCGGATGGACAGCTTCTGGTTGTACTCGTCGCTGCCCACCGAGTCGGTGTGGCCCACGGCGATGATGACTTCCAGGTTGATACCCTTGGTCTTGCTGACCAGATCGTCCAGCTTGGCCTTGGCTTCGGGCTTCAGCGTCGACTTGTCGAAGTCGAAGAACGCGTCGGCGGCGAAGGTGACCTTCTCGCTGACCGGAGCGGGCGGCGTGACGGGCTTCGGGGGCGCAGGCGGAGCGACCGGTGCGGGCGGAGCGACCGGCTTCGGTGCCTCGACCTTGGGCGCCGGCTTGATTTCGCCGTCGCAGCCCTTGGCCGCCGTGGCCGGCGTCCAGAAGTTGTCGCGCCAGCAGTACTCGTTGGTGCCGTTCTTCCAGACCGTGCCGTCCGTGGCGCGCCAGTTGTCAACGGTTTGTGCAGATGCACCCGATGCTGCCGCAGCGGCGACCGCAGCCACCGCAAACAGCGACGCCACGCGATTCAATTTCTTCATGATTCTCCTCTCAAGGAATGCCGCAGTTGCCCTGCGAGAGTCAGTACTCGAACCTCTAACCTCAGGAGAGACTTTAGGGTTTCTCCTAGGGACTCGACGATTGTGCCATGGGGGCACCGAGACGGACGCATTGTGGCGGCCTACGTTCAAGGGCGCGGCGAGCGATGTTGCGCTGCTGCTACATGGTGCGCGCCGCTTAGAATTTGCGCTTTCCACCTACATCCTGACGACGTCGCGCCCGTGTAGTGCGCAGGCGAGATCGAGCCCGCATGACCCAGTTCGCCAAGGAAACCCTGCCGATCAGCCTAGAGGAGGAGATGCGCCGCTCCTACCTCGATTACGCGATGAGCGTGATCGTCGGCCGCGCCCTGCCCGACGCCCGCGACGGCCTCAAGCCGGTGCATCGCCGCGTGCTGTTCGCGATGCACGAATTGAACAACGACTGGAACCGGCCGTACAAGAAGTCGGCCCGTATCGTCGGCGACGTCATCGGTAAATACCACCCGCACGGGGACACCGCCGTCTACGACACCATCGTGCGCATGGCGCAGGATTTTTCGCTGCGCCACATGCTGGTGGACGGTCAAGGCAATTTCGGTTCGGTCGACGGCGACAACGCCGCGGCGATGCGATACACCGAAATTCGCCTCGACAAGATCGCCCATGAAATGCTGGCCGACATCGACAAGGAAACCGTCGATTTCGGGCCGAATTACGACGGCAGCGAAAAAGAGCCGCTGGTTTTGCCGACCCGGCTGCCGAATCTGCTCGTCAACGGCTCGTCCGGCATCGCGGTCGGCATGGCGACCAATATTCCACCCCACAACCTCAACGAGGTGGTCGATGCCTGCCTGCTGGCGCTGCGCAACCCGGCGGTCACGGTGGACGAGCTGATGGAGATCATCCCGGCGCCCGACTTCCCCACCGCCGGCATCATCTACGGGCTGGCCGGCGTGCGCGACGGCTACCGCACCGGGCGCGGCCGCGTCGTGATGCGCGCCAAGGTGCACTTCGAGGACATCGACCGGGGCAACCGCCAGGCGATCATCGTTGACGAGATCCCTTACCAGGTCAACAAGAAGACCCTGCTCGAACGCATCGCCGAGCTGGTGCACGAGAAGAAGATCGAGGGCATCAGCCACATCCAGGACGAGTCCGACAAGTCGGGCATGCGGGTGGTCATCGAGCTCAAGCGCGGCGAAGTCCCCGAGGTGGTGCTGAACAACCTCTACAAGCAGACCCAGCTGCAGGACAGCTTCGGCATGAACATGGTCGCGCTGGTCGACGGCCAGCCCAAGCTGTGCAACCTGCGCGACATGGTCGTCGTGTTCCTGGAGCACCGCCGCGAGGTCGTGACCCGCCGCACGATCTACGAGCTGCGCAAGGCGCGCGAGCGCGGCCATGTGCTGGAAGGCCTGGCCGTCGCGCTGGCCAACATCGACGAGTTCATCGAGACCATCAAGACCTCGCCGACACCGCCGGTCGCCAAGGCCGCGCTGATGGCCAAGAGCTGGGACTCGTCGCTGGTGCGCGAGATGCTGACCCGCGCCGAGGGCCAGACGCCCGGCGGCCGGGCCGCCTTCCGCCCGGAGGGGCTGGAGCCCGAGTACGGCATGCAGACGGACGGTCTGTACCGCCTGTCGGATTCGCAGGCCAGCGAAATCCTGCAGATGCGCCTGCAGCGCCTGACCGGGCTGGAGCAGGACAAGATCGTCGGCGAGTACAAGGACGTGATGTCGCAGATCGCCGACCTGCTGGACATCCTGGCCACGCCGGCCCGCGTGACCACCATCATCGGCGACGAGCTGATCCAGCTGAAGACCGAGTTCGGCCAGACCAAGATCGGCGCGCGTCGCAGTGTCATCGAGCACAACGCGCAGGAGCTGGGCACCGAGGACCTGATCACGCCGACCGACATGGTGGTGACGTTGTCGCACACCGGCTACATCAAGAGCCAGGCGCTCAGCGAATACCGCGCCCAGCGCCGCGGCGGCCGCGGCAAGCAGGCCACGGCGACCAAGGACGACGACTGGATCGACCAGCTGTTCATCGCCAACACGCACGACTGGATCCTGTGCTTCTCCGACCGCGGCCGCGTCTACTGGCTCAAGGTCTGGGAGGTGCCGCAGGGCTCGCGCAACTCGCGCGGCAAGCCCATCGTCAACATGTTCCCGCTGCAGGCCGGCGAGAAGATCACCGTCGTGCTGCCGCTGACCGGCGAGTTCCGCAGCTTCCCCGAGGACCACTTCATCTTCATGGCCACCGCCATGGGCACGGTCAAGAAGACCTCGCTGAAGGACTTCAGCAACCCGCGCAAGGCCGGCATCATCTCCGTCGACCTCGACGAAGGCGACCACCTGATCGGCGCCGCGCTGACCGACGGCCACCATGACGTGATGCTGTTCAGCGACGGCGGCAAGGCGGTGCGCTTCGACGAGGACGACGTGCGCCCGATGGGCCGCACCGCCCGCGGCGTGCGCGGCATGATGCTGGAGCCCGATCAGCGCCTGATCGCGATGCTGGTGGCCGAGGACGAGACGCAGAGCGTGCTGACCGCGACCGAGAACGGCTACGGCAAGCGCACCTCCATCGTCGAGTACACCCGCCATGGCCGTGGCACCAAGGGCATGATCGCCATCCAGCAGAGCGAGCGCAACGGCCGCGTCGTCGCGGCGACGCTGGTGCGCCCGGAGGACGAGATCATGCTGATCACCGACAAGGGGGTGCTGGTGCGCACCCGCGTCAGCGAGATCCGCGAGCTGGGCCGTGCCACCCAAGGCGTCACGCTGATCGCGCTGGACGATGGCAGCAAGCTCTCCGGCCTGCAGCGCATCGTCGAGAACGACGCCAACGAATCCGATGCCGGCGCCGAACCTGGCGAGGCGGGCGATACCTCCGAAGTACCCAAGGACTGACATGACTTCTCGCAAGCTGGGCCTGGCCCTCGCGCTGGCCCTGACGGCTGGCTCCGCGTTCGCGCAACCCTCGCCGGCCAAGAAGGCGCTGATCGACAAGATCGTCGCGCTGCAGCAGCAGGGCATGGCCGAGGGCATGACCAACAACATCATCCAGGGCCCCGTGTCCCAGGTGATGCAGGCCGGCCGCGCGGCGCTGCAGCAGGTGCCCCAGGAAAAGCGCGAAGCCACCGCCAAGGCCATGGACGCCGAGCTGAAGAAGTTCGTCGACGAGAACGTGCCATACCTGCGGGACAAGATTTCCAAGGCCGTGCCCACCAGCGCTTCGGCGCTGCTGGACGAACGCTTCAACGAGGACGAACTGAAGCAGATCGTTGCCTGGGCAGAATCGCCGGTCAGCCAGAAGTTCGGCCTGGCCAGCGTCGAGCTGCAGAAGGCCGTGGCCCAGAAGGTCATGGCCGAAGTCGGGCCCACGCTGGATGGCCGCTTCAAGACGCTGAACGCCAACCTTGCCAAGCAGCTGGGCCTGCAGCCGGCCCCTGCGCCCGGCAACAAGCCTGCCGCCTCCACGCCGAAGAAGTAGCCCTCCACTCGATGACCTCATCCCGCCCGTTCAACTTCTCCGCCGGCCCCGCCACCCTGCCCGAACCCGTGTTGCGGCAGGTGGCCGCCGAAATGCTGGACTGGGGTGGCAGCGGGATGAGCGTCATGGAGATGAGCCACCGCGGCAAGGAGTTCGGCAGCATCCTCGAGCGGGCCGAGGCCGACCTGCGTGAACTGCTGACCGTGCCGCCGGAATTCCGCATCCTGTTCATGCAGGGCGGCGGGCTGGCCGAGAACGCCATCGTGCCGCTCAACCTCGGCCGTAGCGGCAAGCTGGATGTGGTGGTCACGGGGTCCTGGTCGCGCAAGAGCGCGGCCGAGGCGCGCCGCTATGCCGACGTGCACATCGCCGCCGAGGGCAACGGCCGCGAGATTCCGCGTGACTGGCAGCTGCGCGACGACGCCAGCTACGTGCATGTCTGCACCAACGAGACCATCGACGGCGTCGAGTTCCACGAGCTGCCGCGGCTGACCCACGGCGTGCCGCTGGTCATCGACTGCTCGTCGCACCTGCTGTCCCGCCCCATCGACTGGCGCCGCGTGGGCCTGGCCTTCGGCGGCGCACAGAAGAACATCGGCCCGGCCGGCCTGACGCTGGTGTTCGTGCGCGAAGACCTGCTGGGCCATGCGCTGGACATCTGCCCCACGGCCTTCAACTACGAGACGGTGGCCGCCCACCACTCCATGTACAACACGCCGCCCACGTTCGCGATCTACGTCGCCGGGCTGGTGTTCCAGTGGGTCAAGGGGCTGGGCTACGCCGGCAAGCAGGGGCTGGCCGCCATCGAGCAGCGCAACGTCGACAAGGCGCGGCTGCTGTACGCGGCGCTGGACGCCTCCGGCTTCTACGAGAACCGCGTCGACCCCGGCTGCCGCTCGCGCATGAACGTGCCCTTCTTCCTGAAGGACGAGGCACTGAACGAGACCTTCCTGACCGAGGCCAAGGAAGCCGGCCTGCTGCAGCTCAAGGGCCACAAGTCGGTCGGCGGCATGCGCGCCTCCCTCTACAACGCGATGCCGCTGGAAGGCGTGCAGGCGCTGGTGTCCTTCCTGCAGCAGTTCGAGGCTCGCCATGGCTGAGCCCGTCGCCTCGCAGGCGCTGCTGGCACTGCGCGACCAGATCGACGGGCTGGACAAGCAGTTGCTGGAACTGCTGAACCAGCGCGCCCGCGTCGCCGAGCAGGTCGGCGAGATCAAGCGCGCCGAAGGCACGCCCTTCTTCCGCCCGGACCGCGTGGCGCAAGTCATCGACAAGATCCGCGCCGCCAACCCCGGCCCGCTGAAGGCCGAGCATGTGTCGGCCATCTGGCGCGAGATCATGTCCGCCTGCCTGGCACTGGAGTCACCGCAGCGCGTGGCCGTGCTGGGCCCGGTGGGCACCTTCTGCGAGCAGGCCGCCATCGAGTACTTCGGCGGCGCGGCCGACCTGGTGTACTGCAACAGCTTCGACGAGGTCTTCCACGCCACCGCCAGCGGCAGCGCGCAGTTCGGCGTGGTCGGCGTCGAGAACATGACCGAAGGCGTGGTGACCCGCTCGCTGGACCTGTTCCTGCACACGCCCTGCCATGTGGTCGGCGAGGTCAGCCTGCTGATCCGCCACAACCTGATGCGCAAGGAGCCGTCCATGCACGGCATCGAGGCGGTCCTCGCGCATCCGCAGGCGCTGGCGCAGTGCCAGAACTGGCTGAACCTGCACCTGCCGGACGTCGAGCGGCGCGCCGTGTCCAGCAACGCCGAAGGCGCCCGCCTGGCCGCCACCCACCCGGCCTGGGCCGCGCTGGGCGCCGAGCGCGCCTCGACGCTGTTCGGCCTGCACATCGTGGCCCACGCCATCCAGGACGAGGCCTACAACCGCACCCGCTTCGCCGTCATCTGCCTGCCGCAGACCATGGCCACGCCGCCCGCCACGGGCCGCGATTGCACCAGCCTCGTCGTCTCGGTGCCCAACCGCCCCGGCGCCATGCACGACCTGCTGGTGCCACTGAAGACGCACGGCGTTTCCATGACGCGCCTGGAGTCGCGCCCCGCGCGCACCGGCCAGTGGGACTACTACTTCTACATCGACCTCGACGGCCACCCCAGCCAGCCCAACGTGGCCGCGGCCCTGGCCGAGCTGCGCGAGAACTGCGCCTTCTTCAAGATGCTGGGTGCCTACCCGGTGAAGAACTGAGCGCGGTACCGCCATGTTCCAGCAGCTGGGTGTGATCGGATGCGGCCTGATGGGGGGCAGCTTCGCGCTGGCCATGAAGCGGGCCGGCCTGGTCAAGCGGGTGATCGGCTACAGCAAGTCGCCGTCCACCACCAAGCAGGCCAAGAAGCTGGGCGTCATCGACGTGGCCGCGGAGTCGGCGCTGCTGGCCGTGTCGGGCTCCGACATCGTGCTGATCGCCGTGCCGGTGTCGGCCACCGAAAGCACGCTGAAGGCCATCCGCCACCTGGTCAACCCGGGCGTGCTGTTCATGGACGTGGGCTCCACCAAGTGCGACGTCATCGAGGCCGCGCGCCGCGCGCTGGGCGAACGGGCCGCCAGCTTCGTGCCTTGCCACCCCATCGCCGGCAAGGAATCGGGCGGCGTGCAGCATGCCGAGGCCACGCTGTACGAAGGCCGCCAAGTCATCCTGACGCCACAGCCCTTCACCAACCCGCAGTTGGTGCAGAAGGCGACCGACGTCTGGTCGGCGCTGGGCGCCACGGTGCTGAAGATGCGGCCGCACAACCATGACGCCGCGTTCGCCGCCGTCAGCCACCTGCCGCACCTGCTGGCCTTCGCCTATTTCCAGGCGATCGCCGAGCAGCCCGCCGCACGGGACTACCTCAGCCTGGCCGGCCCGGGCTTCCGCGACTTCACGCGCATCGCCGCCGGCGACCCGGCGGTGTGGCGCGACATCCTGCTGGCCAACAAGCACGAGGTGTTGGCGCAGTCCAAGCGCTTTCGCACCATGCTGGACCAGCTCGAAGCCCTGATCGAAGCCGGCGACGCGGCGGCCCTGGAAGGCGCGCTGCGCCCCATTGCCGAAGGCCGCGCCGCCTGGAACCTCCCTTCCTCCGCAGTCCCTCCCGGCCGGCCCGCCGGCAAGTGATGTTCAAGATCCCCTTCCTCGACCTGCCGCCGCTGCGCGGCGCCGCGGGCAGCGTGCGCCTGCCCGGCTCCAAGAGCATCTCCAACCGCGTGCTGCTGCTCGCCGCCCTCAGCGAGGGCCGCACCGTCGTGCGCGACCTGCTGGCCTCCGACGACACCGCCGTGATGCTGGACGCGCTGCGCGCGCTGGGCTGCGGCGTGGCGCAGGAGGGCGACACGGTCAGCATCGTCGGCCTGGGCGGTAAGCTGCTGGCCAAGCAGGCGCAGCTGTTCCTCGGCAATGCCGGCACCGCCATGCGGCCGCTGACGGCGGCGCTGGCCGTGCTGGCGGCCACGCAGGGCGGCAGCTTCGAGGTCTCGGGCGTGGCGCGCATGCACGAGCGGCCCATCGGCGACCTGGTCGACGCGCTGCGTGGCCTGGGCTGCGCCATCGACGACCTGGGCAACCCGGGCTACCCGCCGCTGCGCCTGCGCGGCCCGTCCGCGCTGGCCCTGCACGAGCCCGTGCGCGTGCGCGGCGACGTGTCCAGCCAGTTCCTGACCGCGCTGCTGCTGGCCCTGCCGCTGGTGGCCGAGCAGGACCTCCGCATCGAGGTCATCGGCGAGCTGATCTCCAAGCCCTACATCGAGATCACGCTGGCGCTTCTCGCGCGCTTCGGCATCGCCGTGAAGCGCGAGGGCTGGCAGGCCTTCGTCATCCCGGCCGGCAGCCGCTACCGCTCGCCGGGCGAGGTCTTCGTCGAGGGCGATGCGTCCTCGGCCTCCTATTTCGTCGCGCTGGGTGCCATCGCGGCGACCGCTGCGCCGCTGCGCATCGAGGGAGTCGGCAGCGAGTCGCTGCAGGGCGACGTGCGCTTCATCGCGGCCGCTGCCGCGCTGGGCGCCGAC
>CAXDTK010000143.1:0-13341 GCA_963992225.1 uncultured Comamonadaceae bacterium | reverse complement strand
CCTAAGCCTTCGTCGGCAGCGTCAGATGTGTATAAGAGACAGCTCCTGGTTGCCCGGCCGCACGACCTCGCGCACGCCGCCGTCGCCATGGCCGAAGACGGGCTCGGTGAGGTCCCTCTTGGGGATGTGCACCTCCTCGCCGCGCTCCATGTCGCGGATGCCGCGCCCGTCCACGGCGCGCTTGACCGCCTCGCGGATCTGCTCCTTGTGGCGGCGCAGGAAGCGCTCGCGGTTGCCGATGGACTTGTTCTTGCCCGACAGCCGTCTATCGATGATTTGCTGGAGGGACATGCCTCACCTTTCCCTGGGCCGAGCGCCGGGCCGCCCCAAGCCGGCCCGCATCCCCTCGGGGGATCGGCCGATGTACTCGTCGGACGAGGGGTTCATGATCTTCAGCTGGACTTGCGCACCCTCAAGTACCACTCGCACAACAGCCGCACCTGCTTGGCCGTGTAGCCCTTGTCCACCATGCGCTGCACGAAGTTCTCGTGCTTCTTGGCGTCCTCGGCGCTGGCCTTGGCGTTGAAGCTGATGACGGGCAGCAACTCCTCGGTGTTGGAGAACATCTTCTTCTCGATGACGGTGCGCAGCTTCTCGTAGCTGGTCCACAGCGGGTTCTTACCCGCGTTGTTGGCGCGCGCCCGCAGCACGAAGTTGACGATCTCGTTGCGGAAATCCTTGGGGTTGGAGATGCCAGCGGGCTTCTCGATCTTCTCCAGCTCGGCGTTCAGCGCCGCGCGGTCGAAGACCTCGCCGGTGTCGGTGTCGCGGTACTCCTGGTCCTGGATCCAGTAGTCGGCGTAGGTCACGTAGCGGTCGAAGATGTTCTGGCCGTACTCGGAATAACTCTCCAGGTAGGCGGTCTGGATTTCCTTGCCGATGAACTCGGCGTAGCGCGGCGACAGCTGCTCCTTGATGAAGCCGACGTACTTCTCCTCCAGCTCCTTGGGGAACTGCTCGCGCTCGATCTGCTGCTCCAGCACGTACATCAGGTGCACCGGGTTGGCGGCCACCTCGGTGCTGTCGAAGTTGAAGACCTTGGACAGGATCTTGTACGCGAAGCGCGTGCTGATGCCGCTCATGCCCTCGTCCACGCCGGCGTAGTCGCGGTACTCCTGGTAGCTCTTGGCGCGCGGGTCGGTGTCCTTGAGGTTCTCGCCGTCGTAGATCTGCATCTTGCTGAACAGCGACGAGTTCTCCGGCTCCTTCAGCCGCGTCAGCACCGCGAACTGGCTCATCATCTTCAGCGTGCCGGGCGCGCACTTGGCTTCGGCCAGCGACGAGCCGCGGATCAGCTTCTCGTAGATCTTGATCTCCTCGCTGACGCGCAGGCAGTAGGGCACCTTGACGATGTAGACGCGGTCGAGGAAGGCTTCGTTGTTCTTGTTGTTGCGGAAGGTCTTCCACTCGCTCTCGTTGCTGTGCGCCAGCACGATGCCGTCGAAGGGGATGGCGCCGAAGCCCTCGGTGCCCTTGTAGTTGCCCTCTTGAGTTGCGGTCAGCAGCGGGTGCAGCACCTTGATGGGCGCCTTGAACATCTCGACGAATTCCAGCAGGCCCTGGTTGGCCAGGCACAGGCCGCCGGAGTAGCTGTAGGCGTCGGGGTCGTCCTGCGCATAGGTCTCCAGCTTGCGGATGTCGACCTTGCCCACCAGCGAGCTGATGTCCTGGTTGTTCTCGTCACCCGGCTCGGTCTTGGCCACACCCAGTTGCTTGAGCACGCTGGGGTAGCGCTTGACCACCTTGAACTTGCGGATGTCGCCACCGAACTCGTCCAGCCGCTTGACCGCCCAGGGCGACAGGATGCGGTTGAGGTAGCGGCGCGGGATGCCGTAGTCGCGCTCCAGCAGCGGGCCGTCCTCGATGGGGTCGAACAGGCCCAGCGGCGACTCGTTCACCGGCGAGCCGGCAATCGCATAGAACGGCACATGCTCCATCAGCTGCTTGAGCCGCTCGGCGATGGAACTCTTGCCCCCGCCGACAGGGCCCAGCAGGTAGAGGATCTGCTTCTTTTCCTCCAGCCCCTGCGCGGCATGGCGGAAGTAGCTGACGACCTGCTCGATGGCCTCCTCGAGCCCGTAGAACTCGGCGAAGGCCGGGTAGATCTTGATCGTCTTGTTGGCAAAGATGCGCGACAGCCGCGGGTCGTTGCGGGTGTCCAGCATCTGCGGCTCGCCGATGGCCTGCAGCATGCGCTCGGCGGCCGTGGCGTAGGCCAGCGGGTTCTTCTTGCACTCCGCGAGGTAGTCCTCCAGCGAGAGCTCCTCGACCTTGCTGCGCTCGTAGCGCGCTGAGAAATGGCTGATGATGTCCATGCCGACCTCCTGCGGTTTGAACCACGCAGGCCACAGGCACGATCCGTGCCCGAGGGGACTGGGGGGTTCTGATCGCGCCTCAACTGCAAGGCGTCATCAGAACTCTCCAAGCGGTCGACTGCGGCGCCGCAGTCGCTGTGTCATCTCAAGAATAAGCCGCGTACCTCCACCAACCAACCAGCCGGGTCTTTCGTTGACAGGGGCGGTGGCAGGTGCCGGTCCAGCATACGCCCGCGGTCTGGGCAAGACCTGGCACTTCGCGGGCAAACCGCACGAACGAGCGGACCTTGTGGCGCTCCGCTGACAGCGCCCCGCGTGAAGAAATGTTGAGCGGAAACGCAGCGCGTTGCGCGGCGGGCGGCGCCCTTGCCGCGGTCCTAGTGTTCAGTGCCGCGCGGTGGCCCGCTGTCGGACGCCGCCGCATTGCGGAGCCGCCGTCCCGGCGCCCCGCATGGGCCGTTCGGCTCAGCCGCCGCGCAGCTTGTCGAGCAGGCCGGACAGCGCGTCCAGCGAATCGAAATGGATGGCCAGCTCGCCGCTCTGGCCGCCACGCTTGCCGCGCTTCTTGACGCGCACCTCCACGGTGGCGCCGAGGGCGTCGGCCAGTTCCTCTTCCAGCCGCAGCACGTCGCGGCTCTTGTCGCCCTTCACGCGCAGCAGCGGCGTTTGGCGTGCGGCGCCCTGGGCCTTGGCCACCAGCTTCTCGGCCTCGCGCACGCTGAGCTTCCTGGCCGCGATCTCGCTGGCCGTGGTGATCTGCGTGGCGCCGTCCAGCGGCAGCAGCGCGCGGGCATGGCCCATGTCCAGGTCGCCGGCCATCAGCATGTTCTGCACCGGCGCGGCCAGGTTGAGCAGGCGCAGCAGGTTGCTGGCCGCGCTGCGCGAGCGGCCCACCGCCTGGGCGGCCTGCTCGTGAGTCAGGCCGAACTCGTCGGTCAGGCGCTTCAGGCCCTGGGCCTCTTCCAGCGGGTTGAGGTCTTCGCGCTGGATGTTCTCGATCAGCGCCATCGCGGCGGCCGACTCGTCGGGCACCGCCTTCACCAGCACCGGCACCTCGCGCAGGCCGGCCAGCCGGGCGGCGCGGAAGCGCCGTTCGCCAGCGATGATCTCGTAGGCCACCGGCCCGCTGGCGGTGATGGGTCGCACGAGGATGGGCTGCATGATGCCCTGGGCCTTGATGCTCTCGGCCAGCTCGTACAGCGAGCCCTCGTCCATGCGCGTGCGCGGCTGGTACTTGCCCGCCTGCATCTGCTCCAGCTTGAGCGTGCTGGGCAGGCCGTCGCGCTCGGGCGCGGGGCTGTCGCTGACTTTGGGGCCCAGCAGGGCTTCGAGGCCGAGGCCGAGGCCTTTGGGTTTCTTGGTCGCCATGGGCGCGGATTGTCCTTCAGCGCCTGCGCAGCTCGTCCAGCAGCGCGCGGCCCTCGGGCCAGTCGCCCAGGCCCGACTCGGCATTGAGGTGGCCGCGCGGCCCGGCGACGACCACGCTGCTGCCCCAGTCGGCGGCCATCTGCGTGCTGCGCTCGGCGGCGCCGTAGGGGTCGTCGCTGCTGATGACGGCGATGCTGGGGAAGGGCAGGCGGGCGCGGCGGATGGGCCGCCAGTTGTGCAGCTGGGGCGGCGTGTCATGGCGCTCGGTGTCGGGCGGGGCGACCAGCAGGGCGCCCTTGACGCGGGCCGTGTGCTGCGAATGCTCGGCCCAGCTGGCCACCAGCTGGCAGCCCAGCGAATGCGCCACCAGCACGGCCGGCGCGTCGTCCTGCAGCAGCACCTCGTCCAGCCGTGCCATCCAGTCGCCGCGCCGCGGCCAGTCCCAGTCGTGCTGCTCGACGCGCTGGTCGCCGTGCAGCCGTTCCCAGCGGGTTTGCCAATGTTCCGGGCCCGAGTTTTGCCACCCGGGCAGAAGCAGTACGCGCGATGGATTCATGGTTTGCCCTTATCCTGCATGGCCTGATTTTGAAGGGAGCTGCGGCGATGACGTACAAGGTGTTTGTAGACGGCCAGGAAGGCACGACCGGCCTGCGCATTCACGAGTACCTCGCGGCGCGTGCCGACATCGAGGTGTTGAAGATCGACGCCGACAAGCGCAAGGACCCCGCCGAGCGCTCGCGGCTGCTGAACGCGGCGGACGTGGCCTTCCTGTGCCTGCCCGACGTGGCCTCGCGCGAGGCGGCGTTCATGGTCAACAACCCCCACACCTGCCTGATCGACGCCAGCACCGCGCACCGCACGGCGCCGGGCTGGGCCTTCGGCCTGCCGGAGCTGGCGCGCGGCCAGCGCGGCGCCATCCAGGCCAGCAAGCGCATCGCCAACCCCGGCTGCCATGCCAGCGCCTTCATCCTGGCGGTGCGGCCGCTGGTGGACGCCGGCCTGCTGCCGCGTGATGCGGCCGTCAGCGCCACCTCCATTACCGGCTACTCGGGCGGTGGCAAGAGCATGATTGCCGAGTACGAGCAGCAGCCGCTGCCGGCCCATCTGCGCGCCCCGCGGCCCTATGGCCTGGGCCTGCAGCACAAGCACCTGCCCGAGATGGCCGCCCACACCGGGCTGGCCAGGCCGCCGGTGTTCATGCCGGTGGTCAGCAGCTTCTACAAGGGCCTGGCCGTCAGCGTGCCGCTGCAACTGAGCCAGCTGAAGCCCGGCACCACGCCCGAGCAGGTGCAGGCCGCGCTGGCCGCGCACTACGCCGGCGAGCGCTTCATCCACGTGATGCCGCTGCGCGATGCGGCCACGCTGGAGAACGGCTTCTTCGACGTGCAGGCCTGCAACGACACCAACCGGGTGGACCTGTTCGTGTTCGCCTCCCCTGACGACAAAGATGGGCAGGTGCTGCTGCTCAGCCGCCTGGACAACCTCGGCAAGGGCGCCAGCGGCGCGGCCGTGCAGTGCATGAACGTGCATCTGGGCGTGGACGAGGCGCTGGGCCTGGCCTGAAGCCTGAACGTGGGGCGTGGCGGGCCCCCGAGGCGTCGCGATACTCCCGCGCATGGGGACATCCAGGCGCAAGAAGAACCCGGGCGGGTTGCCGCCCGACCATGAACAGCTGCTGCAGGCGGTGCGCATCGCCAGTGCGGCCGACCCGCTGGGCGCGCCGCTGGCGGCGGTGGACGAGCGTTCGCGCCAGAGCATGGCCCAGCAGGCGCTGCGCTGGACCTATGTGCTGCGCTCGCGCCAGCGCTGGGTGCGCGAGCCCAAGGCCCGCGAGCAGCACCAGCAGGAGGCCGCCGAGACGCTGAAGGCGCTGGGCCTCACCGCGGCCCAGCTGCGCGCCTTGGGCGAGGCGCCGGCGCTGGTGGTGCGGGTGCCCTTCCAGCACGAGGCGCTGCTGTGGGAGGGCCGCATCTTCCCGTGGGAATACGTGCTGGCAGCCGCCACCCGCGAGCAGCGCCGCGCCGCGGTGGGCAAGCCGCGCGCGCTGACCGTCATCCGCGAGCTGCAGGTGCAGCACGAGGTGGAGGGCGACTGGCGGCCGGTGCCGCGCGAGCCGGTGGTCTTCCCGGCGTGGAAGGACTTCCGCGTGCTGTTCGTCAACGCGCTGCCCACCGAGCTGTGCGAGCGCTGGACGGTGGACGCCGAGCTGAAGAACCTGGCCGCGGCGCTGCCCGCGGAGGTGCCGGCGCCGCGCGTGCTGAACTACCCCAGCCTGGAGGAGCTGGCCGACGAGCTGCGCGCCCGCCCGCCGCACCTGCTGCACGTGGCCGGCATGGACAGCCACCAGGGCCTGCGCGAGCTGGGCACGTTGGTGGGGCGGTCGGCGCTGGTGGAGGCGCCGGCGTCCGATGCCGCCGACGCGCCGCGGCGGCTGCAGCCCATCGACGAGCTGCTGGCCGATGCTCGCCGCGTGCTGGACGGCCTGCTGCTGCGCGGCGCCGACGGCTACCCCCGCCTGGTGCATGCCCAGGCGCTGGCGGCGCTGGTGGCCGGCTGTGTCGGCAAGGCGCCGCCCTACCTGACCACGCTGAACGTCTGGAACAGCGCCGCGCGGCTGGCGCCCATGCTGATTGCCGAGGGCGCCACGCGGGCGGCGCTGGGCTTCCAGGACGCCTTCGACGACTCGCTGGCCGAGTACGCGCTGACGCAGCTGCTGCGCCACCTGTTTGCCGGCGGCTTCGACCTGCCGGCGGCCTTTGCCAGCGTCTGGGAGGAGGTGCGGGCACTGCCCGAGTCGGTGGACGCCACCGGCGTGACGCTGTGGCTGGACGGGCCGGTGTTCGTCGACCCGGCGGTGCGGGCGCAGCACGAGGCGCGCGCCCGCGCGCTGGTGATGGCGGCCGCCGACGTGGTGGCACCCGCCTCGGCCTCGGCCGCGGTGCGCTGCGAGATCGAGCCCTTCCCGGAGCTGAACTACGCCGTGCTGCACAACGCGCAGCCGCTGTTCCGGCGCTTCGTGCTGAGCTGCGACAACCCGGCCCGCGCCGCGCCGCTGGACGTGGAAGTGGCGGTGCACATGGGCGACGAGGTGGCGCGCTTCCAGCGCCGCGTGACGCTGCGCCAGGTGCGCGAGAAGCTGACCGACAAGATCCATGTGCCGCTGACCGCCGAGGTGGCGCGCAGCGTGCACGAGGCCATCAACACCAGCCTGGTGGTGAGCGTGCGGCAGGGCGGCGAGCTGCTGTACCACGACAGCCACCGCCTGCGCCTGCTGCCGGTGGACCAGTGGCGCGACAACCGCCGCGACGGCCGCTGGCTGCCGTCGTTCGTGCTGCCGCGCGACCCCGCCGTGCAGGACGCGGTGGCCATGGCGCGGCGCTACAACCGCGTGCTGCGTGACGACCCGACCGCCGGCTTCGACGGCTACCAATGCGTGCCCGAGCATGCCGACGCGCTGGACGAGGCCGCGCTGCGCGGCGTGGACCGCCAGGTCGAAGCGCTGTGGGCCACGCTGCTGCACGACTGGGGCCTGGGCTACATCAACCCGCCGCCCAGCTACAGCGGCGAGCTGGACTCGCAGCGGCTGCGCGTGCCGTCCATGGTGCGGGCCGAGCGCGCGGGCACCTGCATCGACCTGGCGCTGCTGTTCGCGGCCTGCCTGGAGCTGATCGACGTCTACCCGGTGATCTTCCTGCTCGACGGCCACGCGCTGCCCGGCTGGTGGCGGCACCGCCGCTTCCAGGAGGAGTACCAGCGCATGGGCGCGGCCAACTACAACGAGGTGGTGCAGGCGGATGCCGGCGGCAGCTCGGCGGCCAATGCCCAGGTCGTCAGCTGGCATGCCGGCAAGGCCAGCTGGGCGGAGGTGCGGCGCTGGGTGCGCGAGCGCAAGCTGGTGCCCATCGAGACGGTGCGGCTGACCGAGCACTGCGGCTTCATCGAGGCCATCGAGGCGGGCGTGCAGGCGCTGGCCGAGCGCGGGGACTACGACTCCATGCTGGACATCGTCACCGCCCGCCAGGCGCAGGTCACGCCGCTGCCGCTGCTCAACGAGGCCGGCCTTGACCGTTGACCTCTGGGCCGATGCGCGCGAGCGCCTCGGCGACGCGCCGCTGCCGCGCAGCGACGAGCTGCGGCCGACCATCCAGCAGCGCCGCCGCCGCGGCTACGAGCCGCGCCGCGACGATGACGGCCGCGCCGCCGTGCGGCTGCTGCGCGACGACGGCCTGCTGCGCTGGGTCTATGAACCGCCCGGCCCGCCGCGCGCGGCGGACGGCGGCCGCCGCAGCTGGCGCGCCGTGGGCCTGGACCCGCGCGAGACGGTCACGCGCATCCCCTTCCGCGAGCCGGGCGAGAACGCCGTCACGGCCGGGCTGGTGAGGCTGGACCAGCGCCTCAACCCGGCGCTGGGCGGGCTGAGCGGCCCCACCCAGGGCCTGCGCCGCTGGGACGGGGCGCAGTGGGCGCCGCTGCCGGCCGGCTGGCTGGCCGGGCTGACCGGCCGCGTGCTGGTGCTGGTGCATGGCACCTTCAGCGCCAGCGCGATGTACGACCAGGCGTTCGCCGCTACGCCCGACGGCCAGGCCTTGTTCGAGCGGCTGACCCGTGCCGGCGATGGCCCCGGCGGGTACGGAGCGGTGCTGGCCTTCGACCACCCCACGCTGTCCGTCGCGCCCTGGCTGAACGCGCTGGCGCTGCGCGATGCGCTGGCGCCCTGCAAGGCAGCGCTGGACTTCGTGGGCCACAGCCGCGGCGGCCTGGTCATCGCGTGGCTGTTGCGGCTGGCGCCCCTGCTGCCGGTGCGCCAGGCGCTGTTCGTGGGCTCGCCGCTGGCCGGCACCTCGCTGGCCGCGCCCGACCGGCTGCGCCAGGCGCTGGACACGCTGGCCAGCATCGCCGACGCGCTGGCCGCGGCGGCCGCCAAGGCGGGCCAGGTCCTGCCCGGCCTGCAGCCCTTGTCGCTGGGCGTGGCGGGCCTGGCCTGTGTGCTGGGCCGCGTGCTGCAGCTGGGCGCCCGCACCCCGCTGGCCGATGCCGCCGTGGGCCTGGTGCCGGGCCTGCTGGCCCAGGGCCGCGTGAGCAACAACCTGGAGCTGGCCCAGCTCTGGCCGCTGCAGGGCGCGGCCGCGTCGGGCGCCGACCTGCGCGCGATCGGCGGCAGCTTCAGGCCCAGCGAGGTGGACGAGCCGCTGTGGAAGGTCTGGAAGCGCATCACCCACCTGAAGGACCAGGCCGCCTACTACGGCGCCGACCTGATCTTCGACCAGCCCAACGACCTGGTGGTGGACAGCGGCGCGATGCACCGCCTGGGCGATGCGACGCTGGCCGCGCCGCAATGGGAGGACCTGGGCGTGAGCGCGACGACGCATCACTGCAACTACTTCCAGGACGGGCGGGTGCTGGCCTGGCTGGACGGGCGGCTGCGGTGAGCGCCCCGGCCGCGCCGCGCCGGGGCTCCCGCGCCCGCCACCACGTCTATGTCGTGCTGCTGTCGGAGCAGGTGTGGAACGAGCCGGCCTTCCGCAAGGCCAACCCGGGTCACGACATCGTCAAGCCCTGCCTCTACGTCGGCATGACCGGCCTGGACCCCGACCTGCGCTTCGACCGGCACATGGCCGGCGTGCAGGCCAACCGCTTCGTGCTGAAGTACGGCGTGCGCCTGCTGCCGGAGCTGTACGAGGTCTACAACCCCATGCCCTACGACGCGGCGCGCGACATGGAGGTGGAACTGGCCATCGCGCTGCGGGAGGCGGGGTATGCGGTGTGGCAGGCGTAACGAACGACGGCGCCGCTTGGGTTGAGGTGCGATCGCGAGGCGGCAAATGGTCAGCTCGCAGGGGTTGGCAGGCGCCGGCTTTCGGCCAGGAGCAGCCCTTCGCAAGTGGCGGCCTTCGGGTAGGCTATGTCACATAGAAATACCGGTGAAGACTCTCATCGATACCGCCACAATTCAGATGCCTATCCCATCGGAATTCATCACCTTCGTCCTCGGGGCTGGCTCTAGCTATGAAGCCCGCATGCCCACTGGCAACGAATTGAAGGGCCACATTGCGTCTAGCTTGGCGTTCAAGGTCGATGACTTTCGTCGAATGGCAGGCGGCGACGACCAAATTCGCGAATCCTTGTATGCACTAGGGCAACGACCTGGAAGCACCCACTTGGTCAATGACTACTACCAGGCCGCCAGACGTATTTGCGCTGCGATGACCCAGGCTCCATCCATCGACAACTTCATTGACTCGCATCGTTCAGACCCCGCCATCGCTGCAGTTGGGAAACTTGCCATTGCATCTGCGATTTTGACGGCTGAACGGAACAGCACGCTATACGTAAGTCCTGACAACATCTACAACACGGTGAACTTTCAGCGTCTGGCAGATACCTGGTTCAACGCCTTCTTCCAATTGGTATGCCTCAACGCGCAAGAGGACGACCTTCCAGGTCGGCTATCGAGGGTCCGAATCGTCACGTTTAACTACGACCGAACTCTGGAGCACTTCCTATATCACTCAATCCAGAACTACTACGGCACCAAGCCAGAGCGTGCAGCGGAAATTCTTTCGCACCTATCGATTTTTCACCCTTACGGAAAGGTCGGCGCTTTGCCTTGGCAGAGCGCGGGAACTGCCGTCCCGTTCGGCGGAGGAATTAGTTCTTCGACTTTGACACAAGTCGCTGAGACACTCAGGACCTTCACTGAGGGAACATCGGAGACAGAAAGTCAGATCGAACAGATTCGTAATTCGGTATTCGAAGCCGAGACTCTCGTCTTCTTGGGCTTTGCGTTTCACGAGCTGAATCTGCGGCTGCTGTTTGGTTCGCTGCGGGAAGTGCCAGTCCGTCACTCGAAGCAGGTCTTTGGCACCGCAATGGGCCTTTCTGAAAGCAACAAGAAGGCTATTGCCGCCGACCTAGCGGTCCTTGGTCGGTTCGACAGCACACAAATCACATTAAGGCGCGAGCTCTCCGCATCGCAACTTCTGCCGGAATACTCTCGCTCACTGCGGGTGCCAAATGCCGCCTAGCCGGTCGTTGGAGTCGCCCCCGCCATCTGGCCGCTAGGTTCAACATCGCTGTGCACGCCCGCTGTCTTTGGCCCCTCAGCTCCAACATTGAACGTCTTCTCTGCAGTGGCTCAGACCGCCGAGGGGCTTCGTCCACTTTGGGGCGATAGCAGATCCTTGAAGGCCTCCGCCCCCACGGCGCCTCAGCCGCTCGGCAGCTGACGGTCTCGCGAATGGCTATACCCCCTACTGCGCCACCAACTCCACCCGCCGGTTCTTCGCCCGGCCCGTGTCGTCCCCATTGCCCGCCACCGGCGCCAGCGAGGCCAGCCCCTTGGCCGCCAGCCGCCTGCCGTCCAGCTTGTACGGCGCGGCCGTCAGCGCGGCCACCACGGCCTGGGCGCGGGCCAGGCTGAGCTTCTCGTTGGCGTCGAAGCCACCGACGTTGTCGGTGTGGCCCACGACCCAGGCCTTGAGGGCGGGTTGGCCTTTCAGCAGCTCGGCCATCGCGTCCAGCTGGGCCTTGGACTCGGGCTTCAGCTCGGTCTTGCCGGTGTCGAAGAACAGGCCGGTCAGCGTGACGCGGCCTTCCGACGCGAGGCCGGCCTGCAGGGCCGCCGGGTCCACGCTGACCTGGCTGGTGGCCATGGCCCTGGGTTCGACGACCTGCAGATAGGTGGCCACCAGGCCGGTCGTCGCGTTGGCGGCCAGCGAGGTGTAGAGCAGCACGCTGGCCTCCTGGCCCGGCTTGCCCAGCGTGCCGACCAGCATGCGGCCGTCGTCGTTGGCCAGCGCGGAGGTGAGGCTGTAGCGGCTGCCGGTGGGCGTGTCGACATCGCCCTTGGCCCAGACGAAGCCCTTGGTGGGCTGCAGCTGGCGGATCCAGGCGAAGTAGAGCTCGGTGCAGTCGCGCTCGCAGACGAAGCGCGGCTTGAAGCCGGCGGCGTCGAGCGCCTGCTGGTAGTTGCGCCAGACCTCCAGCGCCGCCTTGCCGCGCGGCGCGATGTAGACGGTCTGCGTGATCTTGCCTTCCAGCTCGACCAGTTGCTCGAACTTGTACTTGTCGGCCTTCTGGACGCGCGGCGCGGCGGGCACCGCGGCGGCGTCCCATTCGGCGACGCGCTGGCCGGCCAGCCAGGAGCCGGCGAAGCGCTTGATCAGCGGATGGTCGGCGGCGCCGGGCACGTCGGCCTTGGGTGCCTCCGCGTGGACGGCCGTGGCGGGGCCGGCGAGGGCGATGGCCGCGAGGGCGGCGAGGGTGGCGCGGCGCAGGGGCGTCATGGGCGGCAGCGGGTGGAGGAGGCGCGATGTTGACGCAGCCAATGCGCCGCCCGGCCGCCGCGGCGACCTGCAAACGTGGGACGCCGGGGCGCCGCGGACGCGCTCAGCGCCGCGCCAGTTCGTGGCGCAGTTCGACGCAGGGCGCGCCGCGGAAGCTTGTTTCGATGCGGGCCACCTGCGGCGCGCCCAGCCGCTGCAGCAGCCGCAGGCAGGCGGTGTTGCGGGCGTCGGTCTGCGCGTGGATGCGTTCGACGCGGGTCTGGGCGAACACCTGTGCGATGGCCGCGCGCACCGCGGCGCTGGCGATGCCGCGGCCCTGGGCGGCGCGGGCCAGCGTGAAGCCGAACTCCGCCTCGCGCCCGTCGGGGCTGACGTGCACGCCCAGGTCGCCCAGCAGCGCATCGGTGCGGGCGTCGGCGATGGCCAGCTGGGTCCAGCGGCCGGGCGTGAACAGCGCAATGGTGGCCATCTCCTGCAGGAAGGGCAGGGCCCAGGCATCGGGCAGCGGCGTCCAGCCCTGCCAGCGGCCCACCTCGGGGTCGCTGCGGTAGGCCTGGAAGGCCGCCAGGTCGGCGGGGGACAGGTGCCGCAGCTTCACGTCAGCACGGGCTCGGGGCTGCGGTAGTGGTAGCGGTAGGCGAAGGCGAAGCCCAGGCGGGCGTACAGGCGCCGGGCCACCGCGTTGTCGCTGCCCACCTGCAGGTAGGCCTGGCGCGCGCCCTGGGCATGCGCCAGCGCCAGCAGGGCCCGGCACAGGCGCTCGCCATGGCCTTGCCGCTCGGCCGCCGAGGCGATGTCGTAGAGGCCCACGAGATCGCCGTCCACCACCATCTGGCCGCAGGCCAGCAGCCGGCCGTCGCTGTCGTTCAGCGCGAAGCCCTGGTAGGTGACCGGGGCGTTAGCAATGCGCTCGGCATGGGCGGCGATGGCGCCGGCCGTGGAGCCGCGCAGGGCGCCCACGAGCGCGGCGTAGGCCGGCGCCTCCAGCGCCTGGAGTGCCGCCGGGTCCGGGTCGGGCAGCAGCTGCGCGAGCACCATCACGTCGGCCGCGTCGAAGGCGCCCCAGCCCTTGGCGGCCAGGCGGGCGTCCAGGTCGGCGGGCTGGCTCCAGGGCGTCACGCGCACGGCCAGCGGCAGGCCGGCGGCATCGAACGCCTGCCGGCAGCGGGCCAGCAGGTCGTCCAGCGGCAGGCTGCCCTGGCGCAGCGCGTTGATGCAGCGCGAACGCTTGGCCTTGCCGGGCGACAGGCGGATCAGCCAGCCGTCGATGTCGGCCTGCTGGGGCGGCGCGCTGGCGTCGAGGCCGGCGCGTTCGGCGCGCAGCGCCAGGGCCTGGGGGGCGGGGTCAGGCATGGGCGAGCAGGGTGGCGGGC
>CAXDTK010000142.1:0-13388 GCA_963992225.1 uncultured Comamonadaceae bacterium | reverse complement strand
CTACACCTAAGCCTTCGTCGGCAGCGTCAGATGTGTATAAGAGACAGCACGCCGGCCGGCGTGCCCGTGTAGATCAGGTCGCCGGGGTGCAGGCGGTACAGCTGCGACAGGTTGGACACGATCTCGGCGGCGTTCCAGGTCATGTCGGCCAGGTCGCCGCGCTGCTTCTCCACGCCGTTGACGCTCAGCGTGATGGCGCCCCGGTCCAGCCGGCCCACGTCGGTCACGCGGACGATCTCGCCGAGGATGGCCGACTGGTCGAAGCCCTTGGCCGTGTCCCAGGGCTTGCCCGCCGCCTTGGCGGCCGCCTGCAGGTCGCGGCGGGTCATGTCCAGGCCCGGGGCATAGCCCCAGATCGCCGCCACCGCGGCCTCCGGCGTGACCTTGAAGACCGGCGCCCCCAGCACCAGCACCAGCTCCATCTCGTAGTGGTAGTTCTTCGTCCCGGCCGGGTAAGGCACCGTCGCGCCGGCGGGCGCCACCGACGGCACCAGCGCGGCGGCCGGCTTGGTGAAGTAGAAAGGCGGCTCGCGCGTCGGGTCGGCGCCCATCTCGCGGGCATGATCGGCATAGTTGCGGCCGACGCAGAAGATGCGGCTGACCGCGTAACGCGCATCCGTGCCGCGCACGGGCGCGCTGGGCACCGGCGCCGGAGGAAAGACGAAGTTGCTCATGGCATGGCATCGACGATGGGAACGAGGGGCGCAGCATACTGGGCTGGCCTGGCTGCTGCTGCTCGTGCTGGCGCTGCTGGGCGGCTGCGCGACGCGGGGCGGCGGCGGGCCGGGCGGCGCCGAGCGCGACGGCCCCATGCCCAACCCGCCGGCCAACCTGAGCCAGGTGCCGGACGCCGCGCCCCGCATCGAGCCCATCCGCATCGGCGGCCCCAACAAGCCCTACGAGGTGCTGGGCGAGCGCTACCTGCCGCTGAATGGCGACGTGGCTTACACCGAGCGCGGCCTGGCGTCCTGGTACGGCCGCAAGTTCCACGGCCGGCCTACCGCCAGCGGCGAGGTCTACAACATGCACGCCATGACGGCCGCCCATCCCACGCTGCCCATCCCCAGCTATGCGCGCGTGCGCAACCCGGCCAACGGCCGCGAGATCATCGTGCGCATCAACGACCGCGGGCCCTTCCACCGCGGCCGCATCATCGACCTCAGCTACACCGCCGCGCTGAAGCTGGACGTGCTGCACGGCGTGCGCCCGGTCGAGGTCAGCCGCATCACCCACGCCGAGATCCGCGCCGGCAGCTGGCAGAAGCCGGCCGGCGAGCCGGCGCCGCTGTTCGTGCCCGACACGCCGCCCGGCGCGCCGCAACGCGAGACGACGGCCACGACCGCGGTCGCGGCCGACGGCGGCCCCAACTACTGGCTGCAGTTCGGCGCCTTCGCGCGGCTGGACGCCGCCGAGGGCCTGCGCCAGCGCGTCGCCGAGGCCGACCTCGCGCTGCTGCCGCTGCTGACCATCGTGCGCGAGGCCGGCACCCACCGCCTGCGCGCCGGCCCCTTCCCGGGCCGGGCCGAGGCGCAGGAGGTGGGCAGCCGGCTGCGCGACGAGGCCGGCCTGCCGTCCAGCGTGATCGAGAAGCGCTGACCCGCGGCGCCGCGGCCGGCCTCAGCGCCCGCCGGCCACGTCCAGCAGCGCACCCGCCGTGTAGCTGGCCGCATCGCTGAGCAGCCAGGCCACCGCCTCGGCCACCTCCTCGGCGCGACCCAGGCGCTGGATGGGCAGGCCGGCCGCGGCGGCGCCGGCGTCCATGCCGCTGGCGGCGTGGATGTCGGTGTCGATGATGCCGGGCCGCACGCCGTTGACGCGTATGCCCTCGGCGATCAGCTCGCGCCCCAGACCGCGGGTCAGCGTGTCGACGGCGCCCTTGGTGGCGGCGTAGTCGACGTAGATGCCGGCCGAGCCGTACTCCGCCGCGCGCGAGCTCAGGTTGACGATGGCGCCGCCCGCACCGCCGTGGCGGGTGCTCATGCGGCGCGCGGCCTGCTGGCAGCACAGCAGCGTGCCCAGCACGTTGACGTCGAACAGGCGGCGCCAGCGCGCGGGCGCCATGTCCTCCAGCCGCGCCGCCGGCGCCACGATGCCGGCGTTGTTGACCAGCCCGGCCAGCCGGCCGCCGGCCGCGTCCAGGCGCTGGAACATCGCGGCCACCTGCGCCTCGTCGGCCACGTCGGCCTGCAGCGTCAGCGCGCGGCGGCCCAGCGCCTGCGCGCGGGCGGCCAGCTGTTGTGCCGCGTCACCGTCGCGCAGGTAGTTCAACGCCACGTCCCAGCCGGCCGCGGCACAGCGCAGCGCGGTGGCCGCGCCGATGCCACGGGAGGCGCCGGTGATCAATACCCAAGCCGTCATGGGGACATTGTGAAGTTGTCGGGGAAGATGCGGCGTCCCTTCCCGAGTTGCATGGAATTTCTCGACGTCCCGACGGTCCTGCAGGTCAGCGCGCTGTTCCACCTGACGGCGGCGCTGGCCTGGTGGACGCTGGCCCGGGCCTTTCGCATCGCGCCACGCGCCGGCCGCCTGATGGCGGCGGCGCACCTGGTGGGCATCGCCTCGCTGCTGTCGGCCGGCACCCTGGCGGACTGGCCCGCGCCGCTGCGGCTGGGCGTGCCGGCGTTGGGCCTGCTGGCCTGCGCGCTGCTGGCCATGCTGGCGCTGCGCCGCATGCTGCGCAGCCGGCTGCGCAACCGTCACGTCACCCTGCTCGCAGCCGCCAGCGCGCTGGGCGTCCTGGCCGGGCTGGCCAGCGGCTCCGGCGTCGCCCCCGAGTTCGCCAGCACGGCCGGCGTGACGGCACTGGCCGCGCTGGCCACGCGCGAGGTGGTGCGCGGCCTGGCCGGCACGCTGTCGCCGGCCCTCACGGCCGGCACCGCACTGCCGTTCGCGGTGCTGGCCCTGCTGGGGCTGGCCCATGCGGCCGAGCTGCTGCTGGTGCCGGGCTGGCACGCGCGCGCCCTGGCCAGCACGCTGCCGTCGGCGGGGCGGGCCGTGGCGGGCTTCGTCGTCACGGCCGGCATCACGCTGAGCCTGATCTCGCTGGTGGTGTGGCGCCTCATCAGCCGCATCCAGCACCTGACGACGCGCGACCCGCTGACCGGCACCCTGAACCGCCGCGCCTTCGAGCGCGCGCTGGCCGAGGCGCAGGCGCAGCTGCAACGTGGCCAGGGCTTCGCGCTGGCGATGCTGGACATCGACCATTTCAAGCGCATCAACGACGTCCACGGCCACCCCGCCGGCGACGCGGCGCTGCAGCATTGCGTGGGCCTGTGGCAGGCGGAGCTGCGCGCGGTGGACCGGCTCGGCCGCCTCGGCGGCGAGGAGTTCTGCGCGCTGCTGCCGCTGGCCGCGGTGCACGACCTGGGCGCCGCCGTCGCGGTGGCCCAACGGCTGCGCGCCCGCCTGGCCGCGCAGCCGCTGCACTGGGACGGCCGCGAGCTGCGTCTGACCACCAGCGTCGGCGTGGCGCTGCCGGTGGCCGGCGACGCGGACGGCGAGGTGGGCCTGGCGCGTGCCGACGCCGCGCTCTACCGCGCCAAGGCCTTGGGCCGCAACCGCGTGTGCGTGGCCGAGGTGCACACGGGAGCGGCCCCGGCATGACCACCGCCGCCCAGACCCAGACGCTGCTGGGCGCCATCGTGCTGGTGGCCGGCATGGCGGCGCTGGTGTGGCTGACGCTGGCGCGGGTGGCCCGGGTGGCGCCGCGCGCGTCGCTGGCGATGGCCTGCGCCAACGCCGGCACCGCGCTGGCGCTGGGCCTGCATGCGCTGCGCGGCGTGCTGCCCGACGCACTGACGCTGTGGCCCGGCGACGTGCTGGCCGTCGCCTCGTTCGCGATGCTGGGCGCGGCGGTGCAGGCCATCACGACCCGCCGGCTGAGCTGGAAGCCCGGCGCCGCGGTGGTGGTCGCGGCGGCGCTGCTGATGCTGGCGGCCCCCGACGGCCAGGCGCTGCGCTGGCAGGCCCGCATCGTCGACATCGCGGGCGCCGGGCTGACGCTGACCGCCGGCCTCACCGCCTGGCGCGGCCTGGCCGCGACAGCGGGCAGCCGTCGCACCCCAGCCGCGCTGGTGCTGCCGCTGCTGCTGATCTCGCTGCTGATGGCCGCCCATGCGCTGAACGGCTTCCTGCAACCCGCCAGCCCGCCGGACCTGCGCGAGCCGACCGCCTTCAACCACGCCTTCCTGTGGGCCTCGCTGGTGCTCATCCTGCTGCAGAACGCGATGCTGGCCTTCCTGGTGGTGACCCGGCTGGTGCAGCGCATCGAGCGGCTGCTGCAACGCGACCCGCTGACCGACACGCTGAACCGCCGCGCCTTCGACGCGGCGCTGGCGCAGGCCCATGCCTGGCTGCAGCGCGGCCGCGGCTACGCGCTGGTGATGATCGACATGGACCGCTTCAAGCAGCTCAACGACAGCCTGGGCCACGCGGCCGGCGACACGGCGCTGAAGCAGATGGTGGGCGAGCTGCAGCCCTGCCTGCGCGAGGTGGACCGCTTCGGCCGCCTGGGCGGCGAGGAGTTCTGCGTGCTGCTGCCCGACACCGACCTGGCCGGCGCGGCGCTGGTGGCCGAGCGCATGCGGGCGCTCATCGACGCGGCGCCGCTGCGCTGGCTGGGGCAGGACTGGCCGCTGAGCGCCAGCTTCGGCATCGCCCAGGGCCAGCCGGGCGACGCCAGCGGCAGCACCGCACTGGCGCGTGCCGACGCGGCGCTCTACCGGGCCAAGGGCCAGGGCCGCAACGTGGTGCAGGCCTGAGGCTGACAACCCCGGCGGCGCCGCGGCCGCCGGTGGGCGCTCACCAGACCTTGCAGTGCTGGCCGGCCGGCTTCACCAGCTTGGCCCCCGGCTTGCACGCGAACGCCTGCTCGAACTGCGGCATGTTGACGACCACGCCGTTGATGCGCCAGCGCGGCGGCGAGTGCGGGTCCACCTTGGCCTGCACTCGCAGCGCCTCGGGCCGTGCATCGGCGCAGTCCCATTGCGCGAAGCCGACGAAGAAGCGCTGCTCGGGCGTCAGGCCGTCGCGGCTCTCGCCGGGCCTGCCCGCCATGTGCGCCTTCCACGCTTCCCAGGCCAGCACCAGGCCGCCGAGGTCCGCCAGGTCCTCGCCCAGCGTGAGCCGGGCATTGATCTTGATGTCGTCCACCACGGTGTAGCCGGCGTACTGCTCGGCCACGCAGGCGGCCCGCTGGTCGAACTCGCGGCCGTCCTGTTTGGTCCACCAGTTCTTCAGGTTGCCCTGGGCGTCGAACTGACGGCCCTCGTCGTCGAAGCCGTGGGTCAGCTCATGGCCGATGGTGCCGCCGGTGTTGCCGTAGTTGGGCGCCGCGTCCATGCGCGGGTCGTACAGCGGCGGCTGGAGCACGCCTGCGGGGAAGTTGATGTCGTTCATCTGCGCGTCGTAGTAGGCGTTGACGGTCTGCGGCGTCATGGCCCATTCGCCGCGGTCCAGCGGCTGGCCGATCTTGGCCAGCCGCCGCCGGGCCTCGAACGCGTTGCCACGCACCACGTTGCCGAGGAAGTCGCCGCGCCGCACGGCAAAGTCCGTGTAGTCGCGCCAGCGCTCGGGGTAGCCCACCTTGTTGACGATGGCCTTGAGCTTGGCGTGGGCGCGCGCCTTGGTGGCGTCGCTCATCCAGGCCAGGCCGTCGATGCTGCGCGCCATCGCGGCCTCGATCTCGTGCGTCATCTGCACGTTGGCGGCCTTCAGCTCGGGCGTGAAGTTGCGCGCCACGAACTCCTGGCCCAGCGCCTCGCCCAGCTGCAGGTCGACCAGTTGCACGCAGCGCTTCCAGCGCGCCTTCAGCTGCGGCGTGCCGGTCAGCGTCTGGCCGTAGAAGTCGAAGTTGGCCTGCACGAAGGCGTTGTCCAGCGCGGGGCTGAGGCTGCTGGCCAGCTGCCAGCGCAGGTAGGTGCGCAGCTCGGCCGGCGGCATGGCCTTGAGCCGCGCGCCCAGCGCCTTGAAGAAGGCCGGCTCGGTGACGTTGTAGCGCGCGAGCCGCGGTGCCACGCCCAGCGCCCGGCCGTAGGCAGCCCAGTCGAAGCCCGGCGTCAAGGCCTGCAGCCCGCGCGCGTCGACCACGTGGAAGGTCTTGTAGGGGTCGCGTTTGTCCACCTTGGACAGCGACGCGCGGGCCAGCGCGGTCTCGGTCGCCAGCACGCTGCGCGCCGCCGCGCGGGCCGCCGCGGGCGGCTCGCCCAGCAGCGTGAAGACCTGCACCACATGGGCCTCGTAGGCGTGGCGGATCTTCAGCGTCTTCTCATCACGCTTGAGGTAGTAGTCGCGGTCGGGCAGGCCCAGGCCGCCGGCGGAGGCGAAGGCGATCTGGCGCGTGGCGTCGGCGAAGTCCTGCCCGGCCGTGAAGCCGAAGAACAGCCGGTCACCGCCGGCCGCCAGCTGCAGCTCGGCCAGCAGCGCCGGCAGCTGGCGCCTGTCGGTCAGCGCGGCGATGCGCTCCAGCAGCGGCTGCAGGCCGCGCAGGCCGGCGGTCTGCACGGCACCCTCGTCCATGCAGCTGGCGAAGTAGTCGCCCAGCTGCACCTGCGCCGGGCTGCGCTCGCCCGCCTGCGCCAGCTTGTCCAGCACGCCCCACAGGTAGCGCTGGTTCTCGTTGGCCATCTTGGCGTAGACCGACCAGCGCGACTGGTCTGCCGGGATGGGGTTGGCCCGGATCCACGCACCGCAGGCATAGCGGTAGAGGTCGTCGCAGGGGTCGGCCGTGCGGTCCATGACGCTGACGTCCAGGCTGGGCGTGTAGGGCAAGGCGTCCAGCGGTGTCTCGTCGGTCGCGCGGGCGGCCGGGGCGGCCAGCGCCAGCCCCAGCAGGGCGGGAAGCAGCAGTCGTTTCATGGACAGGTTGTCGCGGTGAAGTGCGGCCATTGTGGGCGCCCGCCCGGCGCCAGCCATTCGTCAGCGCGGCCGGCACCTTGCCGTGCCGACCCCGCTCAGCCGCGCGCCTGCTGGATGCGGATCATGTTGCCGGCCGGGTCGCGCACGCCGCAGTCGCGCACGCCGTAGGGCTGGTCGGTGGGCTCCTGCACGATCTCGGCATCGGCCGCCTGCAGGAGCGCGAAGGTGGCGTCCAGGTCGGGCGTCGCGAAGAGGATCATCGCGAAGGTGCCCTTGGCCATCATCTCGGCGATGGTGCGTTTCTCCTCGTCCGTGACGCCCGGCGTGGCCTGGGGCGGGTACAGCACGATGGAGGTGGCCGGCTGGCCCTTGGGCCCGACGGTGAGCCAGCGCATGCCGTTGTAGCCCACGTCGTTGCGCAGCTCGAAGCCCAGCGTGTCGCGGTAGAAGGCCAGCGAGGTCTCGGCGTCGCTGTGCGGCAGGAAGGTGGAATGAATGCTGATGTCCATGACGGGTTTCCTTGAAGTCGGGGGCTTGGGATTGCCCACGGAAACCAGTCTAGTTTTGGCGGCGTTAGGCCGCTTCTCGATTCCTGATCGGTCGCGTCACCTGCCTGGCGACGCAGGACGGCAGGCCTTCGGTGGCGCGCGCGGCGTCGCGCCGGTAGACGCTGGGCGGCACGCCCACCAGCTCGGTGAAGCGGGTGCTGAAGGTGCCCAGCGACGCGCAGCCCACCTCGAAGCAGACCTCGGTCACCCCCAGGTCGCCGCGCCGCAGCAGCGCCATGGCACGCTCGATGCGGCGCGTCATCAGGTAGGCATGGACCGACTCACCATAGGCGGCGCGGAACTGCCGGCTCAGGTGGCCGGCCGACATGTGCACGCCGCGGGCCAGCGCCTCGACGTCCAGCGGCTGCGCGTAGTCGCGGTCGATGCGGTCGCGCACGCGCCGCAGCCGCGCGAGGTCGCGCAGCCGGGTGTCGGCGGGCGCGGGGGGAGGCGGCGAGCGATCAGGCGGCGTGGCGGCAGGCGGCAGCATGCCGGCCAGCATAGGGCCGGCGGGCCTGCAGCGCGGTGCTCAGCCCCGGCCCGGCCGCGGCCGGCGCGCCGCCGGCAGCAGGCCCAGCGCCGCCAGCACCAGCGCCAGCGAGGCCGGCTCGGGCAGCTCGCCCGGCTGCTGCGGCGGCAGCGCGTCGATGAAGATCTGCGCCGGGCCGCGGCCCTGCGTGCCGCCGAAGGCGATCGTGCGGCCATCGGCGCTGAGCACGGCACCGAAGTGATCGGCATCCACGGTGTGGCTGACCTGCAGGAAGTCACCGGCTAGCAGGTCGTAGACGAACACCTCGCGGTTGCCGTCCGCGTTGTCGCCGGTCAGGTCGGCCGCGCTGGTGAAGGCGATGCGGCGGCCGTCGCCGCTCAGGCTGGCCGAGCCGGCGCCGGCGCCGCTGGTGTGCGTGACCTGCTGCAGCGTCTGCGTCGGCAGGTCGTAGCGGAACAACTCGCTGTTGTGGTCGGCGTTCAGGCCCAGCGGGTCGAAGGTGGAGACGAAGGCCAGGCTGTTGCCGTCGTCGCTGAGCACCGGGCGCTGGTTGAAGCCGCTGCCGGTGGGCGACACGACGGTGGTGACGCCGGTGTCGCGGTCCAGCAGCCGCACGCCCTGCGAGAAGCCCTCGTAGGCCAGCCGCCGGCCGTCGCCGCTCATCGTGAAGTCGAACGGCGCCGGCATCAGCACACCGGAGAAGCTCTGCGTGGCGGTGTCGTACAGGCGCAGGCCCAGGTTGTCGGTGCTGACCGCGAGGGTGCCGCCATCGCGGCTGATCGCCGACGACTCGAAGAAGTTGCCCAGCGGCGTCACGTCGGACAGCGTGCCGGTGCCCAGGTCCAGCGTCTGCGTCCGGAAGCGGGCGATGTTGCCGCTGACCTCGAACCGCTGGAACGCCAGCCGGCTGCCGTCGCCGCTGAGGGCGGGCTGCTGCTGGCCGCCGGCCAGGATGCCGCCCGGCATGTCGGTGACCTGGCGCAGCTGGGCCGTGGCGCGCTCGTACACGAAGATCTCGAAGTTGTTGTCGGCGTTGCTGCCGGTCAGGTTGAGCGCCGAGTAGAAGGCCAGCCGGCTGCCGTCGGCGCTGAGGCTGGCACCGAACGAGTTCAGGCTGCCGCCGGGCGTCACCAGCAGCGGCGCGGCCGGCGCGGTGGCGACCAGGCCCGACATCAGCCAGGCGGACTGGGGCAGGTGCAGGCGGCGCGTGGTGGGCAGGGGGGTCATGGAAGGCTCCGGCAGGACTGAAGGGCGGGTCCTGCAACAGACGCCCTGGCCGCGCCGCGGGCGACAGCCGGGTGACCCCTGGCTTGGGGGGTTAGCGGAGGGCGCTCAGCCGCGCGGCGCGGCGACGGCTGCCGCGCCGGTGGCCGTGCAGGCCCTGGCCGCCGCCAGCCCGCGCAGGAAGCCGCGCCGCACGCCGCCGGCGGTGATGGCCGCGCTGACCTGGCGGGCATAGCGCTCCGCCCCGGTCAGCTTGCGCACCCAGCCGCGGAACGGCATGACGCCCTCGGCGGTGCGCTGCAGCGCGCCGGTCGCGGCGTCCTCGCCGCGTTCCAGCAACCCCGGGTTGCCGCCGGTGTGCGGGGCGTCCAGGTCGGGGCCCAGCACCTCGTCCAGCGCCCGGATGCCCGCCGCCAGCCCGCCGCAGCTGGCATCCGCTGGCACGGCATAGGGCGCGGCCAGCGCGGCCTTGAGCACGTCCGGGATCTCGGCGCGCACGACGTTGAGGTCGCTCAGCGGCGTCGTGGCGGCCGTGGCCACCTTGTTCTGGCTGCTGCCGGCGCAGGCGCTCAGCAGCAGGACGGCCGCGAGGGCGGGAAGGGTGTGGTGCAGGGGGCGCATGGCGCCGGATCATCTCAGGCACCGGGGCCGCCTGGCAAAGCCGGCGCGGCGGGCGCTTGTCTACACTGGCCGCATGACTTCTCCTGTGTTTGCCGCCGAGCGCGCCATCCGCATGGGCCGCGAGGCCCTGGCGGTCGAGGCCCGCGCCCTGAGCGCGCTGGGGCCCCGCCTGGGCGACGACTTCGCCCGCGCCGTGCAGACGGTGCTGGGCTGCAGCGGCCGCGTCGCCGTGATGGGCATGGGCAAGAGCGGCCATGTGGGCCGCAAGATCGCCGCCACGCTGGCCTCCACCGGCACGCCGGCGCTGTTCGTCCACCCCGCCGAGGCCGCGCATGGCGACCTGGGCATGGTCACCACGGGCGACATCGTGCTGGCGCTGTCCAACTCCGGTGAGAGCGACGAGCTCAATGCCATCCTGCCGGTGCTCAAGCGCCTGGGCATCCCGGTCATCGCGATGACCGGGCGCGCCGAGTCCAGCCTGGCCGCGCATGCCGACGTGGTGCTGGACAGCGCGGTGGCCGAGGAGGCCTGCCCGCTGCAGCTGGCGCCCACCGCCAGCACGACGGCGCAGATGGCGCTGGGCGATGCGCTGGCCGTGGCGCTGCTGGATGCGCGCGGCTTCAAGGCCGAGGACTTCGCCCGCTCCCACCCCGGCGGCGCCTTGGGCCGCAAGCTGCTGACCCATGTGCGCGACCTGATGCGCAGCGGCGATGCGCTGCCGCGCGTGGCCGCCGACACGCCCTTCACCGCGCTGATGCGCGAGATGAGCGCCAAGGCGCTGGGCATGGCGGTGGTCGTCGACGCCGAGGACCGCGTGCAGGGCATCTTCACCGACGGCGACCTGCGCCGCCTGGTCGAGCAGGGCCGCGACCTGCGCGGGCTGACCGCCGCCGAGGTGGCCCACCCGCGGCCCCGCACCGTCGGCGCGGACGCGCTGGCCGTCGACGCCGCCGACCTGATGGAAGCGGCGCGCATCACCGTGGTGCTGGTGACCGATGCCGAGCGGCGCCTGCTGGGCGCCATCAGCATCAACGACCTGATGCGCGCCAAGGTGATCTGATGGCGGCGCTGACCTTCCCGCCCGAACTGCTGGTCAAGGCGCAGGGCCGCGGCCTGGGCGTCAAGCTGGCCATCTTCGACGTCGACGGCGTGCTGACCGATGGCCGCATCTACATCGGCGAAAGCGGCGAGGCCTTTAAGGCCTTTTCGACGCTGGACGGCCATGGCCTGAAGTCGCTGCAGCGGGCCGGCATCACGCCGGTCGTCATCACCGGCCGCGACAGCCCCGCGGTGCGCCGCCGCGTGGCCGACCTGGGCCTGTCGCATGCGGTCTACGGCGTGAAGGACAAGCTGGCCGCCGCCGAGCCGCTGCTGGCGCAGCTGGGGGCCCGATGGGGCGAGGTGGCCGCGATGGGCGACGACTGGCCGGACCTGCCGCTGATGACGCGCGCCGGCTTCGCCTGCGCCCCGCCCGGCGCCCATGCCGAGGTGCTGGCCGTCGCCCACCACGTGACGCGCGCCAGCGCCGGCCATGGCGCCGCGCGCGAATGCTGCGACCTCCTGCTGATGGCCGCCGGCCAGTACGAGCGGCTGCTGAACGCGCAGCACGACACGCTGGACGGGACGTCGGCATGACGCCCGCCGCGCTGCCCGTCCCGAGCCCGCGCCGCCAGAAGCCGCGCCCCTGGCTGTGGCGGCTGCAGGCGCTGCTGTCCAACTACCTGCCGCTGCTGCTGATGGCCCTGCTGGCCACCGGCACCTGGTGGCTGGTCAAGAACACGCCGCTGCTGGGCGAGCCCGGCGTGCAGGCCGCGCCGCGCCACGAGCCCGACTACCGCATGGCCAACTTCGAGATCCAGCGCATCGGCGCCGACGGCCGGCTGAACGTGCAGATCGCCGGCTCCGAGCTGCGCCATTACCCCGACACCGACACGGTGGAGATCGACAAGGTGCGGGTGCGCGCGGTGGCGCCCGACGGCAGCCTGGCCGTGGCCGAGGCCCGGCGCGCGGTCAGCAACGGCGACGGCACCGACCTGCAGCTGACCGGCGACGTGCGGCTGCGCCGCCTGCCGCCAGGCGCCGGCGAGAACGCGCAGGCGCTGCTGGAGGTGCGCGGCGAGTTCCTGCAGGCGCTGTCCAACAGCGAGATCCTGCGCTCGCACCTGCCGGTCAGCATCCGCCAGGGCGGCGCGACGCTGAACGCGCAGAACTTCGAGTACC
Organism: uncultured Comamonadaceae bacterium; assembly: GCA_963992225.1. Taxonomy (GTDB): domain Bacteria; phylum Pseudomonadota; class Gammaproteobacteria; order Burkholderiales; family Burkholderiaceae_C; genus Pelomonas. Next base: position 1,430 of record CAXDTK010000142.1, on the reverse strand, counting down.
GCCACCTGACCGGCCAGGTCACGTTCACCGGCCGGGCGCAGGGGCAGATCGTCTCCCGCGGAGGGCGGCCGTGACGGGGTCGCGGGCCGAACGCGACCAGGGGCTCACATGACCGAGTTGGTCTTCATCACCGGCGCCTCCAGCGGCATCGGCCAGGCGCTGGCGCTGCGCTACTACCGCGACGGCGCCCGCCTCGCGCTGGTCGCCCGCCGCACCGACGAGCTGGCCCGCTGGGCCGCTGAGCACCGGCTGGACGCCGGCCGCTTCCGGATCTACGGCGCCGACGTGTCCGACCCCGACGCGATGGCGCGCACCGGCCGCGACTGCATCGCCGCGCAAGGCCTGCCGGATGTCGTCATCGCCAACGCCGGCATCAGCATCGGCATGGACACCGCCGAGTTCGCCGACCTGGACGTGATGCGGCGCAGCTTCGCCACCAACAACGTGGGCCTGGCCGCCACCTTCCACCCCTTCGTCGCGGCCATGATGGTGCGCGGCTCGGGCACGCTGGTGGGCGTGGCCAGCGTCGCCGCCATCCGCGGCCTGCCGGGGCACGGGGCCTACTGCGCCAGCAAGGCCGCGGTGGTGGCCTACTGCGAGAGCCTGCGCGGCGAATGCCGGCCGTCGGGCGTCAAGGTGGTCACGCTGCTGCCGGGCTACATCGACACCCCGCTGACCCGCGGCAACCGCTACAGCATGCCCTTCCTGATGCCGGTGGACGACTTCGCCGACCGGGCCGTGCGCGCCATCCGCGCCCAGGTCAGCTACCGCGTGATCCCCTGGCAGATGGGCGTGCTGGCCAAGCTGCTGCGGCTGCTGCCCAACTGGCTGTACGACCGCGCGCTGGCCGGGCGGCCGCGCAAGCAGCGCGCGAGCGAATAGCCCCACGCTGGACGCCCGAGCGCGGCCAGCCCCGGAGCGTTCAGCGGCATCACCGCGCCGCAGCCGCGCAATGAAAAGGCGCTTTGAGCGTTGAGTGGTGATCTACGGGCAGGGTGTCGAATTGAGCATGACTCGGATGGCGCCGGGTCGCACAGGCGCGCAATGGCTCCGTGTCCCCCGTGCCGCTACGCGGCCCTCCTCCTTGACCTGCGCCATTGCGCACCTGCCCCCCCGGCGGGGAAGCGACTGCATTTGTCGATGAAGGCCGGCTGCAGCGCAGCAGGAGGCCGTGCAGGCCTGCTGCGAAGGTAAGGGAGGGGAGGCCGCGCAGCGGACGGGGGACACGCAGCAGCAGGTCAGCCTAGCCTCCTGCCAAAACTCATCTCGGACGCGTTACCGTCAACGCACAAAGCGCCAAAGAAAAAGGCGCCCGAGGGCGCCTTCCGCTGTGTGCAGGGGCTGATCAGTAGCCGCCGCCGCCGTAGCCGCCGCCACCACCGGAACTGTCTCTTATACACATCTGACGCTGCCGACGAAGGCTTAGGTGT
>CAXDTK010000141.1:0-13425 GCA_963992225.1 uncultured Comamonadaceae bacterium | reverse complement strand
GTCGGAGATGCTGCGCCTGAACACCGGCATCGCGCCGGTGCCGTTCGCGCAGCAGAACCGGCTGGGCATCGTCGGCAACATCCTGGCCGGCGGCAGCGACAACGCCGGCTTCCCCAACGGCCGCCGGCCCAAGGACGACGTGGTCGACATCTCGCTGGTGGCGGTGATGGGCGGCCTGTGTGTGGCCAACGGCGACACCGACAAGCTGGGCTTCGGCGCCGCCTGCAAGCCCTCGGCCGTGCCGCTGGGCAGCACCGCGTTCAAGCTGCATGACGCGGTGGACCAGGCCGTCGTGCCGCTGCTGGCCGGCTTCCCCTACCTCAACACGCCCATCCCGGGCACCAAGTGACGGAGGCCGCCATGCGCACCTGCAAGACCGCCGCCCTGGCCACCGTCGCCGCGCTCGTGCTGACCGCCTGCGGCGGCGGCGATGACGAGCATGTCGTCCCGGCGCCGCCGCCGCCGGCCGTGGCCACCGCCGTGCCCGACAGCGCGGTGGCCTCGTCCACCGCGCTGGTGGGCTACCTCAAGGCGCTCAAGGCCGATGACGAGACCACCGAGGCGCTGACGCTGCCGTCGGTGGACATCGCGGTCAGCGAGACCGAGGAACCGCAAGCGCTGTGACGGCCGGCCGCGCGTTGCTGGGGTTGCTGGCACTGCCGCTGGCCGTGGCGGCAGCGCCCTTCGTGCCGAAGGACGATGCCGAGATCGTGCAGCGCCTGCCCTACCGGGCCGACGCCGCCGAGCGCGCCCGGCGCACGGCGCTGGCGCGCGACCCGGCCCAGCTGCCGCTGGCCGTGGCCAGCGCCCGTGCCGCGCTGCAGCGCGCCCAGTGCCATGGCGACCCGCGCGAGCTGGGCGTGGCCCAGGCCGCGCTGGCGCCCTGGTGGCCGCGCGTCGACGCGCCGGCCGAGGCGGTGCTGTTGCGGGCCCGCGTGCGTCAGGCGCGGCATGAGTTCGAGGCGGCGCAGGCCGACCTGCGCCGGCTGCTGGCGCGCCCCGACCTGGCGCCGACGGAGCGCGCGCAGGCCCTGCTCGACGCCGCTGCGCTGCACCGGCTGCGCGCCGAGCTGCCCCAGGCGCGCGCGCTGTGCGGGCAGCTGCAGCCGCTGGCCGCGCTGCCGGCCGCCGCCTGCCTGGCCGAGCTCGACAGCCTCTCGGGCCAGGGCCCCGCGGCCGCGCAGGCGCTGGCCGCCCTCAGCCCCGGCCGCGTCACCCCGCCCTGGCTGGCGCTGATGCGCGCCGAGCTGGCCGACCGCCTGGGCGACGAGGCCGCCGCGCCGACGCTGTACCGCCTGGCGCTGGCCGGCGAGGACGGCGTCTACACGCGCGCCGCGCTGGCCGACTGGCTGCTGGCCCGGCAGCGCGCGGCCGAGGCGCTGGCGCTGGTCGAGCGCAGCCCCGATGCCGAGGCCGATGCGCTGCTGCTGCGGCGGGTCATCGCCTTGCGCCAGCTGCGCCGCGACGCCGCCGCCCCGACCGCGCAGCTGCGCGAACGCCTGGCCGCCGCCGAGCGCCGCGAGCCCGGTAGGCATGCGCGCGAGCAGGCCCGCTTCGCGCTGGACGTGGCCGGCGATGCGCGCGAGGCGCTGCGCCTGGCGCGCCTGAACTGGGCGCAGCAGCGCGAGCCGGCCGATGCGCTGCTGCTGCTGCGAGCCGCGCTGGCGGCCGGCCGTGACGGCGACGCGGCGCGGCAGGAACTGGCCGCCACGCTGCGCGCGCTGGGCTGGCAGGACCAGCGCCTGGCCGCGCTGGACCGGAGCTTCGCGCCGTGATCGCGCGCCTGTTCATGCTGGCGCTGCTGCTGTGCACGGGCGGCGCGGCGCGCGCCCACCAGGCCAGCGAGGCCTACCTGAGCTACCGCGTGGCCGGCGCCGAAGTCGAGCAGCGCGTGGACATCGCGCTGCTCGACCTGGACCGCGACCTGGGCCTGGACGCCGACGGCGACGGCGCGCTCAGCTGGGGCGAGGTGCGCCGCCGCTGGGCCGACATCGAGGCGCTGGCCGAGGCCGGCGTGCGCTTCACCGCCGACGGCGCCGCCTGCACGCGCCGCGCCGCGCCGCCGCCGCAGCTGCAGCAGCACAGCGACGGCATGCATGCGGTGCTGGTCAGCCCCTGGCGCTGCCCGGCCGCGGTGCGCGAGCTGGCGCTGGACTACCGCCTCTTCGCCGCCACCGACGCCGCGCACCGCGGCCTGGCGCGGCGGGTCGGCTCGGCGGCCGAGCCGCTGCTGCTGACGCCCGGCGCCGGCCCGCAGCCGCTGGCGACGCGGGGCTTCGGCCTCGCCGGGCTGGTGGGGGCCGGCATGGCCCACATCGCCAGCGGGCTGGACCATGTGCTGTTCCTCGTCACGCTGCTGCTGGTGGCCGTGTGGCGCCGCGACGGCGCGCGCTGGACGCCGCGCGACAGTGCGCGCGGCGCGCTGGCCGAGACGCTGAAGCTGGTCACCGCCTTCACGGCGGCCCACTCGGTGACGCTGGGCCTGGCCGCCAGCGGCGCCATCGACCCGCCCGAGGCGGCGGTGGAGGCCTTGATCGCGCTGACCGTGCTGCTGGCCGCGCTGGACAACATCCGGCCCTTCATGCCCGGCCCGCGCTGGGCCATGGTGGGGCTGTTCGGCCTGGTGCACGGCATCGGCTTCGCCGGGCCGCTGAAGGACCTGGGGCTGCGCGGCCTGGAGCTGGTGGCGCCGCTGCTGGCCTTCAACGTGGGCGTGGAGCTGGGCCAGCTGGCCGTGGTCGCGCTGCTGCTGCCGCTGGCGCTGGCCGTGCGCGCGGCGGCGGCCTACCGCCGCTGGGTGGTGCCGGGCGGCTCCGGCGCGATCGCGCTGCTGGCGGCGGTGTGGTGCGTGGAGCGCAGCCTGGCCGTGCAGCTGCTGGGTTAGGGCGCCGCGGCCGCAGCCGCATGAGCGGCGCGTGACGGCGGCGCGTGAATAACGCCTTAGGGGGATTCGGTGTTGACCCCCATGCCCGGCTGCGGGCGCGGGCCGATAGTGCGCGGTCCCCGACGAGCCGGAGCCCGCATGCCACGTCCCCTGATCGCCCTTCTCGTGAGCTTTTGCAGCGCGCTGGCGCAGGCCCATGGCGGCGCCGAGCCGGCCGCGTCGCTGAGCGGGCTGAGCGGCCCGGTGCAGCTCACGCGCGACCGCAGCGGCATCACCCATGTGCAGGCCCGCAGCGAGGCCGACCTGTGGTTCATGCAGGGCTTCGTGCATGCGCGCGACCGGCTGTTCCAGATGGACGAGTTCCGCCGCACCGCCAGCGGCACGCTGGCCGAGCTGCTGGGCCCCGGCGCGCTGGCGTCGGACGTGCAGTTCCGCACGCTGGGCCTGCGCCGCGCGGCCGAGAAGTCGCTGGCGGCGCTGTCGCCCGAGGCACGCGCGGCGCTGGCCGCCTACGCCCGCGGCGTGAACGCCTATGCGGCCCGCCACGCGCTGCCGGTGCAGTACGCGGCGCTGGAGCTGACACGCTTCACGCCCTGGACGCCGCTGGACAGCGTGGTGATCGGCAAGCTGTTCGCGGCCGAGCTGTCGCTGGAGGTCGACATCGACAGCACCGTGGCGCTCGCGGCCTACCAGCAGGCGGGTGCGACCGCCGGCTTCGATGGCCGGGCGTTGTTCTTCGACGACCTGCAACGCACGGCGCCCTTCGACGCCGCCGCCACGCTGCCCGACGCGCAGCAGCGCCCGTCGCGGCCCCGGCCGCGTGGCCTGGCCGCGGGCCCGGCGCGCACCACCGATGCGGCCGGCGTGCCCGACGCGGCCCTGCGCCTGGCCCGGCGCTGGCGCGAGCAGCTCGGCCAGGTGCCGGCGCTGCAGGGCGTGCTGCAGCGGCAGCGCCGCGCCGGCTCCAACCTGTGGGCCGTCAGCGGCCGCCTGACCGACAGCGGCCGGCCGCTGATCGCCAACGACAAGCACCTGCAGCTCAGCGCGCCGGGCGTCTGGTACCCGATCGGGCTGGCGGTGCAGGGCCCGCGCGGCACCACGCTGCGCGTGGTCGGCGACAGCTTCGCCGGCGTGCCGGCCGTGCTGGGCGGCTACAACCAGCACCTGGCCTGGGGCAGCACCAACACGCTGTTCGACGTGACCGACACCTACCAGGAGCGGCTGGTGCCCGACGCCGCCTCGCCCAGCGGCCTGAGCAGCGTCCACCAGGGCCGGCTGGAGCCGGTGCTGGCCCTCCCCGAGACCTACCGCGCCAACCAGCCGGGCGATGGCCGGCCCGACAACCTCGTCACGCTGCCCGCGGGCGGCGCGCTGCCGGCGGCGACGCTGGTGGTGCCGCGCCATGGGCCGGTGGTGCAGTTCGACCCCGCCACCGGCACGGCGCTGACGCTGCAATGGGCCGGCGCGGCCGGCACGCGCGAGCTGGACGCGGTGCTGCGCATGGCGCGCGCCGCCCACGTGGACGACTTCAGGGCCGCGCTGCAGTTCTTCGACGCCGGCTCGCAGAACTGGGTGGTGGCCGATGGCCGCGGCGACATCGCCTACTTCACCAGCGGCGAGGTGCCGGTGCGCGAGGACCTGCAGGCCGGCCACGTCAACGGCCTGCCGCCCCACTTCATCCGCAACGGCCAGGGCGGCAACGAATGGCTGGCGGTGCGCCAGCCGCAGCCGCAGCAGGCGCTGCCCTTCGAGGTGGTGCCGTTCGCCGAGCTGCCCCAGGTCGTCAACCCGCCGGCCGGCTTCTTCGTCAACGCCAACAACGACCCGCTGGGCGTGACCTTCGACAACAACCCGCTGGACGCGACACGGCCCGGCGGCGGCATCTTCTACCTGGCCTACAACTTCAACGATCCCACGGCGCTGCGGGCCGCGCAGATCACGGACCGGCTCAAGGAGGTGCTGGCGCGGCGGCGCATCCGCTTCGAGGACATGCAGGCCATCCAGGCCGACACCACGCTGCGCGACGCGCCGGCGCTGCTGCCGCACCTGCTGAACGCGCTGGACCGCGCCTGCCGCCCCGGCGCGCTGCCGGCCCTGGCGGCGCTCGCCACCCAGCCCGGCATCGCCGAGGCGGCCGGCCGCCTGCGCGGCTGGGACTTCACCAGCCCCACCGGCCTTGCCGAGGGCTGGGACGCCGGAAAACCGGCCGGCGAGGAGCCGCGTGACGCCAGCGTGCGCGCCTCCGTGTCGGCCACGCTGTACACGCTGTGGCGCAGCCGGCTGATCGCCAACACCATCGACCGCGTCGTCGGCGGCGCCGGCCTGCCGGTGCCCGACGCCGTCCACGTGATGACCGCGCTGCGCCACCTGCTCGACAGCTTCCCGCAGCGCGGCGGGCGCGGTGTCTCGGGGCTGGATTTCTTCCCCGTCCCGGGCGTGGCCGCCGCCGAGGACCGGCGCGACCTGGTGCTGCTGCAGAGCCTGGCCGACGCGCTGGCGCTGGCCGCGAGCGACGGCTTCCAGCCGGCCTTCGGCAACTCCACCCGCCAGGCCGACTACCGCTGGGGCCGGCTGCACCGCGTGGTGCTGAAGAGCAACCTGGGCGGGCCCTTCAACATCCCGCCGGGCGGCGGGGCGCTGCCGGCGCCGTTGCCGGGGCTGCCGGGCATCCCGGTGGACGGCGGCTACAACACGGTGGACGCGGCCTCGTTCAGCCCGCGCGCGGCCACGCCGGAGGCCTTCGTCTTCGAGCACGGCCCGTCGCAGCGCCTGGTGGCCGAGGTGGCGCCGGGCGGCGCGTCGCGCGTGGAGAACATCTGGCCCGGGGGCCTCAGCGAGCAGCCGGGCACGCCGGGCTATGCACGCTTCCTGAAGCGCTGGCTGGCCAACGACGCGCTGCCGCTGCGGCTGGAGGGGCAGGTCGAGTCGGTGGAGCACTTCCGGCCCTAGGCGTGCGCTGCGGCTCGTCGGTGGCAGGGCCGGCGGACTACTGGCGATGGCAACATCCATGCGACCGTAGGCCGGCGTCTATCCTTCGCCAGGTTTGTAGCCGGCGCGGCATTCGCCCGAAAAAGGGCGTCCGATTCACAGCGCGGCAGGGTGGAGGGAAATTCATATGCAACAAGCATCTAGCCCGGCTGCCGGGTGTCCCGTTACTGCGCGGGTTGGCGTGATAGACCGCGCCGCCTTGCGGTCTACAACACGTTAGCCGGCATGTACTCCTGCCCGAATTGCCACAGTCCGCTGGAGCAAGCCGCCGTCACGTGTGCGCGGTGTGGCGCCGACTTCGGCCCTACCGCAGCCTGGCGGCCTGTCGTGGTCAGCGGTCACATCGGCGAGCAGGCGCGTACGGCGCGCGTGCCGTCTTTGTTTAACGCTCTTTCTGCCTTGGGCGCGTTTCCTCTGGCTGTCCCGCCTCTTGGCGCTTTGCTCTTGCTGCTGGCAGAAGGCACGTCGAATTCACTCTCATTTCCAGTTGTTGCGTTGACACTCGTATTTAGCTACTCCTTTGCGGGCGCTCCGGCGCTAGCGGCCGGCCTTGTCTTCGCTGGCATCGCAGGTGGTTGTGTCATTGCTTTTCGCATGGCCCGGCTTCCATCATTGCTCGCAGCGGTATTTGGGGCGGTCAGCGGCGGCCTGGGCATGGCAGCCGAATGCCGGCTAACCGTTCATTGCAACCGACCTGCGCCAGCTCCGCTGGCTGGTCGGCTGAATTCAGACGTTGAACGACCGCTTCGGGGCTGCAAGATCGCCGTTGCCGAGTGCCGCTCAGGGTCGACAGCCGCCGCTCGGCAGAGGCGACCAGCCCCGCAGCGCCCACCCTAAACCACCGCCCCCGAAGCCGGCCCGGCCGCAATCCCCGCTGCCACCTGTCCCGCCGGCACATGCGCGGCGGCGCTTTCGACATGACCCGCCTGGTCGTCGAAGAAGAAGTCCGGCTCGAACTCGCGCAGGAAGCCGCCCTTGGGCAGGCCGCCGAGGAACATGGCCTCGTCGACCTCGATCTGCCAGTCCATCAGCGTGCGGATGGCGCGCTCGTGGGCCGGCGCGCTGCGTGCGGTGACGAGCGCCGTGCGCACCTTCATGCCGCCGGGCGGCGCATGCTGCAGCCGCTGCAGCGCCTGCAGCACCGGCTTGAAGGGTCCCGCGGGCAAGGGCAGGTGGGCGCGCTCGCGCTCATGCGTGTGGAAGGCCGCCAGGCCGTCGCGCTGGAACACCTGCTCGGCCTCGTCGGAGAACAGCACCGCGTCGCCATCGAAGGCGATGCGCAGTTCGCCCGGGTGGGCCGCGGAGGCGCGCGCGGCCAGCGGCATCACGCGCGCGGCGGCCACGCCGGCCGCCAGCGCCTGGCGCACGTCGGCCTCGTTGGCCGACAGGAACAGCTGGGCCGACAGCGGCTTCAGGTAGCGCCAGGGCGAGGCGCCGCGGGTGAACACGCCGCGCTCGATGGGCAGGCCGTAGTGGCGGGCCGAGCGGAACACGCGCAGGCCGGAGATGGGATCGTTGCGCGACAGCACCACCACCTCCACCTGCGGTGCCCCCGCGCCGGCGTTGAAGGCCAGCAGCTTCTCGACCAGCGAGAAGGCCACGCCCGGCTTGGCCGGCGCGTCCAGCAGCGTCTGCTGCAGGGCCATGTAGGCATGATCGTCGCGGGCCTCGAAGACCTGGTTCTCGGCCTCGAAGTCGAACAGCGCGCGGGAGGAGATGGCAACGACGAGTTGGCCGTTCAGCGAGGCAGGCATGCCGGCATTCTGGCGCCGTTCACGCCGGCCTCACTGCATGAAGCCGATGCGCGCCTTCCTGGCGTTGCCGCTGGGCAGGTCCTCGCACAGCAGCGTGTCGCGCTGGGCCAGCCGGGCGTTGCCGAACGCCGTCATCCAGGCGCGGCGCATCTCGCGCGGCGCCATCTCGGCCATGCGGTCCAGCACCGCGTCGCCGGGCCGCGGGTCGAAGCGCCGGCCCCAGTCGTGCGAGCCGCGCAGCTTCTCGTACAGCCGCAGCGCGATCGCGCGCGCGGCGGCGAAGTCGGGCGCCTGCACCTCGTAGACGTTGACGCGGTTCAGGATGGGGTCGGGGATGGCGCGGGCGTCGTTGGCCGTGGCCACCCAGATCACCTGGCTGGCGTCCACCGCGACCTCGGCGAACTCGTCGATGAAGGCACTGGCGGTGTCGTGCTCCAGCAGGCTGTACAGCGAGCCCAGCGGGTCGTAGGCGGCCTCGCCGCCGGCCTTGTCGATCTCGTCGACCACCATCACCGGGTTGGCGTAGTCGCCGTCCACCAGTGCCTCGAACACCTTGCCGGCGCGCGCGCCGCGCCACTGGCTGGAGGCGCCCGACAGCACCCAGCCGGCGGTCAGCGAGCTCATCGACACGAAGCCCATGCCGGTGCCCAGCAGCTCGGCCAGCTGCCGCGCGAAATGCGTCTTGCCCACGCCGGGCGGGCCCAGCAGCAGCAGCGGCGTGATCTCCAGCGCGTCGCTGCTGTCGTTGCACAGCGCGATCTGGCGCCGCACGTCGTCCAGCACCTCGTGGAAGTTGGGCAGTTCGTCGTACAGCGCGTCCATCACCGGCAGCCCCGAGGGCTTGACCTGGAAGCGCTCCTCGCCCTTCTCGAGCATGCGCTCGTAGGTGGCGCGCAGCGATTCATGCTCCTTGGCCGGCAGCTTGTCCAGCCGGCGGCTGACGTCCTCGATGCGGTAGATGCTGCGCATGCGGGCGACCGGGATGCGCGGGGCGACACAGGTGATGGCGGTACTGCTCATGGCGGAACTCCTTGGAGGTCGCCTTCATTCAAGCAAAAGCCGGCGCCTTTGTGGACTCCGAGTAAGCCCCGATGCGTGCAGTTGTTGGGCCTGTTGTCGGGCCGCCGATGCGCCCGCCCGGCCGTGGCGCCGCGGCGGGCCGGCCATCGGCGTGACGCAATTCGCGCCAACTGCGGGTTTACCCTTGCAGAAGGCTGGCGGCGGCGGGCGAAGGCGCCGAACATGCGCGGTTTCCGGAGACGCCCATGCCTTCTTTGAACGCGACCCGCCAGGGGTCCATCGGTCGCCGCCTCGCGCTGGTGCTGTCCTGCATCCTCGGCCTGACGCTGCTGAGCAGCGGCCTGGCCGTGTGGAAGCTGCGCAGCCTGGGCAACGAGGTCGACGAGATGCTCAACCGCAACCTGAAGGTGGAGCGCGCGGCGTCGGACTGGATGCGCAACACCAGCTCGGGCGTGCAGCGCGCGGCCGCCATTGCCAAGAGCAGCGACGCCTCGCTGGTGGAGTTCTTCGCGCCGGCCTCGGCCGCGGCCATCCAGGAAACCAGCGAGCTGCAGAAGCAGATCGAGGCGGCGCTGAAGTCGCCCGAGGAGCGCGCGCTGTTCGCCCGCATCGGCGACCTGCGCAAGGCCTACCTGGCCGCGCGCGAAGCGGTCAGCAAGGCCAAGAAGGACGGTGACGTCGAAGGCGCCAGCAAGCTGTTCGCCGAGCAGTTCGAGCCCATGTCCAGGCGCTACCTGGAGGGCGTGGCCGAGCTGGCGTCGCGCCAGCGCGCGCAGCTGGACGCGTCGGCCGCGCAGGTGGAGGCGCTGCGCTCGCGCACGGTCTGGGTGCTGGTGGGCTGCACGGCACTGGCGCTGCTGGTGGGCATCGCCTTGAGCGTGCTGCTCACGCGCAGCATCACCGGGCCGCTGCAGACGGCCGAGCGGGCCGCGCGCGACATCGCCGACATGAACCTCAGCGGCGCGCCGCAGCGCCACTACGGCAACGACGAGACCGGCCACCTGCTGCAGGCCCTGGACGCCATGCGCGAGGCCTTGCGCAAGGCGTTGCAGGAGGTGCGCGGCGTGGTCGACAACATCTCCACGGCCAGCACCCAGATCGCCAGCGGCAACAGCGACCTGAGCGCGCGCACCGAGCAGACCGCCTCCAACCTGGAGGAGACCGCCAGCGCGATGGAGGAGCTGACCAGCACCGTGCGACACAGCGCCGACTCGGCGGCCCAGGCCAACCAGCTCACGCTGTCCGCCGCGGCGGTGGCGCGGCGCGGCGGCGAGGTGGTGGCCCAGGTGGTGGGCACCATGACCGACATCCAGACGTCCAGCCGGAAGATCGGCGACATCATCGGCACCATCGACGGCATCGCGTTCCAGACCAACATCCTGGCGCTGAACGCGGCGGTCGAGGCGGCCCGGGCCGGCGAGCAGGGCCGCGGCTTCGCGGTCGTTGCCGGCGAGGTGCGCACGCTGGCCCAGCGCAGCGCCGAGGCCGCGCGCGAGATCAAGGCGCTGATCGGCGCCAGCGTCGACAAGGTGGAGGCGGGCACCCGCCTGGTCAGCGATGCCGGCAGCACGATGACCGAGATCGTCGAGAGCGTGCAGCGCGTGACCGACATCGTCGGCGAGATCAGCACCGCCTCCGGCGAGCAGAGCCAGGGCATCGGCCAGATCAACCAGGCCGTGGCCGACCTCGACCAGATGACCCAGCAGAACGCCGCGCTGGTGGAAGAGTCCACCGCCGCCGCCGAAAGCCTGAAGGACCAGGCCGCCCGCCTCAGCGACGTCGTCGCGACTTTCCGCCTGCATTGACGCACCGCCTTGCGATGCGCGCGCAGCGCCGCATCGACTCCAGCGACTTGCGCTGATCCGGCTCTGCCGGTCAGCCGCAAGTGCCCCCTTGAGGGGGCCGCGGCTTTGCCGCGGTAGGGGGTGGTCTTACTTGACCCAGGTATTGAGCTGAATGATCGGCAGCAACACCGCCAGCACGATCAGCAGCACGATGGCGCCCATCGCGACGATCAGCAGCGGCTCCAGCAGCGTGGCCGCGGCCATCGAGCGGCGCTGCACTTCCACGCTCAGCTGGCGCGCCGCGCGGCCCAGCATCTCGGGCAGCTGGCCGGTCTGCTCGCCCAGCCGGGCGAACATCGCCAGGATGCCGGGGAAGCGCTTCTTGCCGGCCAGCGCCGAGCCCAGCGGCGCGCCCTCGCGCACCTGCACCAGCGCGTCCAGCGCATCGGCCTGCATGGCCCGGTTGGACAGCGTCTCGGCGGCCGCCTGCAGCGCCTTCAGGATGGGCACGCCGGCACCCGCCAGCATGGCCAGCGTGCCGGCAAAGCGCGCCGCGTTGTAGCCGCGCGCCAGGCGCCCCACCAGCGGCAGGCCCAGCAGCGCCGCATCGAAACGCAGCCGGAAGGCCTGCGCCTTCAGCGCCTGGCGCAGCAGCAGGCCGCCCGCCGCCAGCGCCGCCAGCATGGCCCAGCCCCAGGCGCGCACGAAGTCGCTGATGGCCAGCATCATGACCGTCAGCGCCGGCAGCGTGCGCTTGGAGCTGGTGAACACGGTGGCGATCTGCGGCACCACGTAGGTGACCAGGAAGATCACGATGAACACCGAGATCAGCGACACGATGGCCGGGTAGGCCATGGCGCCCACCAGCTTGGCCTTCAGGTCCTGGCGCTCCTCCAGGTCGTCGGCCAGCTTCTCCAGCACCTGGCCCAGCGCGCCGCTCTGCTCGCCCGCGGCGACCACGCCGCGGTAGACCTCGTCGAATTCGCGCGGCGCCGTGGCCAGCGCGCGGGCGAAGGCGGCGCCGGCGTTCACCTCGGCCTTGAGCTGGCTGATCAGCTCGCGCTGGCGGTGGTCCTCGCTCTCGTCGGCCAGCGCGGTCAGCGCCCGCTCGATGGGCAGGCCCGAGCCGACGAGGCCGGCCAGCTGGCGCGTCCAGACGGCCAGCGCCGTGGCGCCGAACACGCGCCGCGTGAAGCGGCTGCCCTCCTGCGCGCCATGCTGCTGCACCATCTCGATGGACAGCGGGGTCAGGCCTTGCGCCCGCACCGCCGCCCGCGCGGCGCGCGGGTTGTCGGCCTCGATCAGGCCGCCGGCCTGGCGGCCGGAGTTGCTGAGGGCTTCGTACTTGTAGGCGGGCATGTCAGCGGGTTCCTGCGGGCCGAGCGCCGGGCCGCTCCCAAGCCGGCCCGTCATGGCGATGTGCTTGCGGTTCAATGCCGCAAGCATCGCCGCCCCCTCGGGGGCTGAGGCCGGACACGTGGCGCCCAGTGGGCGTCATGTGCCTGCCGAAGGGCTGCGGCGCAAGCCGCAGCGCGGTCTGCAAGACCGGCCAAGGTACGCCTTGGGCGAGGGGCTTCATCTCATTCGCGCGTGACGCGCAACACTTCTTCCAGCGACGTGACGCCGGCCGTGATCAACCGCTCGCCGTCCTCGCGCATGGAGCGCAGGCCGTTGGCCTCGGCGGCCGCCTGCAGCTGGCTCTCCGGCGCGCGGTTGTGGATCAGGCTGCGCACCGCGTCGTCGGCCACCATCAGCTCGTAGACGCCGGTGCGGCCCTTGTAGCCGGTGTTGCCGCAGGCCTCGCAGCCCACCGGATGCCAGCGACCGTGTTCGTCGGCGCGCTTGCAGACCGGGCACAGCCGCCGCACCAGGCGCTGCGCCAGCACGCCCAAGAGCGATGACGACAGCAGGAAGGGCTCCACGCCCATGTCGGTCAGCCGCGTGACGGCGCTGGGCGCGTCGTTGGTGTGCAGCGTGGCCAGCACCAGGTGGCCGGTCAGCGAGGCCTGGATGGCGATCTGCGCGGTCTCGTAGTCGCGGATCTCGCCGATCATGATGACGTCCGGGTCCTGCCGCAGGATGGCGCGCAGGGCCTTGGCGAAGGTCAGGTCGATCTTGCTGTTGACCTGGGTCTGGCCGATGCCGGGCAGCTCGTACTCGATCGGGTCCTCGACCGTCAGCACGTTGGTGGTGCTGGTGTCGACGGTCTGCAGCGAGGCGTACAGCGAGGTGGTCTTGCCCGAGCCGGTGGGGCCGGTGACCAGCACGATGCCGTGCGGCTGCTGCACCAGGCGCTTGAACGCGGCCAGCACGTCGCCGTCCATGCCCAGGCCTTCGAGCGTGAACTTGGATTCGCTCTTGTCCAGCAGGCGCAGCACGGCGCGCTCGCCATGGGCGCTGGGCAGCGTGGACACCCGCACGTCGATGGCGCGGCCGCCGATGCGCAGCGAGATGCGGCCGTCCTGCGGCAGGCGCTTCTCGGCGATGTCCAGCTCGGCCATGATCTTCAGGCGCGAGATCAGCGCCGCGTGCAGCGCACGGTTGGGCTGCACCACCTCGCGCAGCGTGCCGTCGACGCGGAAGCGCACCGAGCTGCTGCGCTCGTAGGGCTCGATGTGGATGTCGCTGGCGCCGTCCTTGGCCGCCTGCGTCAGCAGCGCGTTCAGCATGCGGATGATGGGCGCGTCGTTGGCGGCCTCCAGCAGGTCCTCGACCGCGGGCAGGTCCTGCATCATGCGCGACAGGTCCACCGCGCTCTCGACCTCGCCCACCACCACGGCGGCGCTGGACTCGCTGCCGGCATAGGCCGCGCTGATGCGCTCGGCCAGCGACACGGCGCCCTCGGACTCCAGCCTGTCCACCGCGTACAGGCGCTGCACCTCGGACAGCGTGGCCCAGCCCACTTCGGGCGAGGCCCACAGCGTCAGCTGGTTGCCGTCGTCCTCCAGCAGCACGCCGTTGGCGCGCGCGAAGGCGTAGGGCTGTCTCTTATACA
>CAXDTK010000140.1:0-13478 GCA_963992225.1 uncultured Comamonadaceae bacterium | reverse complement strand
GGGCGGGGGGTGGCGCGGCGGTCCGCTTCGGTGATGATCTTGCTGCCCATGAATGGCTCTCCAGTGAAACAAAGCCCGCTTGCAGGGGCAAAACGACGAAAGACGCGGATTTTAGCCTGCGCGACCGAGCCAGCCCTCGAAGTCGGGCAAGTCCATCGGCCGGGCGAGCAGAAAGCCCTGCACCACGTCGCAGCCGCAGGCCTGCACGATGGCCAGCTCGGCCTCGGTCTCGACGCCCTCGGCCGTCACCGTCAGGCCCAGGCCCTGGCCCACGCTGACGATGGAGCGCAGCAGCGCCTGGCGGCGCGGGTCGCTGTCGACGTCCTGCACGAAGCTGCGGTCGATCTTGAGCTCGTCCACCGGCAGGTGCTGCAGGTAGGCCAGGGACGACTGGCCGGTGCCGAAGTCGTCGATGGCCAGGCGCACGCCCCAGGCCTTGAGCGCATGCAGCACCGCGATGGGGTCGGTGCCGCTGGCCATCAGGCCGGTCTCGGTCACCTCCAGCTGCAGCTGCGCCGGGTCCACGCGGCGCTCCGACAGCAGTGCCGCCAGCCGCGCCGGCAGCGTCTGGTCCTGCAGGTCCAGCGTGGAGATGTTGACGGCGATGCGCAGCGGCGCCCGCCCTTCGGCCTGCCAGTCGGCCAGCGTGCGCACGGCGCGCGCCAGCATCCAGTCGGTCACCTGGCGGATGCGGCCGCTGCGCTCGGCAAACGGGATGAAATCGCCCGGCGGCAGCCAGCCGCGCTGCGGGTGCTGCCAGCGCACCAGGGCCTCGGCGCTGGTGATGCGGCCGGTGCGCAGGCAGCGCTTGGGCTGCAGGAACTGGCGCAGCTGGTCCTGCTGGATGGCGTCGGCCAGGTCGGACAGCAGGCTCAGGTGCAGCGCCCGCGCGGCTTCGGCGCTGGGGTTGAAGACGGCCACCGGCTGGCGCAGCCGCTTGGCCTCGAACATGGCCTGCTCGGCGCGGCGCAGCAGCGCCTCGGTGTCGACCGCATGCTCGGGCCAGTGCGCCACGCCCAGCGACACCGACAGGTCCAGCGCCTGCCCCTGCCAGGACAGCTTGTGCTCGACCTCCTCGCGCAGCTGCGCGGCCAGCACGCTGCCCTGGTCCAGCCGCAGCACCGGGGTCAGCGCCGCGAAGGTGCCGCCGGCCAGCCGGCCGTAGGCGGCCGCGCCCTCGAACAGCGCAGCCAGCTTGGCGGCCGCGCCGCGCAGCAGCGCGTCGCCGGCGTCGAAGCCCAGCACGCCGTTGACGGCCTTGAGCCGGTCCACGTCGATGCAGATCAGCACCGCCAGCCGCTCGCCCTCGGGCAGGCCGCGCAGCAGCCGGTCGCCGTCGGCGATGAAGCGGGCGCGCTGCGGCAGCCCGGTCAGCAGGTCCACGTCGGCGAGGTGGCGCAGCTCGGCCTCGCGCTCGCCGACGGCCGCGGCCATGGTGTTCATCGCGGCGGCCATGTGGCCCAGCTCGTCGGCCGAGTCGACCTCGATGCGGTGGCTGTACTGGCCCTGCGCGATCAGCGCCGCGCCGTCCTCGGCGCGCTTGAGCGGCTTGACGATGGAGCGCGTGACGGCCACGGCCAGCAGCGCGCCGGCCAGCAGCGTGCCCACGCACAGCGCCAGCACGCCGGAGCGGTCGGCGTCGATCTGCTCGCGCAGCTCGCGCGCCTTGGCGACGCCGGCGCGTTCCTCGCTGGCCGCCAGCTGGTGCACGGCACCGACGAACAGCGACAGCGTCGATTCGGTCTCGCTGCCCAGCAGCGCCCGCGCGGCCTCGAAATCGTCGCGCTCGATGTGGTCGCGGGCCTCGCCGTAGCTGCCGCGGTAGTCGGCCAGGCGCTGGCGCACCTCGGCCAGGCGCTCGCTGCGCGGCCCGGCGGGCAGCACCAGCGCCAGCCGCTGCATGGCATCGTCCAGCTTGGCGTTGGACGCCGCGATCTCGGGGTAGGCCAGCACGCGCAGCTCGGCGTCGGGGCTCATCAGCACCAGCAGCTTGCGCGCCACCGCCTCGGCGTTGCGGTTGATCTCGTTGACCGAGTCGCGGATGGCGGCCTGCTCGTCGACGATGCGGTTCAGCGCATCCGACAGGCCGCCCAGCCGGTAGGCCGACAGCGCGGCCAGGCCCAGCAGCAGCAGCAGCAGGGCGCCGAACGCCAGTCCGAGGCGGGTGCGGATGCGCAGCCGCCGCGTCAGGCCGCGCCGCGGCGCTTGAGGCCGGTCCGGCTCGCTCATGCCGGGTTCAAGCGGCGCTCCAGCGCGTCAGCAGCAGGCGGGCCGTGGCCACGTTGGTTGCACAGGGCACGTCGTGCACGTCGCAGGCCCGCACCAGGGCATTGATGTCGGGCTCGTGCGGCTGGGGTGTCATCGGGTCGCGCAGGAAGATCACGCCGTCCAGCCCGCCGACCGCCAGCCGCGCGCCGATCTGCAGGTCGCCGCCCAGCGGGCCGCTGAGCATGCGCTCGACGGTGAGGTCATGGGCCTGGGCCAGCCGCGCGCCGGTCGTGCCGGTGGCCACCAGTTCGCAGCGGCGCAGCAGCGGCAGGAAGTCGCCGGCCAGGGCGATCATGGCGTCCTTCTTGCCGTCGTGGGCGATCAAGGCGAGTTTCATCGGGCGGAACGGGGGCGGGCCGGGGGTGAAAGGCAGACACGTTACACGCAGTCTGGACGGGCGCGATGCGAAGTACTTGGCAGTTCGCGCGCCCGGGTGGTAACGCTCACGTTACGGTTGTACGCCGCGGGCCCCTGTCACGCCCTGGCAGCAGCGGCAGGCAAGATGGGCGCCCCATCCGAATCCCGAGGCTGCGACCATGAAATTCCGCCAACTCCACCAGGGCCCCGAGCTGCTGAAGATCGCCAACGTCTGGGACGCCGGCAGCGCCGTGCTGGTGCAGAGCCTGGGCGTGCCGGCGTTGGCCACCACCAGTGCCGGCCTGGCCTGGGCGCTGGGCCATGCCGACGGCAACCAGCTGCCGCTGCACGAGCATGCCGAGGCGCTGGAACGCATTGCCCGCGTCGCGCGCGTGCCGCTGTCGGCCGACTGCGAGGCCGGCTACAGCGACGACCCGGCCACGGTGGCCGACACGGTCATGCGCTTCGTCGCCGCGGGCGTCGTGGGCATCAACCTGGAAGACGGCGCCGGCGCACCCGCGCTGCTGTGCCGCAAGGTCGAGGCCATCAAGACGGCGGCGACGCGGGCCGGCGTGGACGTCTTCGTCAACGCCCGCTGCGATGTCTGGCTGAAGGGGCTGGCGCCTGGGCGCGAGGTCGAGGAGGTGCTGCTGCGGGCACGCGACTACGCGGCGGCCGGGGCCGACGGGCTGTTTGCCGCCGGCGTGACGGCGCCCGCCGACATCGAGGCGCTGGTGGCCGGCCAGCCGCTGCCGCTCAACGTGATGGCCCGGCCCGCACTGCCCGGCCTGGCCGACCTGCAGCGCCTGGGCGTGCGCCGCCTGAGCGCGGGCAGCGCCATTGCCGAGGCGGCCTGGGGCCGCGCGCTGCGGGCGGCCGCGGGCTTCCTGGCCGAGGGCGGCGGCGGCGAGCTGTTTGACGGCGCGACGCCCTACCCGCAGATCAACCGGCTGTTCAGCGCGGACTGACCGACACGCGCAGCTGCAGCTCGCGCGCCGGCTGGCCGGCGGCGTCGGCGCTGCTGACGGTGCCCGGCGTGGCGGCGCCGACGGGGCCGCCGCTGCGGGCCACCGTCTGCCAGCGGTCCAGCGGCAGCGCCAGCGTGGATTGCAAGGCCTGGCCGTCCGCGTCGACCTCCAGCGCCACGCGCACCGGCGCGCTGCCGCCCGGCCAGGTCGGCGTGACGGCCACGCGCCGGGCCACGCGGCGCTCGCGCGGCTGGGCGTAGACGCTGCGCACGCTGCCATCGGGGCGCAGCTCGACGAGCGGCTCGGTCCATTGCAGCGGTTCGGTGGTCTCCAGCCGCAGGCTGGCCAGCTGGCCGTTGAGCACCTGCAGCCGCTGCAGCGGCTGCACGGGCGCCGCGCGCGTGGCGGTGACGCGCGCCGCGTCGCGCGGCGACACCGTGCCGGCCGTGCTCGCCACCACGGCGCCGTCGCGCACGCCGGCCTGCAGCGCCGCCGCCAGCGCGCTGTCCACCCAGCGCAGCTCCACCAGCAGCTCGACGGCCGGCGGCGCGGCGTTCGCGCAGGCCGGCAGCAGGGTGGCGGGCAGCAGGCAGAGCAGGGCGCGGCGCTTCATGCGGCGAGCTTAGCGGCCGGCGGCGGCGCGGCGCAGCTGCAAAAGCCGCGGCCCGAACAGGTTGATCGCCAGACCGGCCAGCACCAGCGCGGCGGCCAGCAGCTTCCAGCCCGGCAGCGCCTCGCCCAGCACCAGGCTGCTGGCGCCCATGCCGAACAGCGGCACCAGCAGTGCCAGCGGCACGATGCGGCCGGCCGGGTGGCGGGCCAGCAGCCAGCTCCAGCAGCCATAGCCGAACAAGGTGTTGGCGACGGTCTGCCACAGCACGGCCGCCCAGGTGCCGGGGCCGGCGGTGGCCAGCGCGGTGGCGATGCGGTCGGGGCCGTCCACCAGCAGCGCCAGCACCAGCAGCGGCGGCACCGCGAAGGCGCTGCTCCAGACGACGTAGGCCAGCATGTTCACCGGCCCGGCGCGCTTGCCGACGATGTTGCCGCAGGCCCAGGAGAAGGCCGCGCCCAGCACCATGGCCAGGCCCAGCGGCGTGGTGCTGCCGTCGGTGTGCGCCACGATGATGCCGATGCCGGCGACCGCCAGCGCCAGGCCCATCCACTGGCTGGGCAGCACGCGCTCGCCGGCCAGCCGCACCGCCAGCAGCAGCGTGAAGAACACCTGGGTCTGCACCACCAGCGAGGCCAGGCCGGGCGAGATCTCGCTGCGCATGGCCAGGTACAGCAGCCCGAACTGGCCCACCGCGACGAACAGCCCGTAGCCGGCCAGGTTGCGCCAGTCCACCGCCGGGCGCGGCAGGAAGAAGCAGGCCGGCACGAAGGCCATCGCGAAGCGCAGCACCGCCAGCAGCATGGGCGGCATCACGTCCAGCGCGTACTTGATGACGACGAAGTTGCTGCCCCAGATGGCGACGACGGCCAGGGCGAGCAGCAGGTGGCGCAGGGGCAGGGGGGCGGACATGTACCGAATGTAGGGCGGGCCGGGCTTGCCCGCGTGCAGCGAGGCGCGACCGGGCGAGGGCCGCGTCAGTCCGCGCAGGTGCGGTTGCGGCCGCCGGACTTGGCCTGGTAGAGCAGGGCATCCGCGCGTTCCAGCGTCTGCTCCAGCGTGTCGCCCGGGCGGTGGCGGGTCAGGCCGATGGAGACCGTCACCGCGATGGTGGCTCCGCCGAAATCCACGCGCAGCGCGGCCACCTGCTCGCGCAGCCGCTCCATGCCGGCGATGGCCGGCGGCGTGGTGGTGTCGGGCAGCAGCGCCAGGAACTCCTCGCCGCCCCAGCGCGCCAGCACGTCGGTGGCGCGCAGCGTGGCCTGGGCCGTCTGGGCGAAGGCGCGCAGCATGGCATCGCCGCCCGCGTGGCCGTGGGCGTCGTTGACGCGCTTGAAGTGGTCCAGGTCCAGCAGCGCGATGCAGAAGCTGTAGCCCTGGCGCTGCGAGCGCAGCAGCTCCTGCTCCATCAGCGCCTGCACCTGGCGGCGGTTGGGCAGGCCGGTCAGCTCGTCGCGTGTCGCGATCGCCTGCAGTTGCACCAGCGCCCGGGCCAGCTCCTCGCGCTGGTCGGACAGCCGGCGGCGGATGCGGCTCAGGCGCGCGGTCAGCGTGGCGACGGCGGGCAGCATGCAGGCCAGCATCACGAAATGGCCCACCTCGACGGCGGGCGGGTACAGCTCGGGCCGGCGCAGCGCCATGACGGCCATCACGCCGCCGAACCAGGCCAGCGCATAGGCGGCCAGCGCGTGCGCGCTGCGGGCGCGCAGCTGGAACATGCCGAACATCAGGATCAGCGTCAGCACCGGGAACACGGCGCCGCGCAGCGGCCCGGCCTGGGCATATCCCGTGGCCGCCGCCGCGATCGCGAAGGCGATCTGCACGGCGGTCAGCGAGGGGTCGGCAAAGCGCCGCGACCAGCCGCTGCGGATGGCCGCGTAGACCAGCGCCATGCCGAGCAGCGACGCGGCCGTCCAGGCCCACAGCCAGGGCCCGCGTTCGTCCGGCCCGACATGCACCGCGTAGTGCAGCATGGGCACGCACAGGCCCATCAGGGCCATCGCCAGCGAGGTCTGCCGCAGCCGCAACCGCTGGGCCGGGTCGGTGCCCAGCCACAGATCGCCCACTCCCCGCATGCGCGCCCTCGTCATGCCCGGAGCCTACCTTGGCCGCGCCTTGCTCAGCCGTGCAGATGCCCCAGCGGCAGCACGCCGCTGGCCTTGACCTCGCCCAGCGAGAAGCTGGTGTGGATGTCCTTCACGTTGGGCAGGTTCAGCAGCGTGTCGATGGAAAAGCGCGAGAAGGCGTCCAGGTCGGTCACCATGACCTGCAGCTCGAAGGTGCCGGCGCCCGAGATGTAGTGGCAGGCGATGACCTCGGGCAGCTGACGGATGGCGTCTTCCAGCGGCTTGGTGGCGGCACCGGCGCTGCGCTCGGCGTCGACGCGCACGAAGGCCAGCACGCCGAGGCCCAGCTTGCGGCGGTCGATCTCGGCACGGTAGCCGGTGATGTAGCCCTGCTCCTCCAGCCACTTGACGCGCCGCCAGGTGGGCGCGGCCGACAGGCCGATGCGCTGCGCCAGCTCGGCGTTGGACAGCCGGGCGTCTCGCTGCAGCTCGGCCAGGATGGCGATGTGATAGCGGTCGAGCGCGCCCGTTGTGCTGTCTTCTGAGCTCATGGTTTGCCCTGATCGGTCGAAACGGAATGTGATTTGATGCGAATTTTGCCAATCAGGGAAAGGATATTGCTTCGTCGGGCGGATTCTGGCGCAATTTAGAAAGCATCCCGCGCCGCGCTTTTCCTACACTGCCCGGTCCGGCCATACTGGCCCGACCCCTGCGCCACCGCCTCACAAGGGCGGGCCGCGCACGCCCTCACCGCTGGAGCTCCCACCCCATGAACGCCCCACTGCCCGAACACGTGCTGCGCGCCCTGCAGACGGTCTCGCTGGACGACAAATACGCCCTCGACAGCGGCCGCGCCTTCATGAGCGGCGTGCAGGCGCTGGTGCGCCTGCCCATGCTGCAGCGCACCCGCGACGCGATGGCCGGCCTCAACACCGCCGGCTTCATCAGCGGCTACCGCGGCTCGCCGCTGGGCGGCTACGACCAGGCGCTGTGGGCGGCCAAGAAGCACCTGGCCAAGCAGAACATCGTGTTCCAGCCCGGCGTCAACGAGGAGCTGGGCGCCACCGCGGTGTGGGGCACGCAGCAGCTGGACCTGTTCCCCGAGAAGGCCAAGGTCGACGGCGTGTTCGGCCTCTGGTACGGCAAGGGCCCGGGCGTGGACCGCTGCATCGACGTGTTCAAGCACGCCAACATGGCCGGCACCAGCAGGCACGGCGGCGTCATCGCCATCGCGGGTGACGACCACATCGCCAAGAGCTCCACCGCCGCCCACCAGAGCGACCACGTCTTCAAGGCGGTCGGCTTCCCGACCTTCTTCCCCAGTAGCGTGCAGGACATCCTGGACATGGGCCTGCACGCCTTTGCGATGAGCCGCTTCTCCGGCCTGTGGGCGGGCATGAAGACCATCCAGGAGATCGTCGAGTCGTCGGCCTCGGTCAGCGTGGACCCGGACCGAGTCAACATCCTGATGCCCGAGGACTTCCAGATGCCCGAGGGCGGTCTGCACATCCGCTGGCCCGACCCGCCGCTGGAGCAGGAGTCGCGGATGATGAATTACAAATGGTATGCCGCGCTGGCCTACATCCGCGCCAACCGCTTGAACTACAACGTCATCGAGGGTGCCAACGACCGCTTCGGCATCATCACCAGCGGCAAGGCCTTCAACGACACCCGCCAGGCGCTGCACGACCTGGGCCTGGACGACGACACCTGCCGTCGCATCGGCATCCGGCTGCACAAGGTCAACGTGGTGTGGCCGCTGGAGGCGCAGGTGGCGCGCGAGTTCGCCAAGGGGCTGCAGGAGATCCTGGTCGTCGAGGAGAAGCGCCAGATCATCGAGTACCAAGTCAAGGAAGAGCTCTACAACTGGCGCGCCGACGTGCGCCCCAACGTGCTGGGCAAGTTCGACGCCGGTGACGGCGAGGGCGGCGAGTGGAGCGTGCCCAACCCCAGCGACCACTGGCTGCTGCGCCCGCAGGCCGACCTGACGCCGGCGCTGATCGCCCGGGCCATCACCAAGCGGCTGAAGAAGCTGGGCGTGGACAGCGACATCGTCGCCCGCCTGGATGCGCGCATGGCGGTCATCGACGCCAAGGAGGCCTCGCTGAAGGCCGAGGAGAAGACCGCCGGCGGCGCCGACCGCACGCCCTGGTTCTGCTCCGGCTGCCCGCACAACACCAGCACCCGCGTGCCGGACGGCTCGCGTGCGGTGGGCGGCATCGGCTGCCACTACATGGTGACCTGGATGCCGGGCCGCAACACGGCCACCTTCACGCAGATGGGCGGCGAGGGCGTGCCCTGGGTCGGCCAGGCCCCGTTCACCGACGAGAAGCACATCTTCAGCAACCTGGGTGACGGCACCTACTTCCACAGCGGCATCCTGGCCATCCGCCAGAGCATTGCTGCGGGCGTCAACATCACCTACAAGATCCTCTACAACGACGCCGTCGCCATGACCGGCGGCCAGCAGGTGGGCGAGCGCCCCGAGGGCCACAGCGTCATCCAGATCATGAACAGCGTGATCTCGGAGGGCGTGAAGAAGCTGGTCATCGTCACGGACGAGCCGGCGAAATATGAGGGTGTCGCCCTGGCGCCGGGGGTGACCGTGCACCACCGCGACGAGCTGGACGACCTGCAGCGCCAGTTCCGCGAGATCGAAGGCACCACGGCCATCATCTACGACCAGACCTGCGCCACCGAGAAGCGCCGCCGCCGCAAGCGCGGCAAGCTGGTGGACCCGGCCAAGCGCGTGGTCATCAACGAGCTGGTGTGCGAAGGCTGCGGCGACTGCTCGGTGCAGTCCAACTGCCTGTCCATCGAGCCGCTGGAGACCGACTTCGGCCGCAAGCGCCAGATCAACCAGAACACCTGCAACAAGGACTACTCCTGCGTGAAGGGCTTCTGCCCCAGCTTCGTCACCGTCGAGGGCGGCGAGCTGAAGAAGCCCAAGAAGGAAGGCCGCAAGAGCCCGTTCGATGCGGCGCTGGGCCTGCTGCCGATGCCGGTGATCCCGAACGCGGAAGAGGCCTGGGGCATCGTCGTGGCCGGCGTGGGCGGCACGGGGGTCATCACCATCGGCCAGCTGCTGGGCATGGCGGCGCACCTGGAAGGCAAGGGCGTCATCACGCAGGACGCCGCCGGTCTGGCCCAGAAGGGCGGCGCCACCTGGAGCCACATCCAGATCGCCAACACGCCCGAGGCCATCTACTGCACCAAGGTCGGCACTGCGGAGGCCGACCTCGTCATCGCCTGCGACGCCATCGTGGCCGCCAACAAGGCCACGCTGGCCGTCATGCGCGAGGGCCGCACCTTCGTGGCGCTGAACACCCATGGCTCGCCGACGGCGACCCTCGTGAACGACGCCAACTGGAGCTTCCCCGGCGCCGCCTGCGAGCAGGCCGTGGGCAAGGCCGTCGGCATGGAGCATTTCGGCGCCTTCGATGCCGAGGAAGTGGCCGTCAAGCTGCTGGGCGACTCGCTCTACACCAACCCGCTGATGCTGGGTTACGCCTGGCAGCAGGGCCGCGTGCCGCTCAGCTACGACGCGCTGATGCGCGCCATCGAGCTCAACGGCGTGCAGGTGGACAACAACAAGGCCGCCTTCGAATGGGGCCGCCGCTGCGCCCATGACCTGAAGGCCGTGCAGGCGCTGTACGCCGCGCAGGCCGTCATCCAGCTGGTCAAGCGCCAGGGCCTGGACGAGATCGTCGCCAAGCGCGTGGACTTCCTGACCGGCTACCAGAACGCCGCCTACGCGGCCGAGTACAAGGCCTTCGTCGACAAGGTGCGCGCCGCGGAAGCCAAGCTGGGCAGCAAGACCACGCTGACCGAGGCCGTGGCCCGCTACCTGTTCAAGCTGATGGCCTACAAGGACGAGTACGAGGTGGCCCGCCTGCACACCGACGCCAGCTTCGTCAACAAGGTGGCCGGCATGTTCGAGGGCGACTACAAGCTGGTGCACCACCTGGCCCCGCCGCTGCTGGCGAAGAAGAACGCCAAGGGCGAGCTGGTGAAGCGCCCGTTCGGCGGCTGGGTGCGCCCGGCCTTCGGCCTGCTGGCGAAGATGAAGGGCCTGCGCGGCACGGCCTTCGATGTCTTCGGCCACACCGGGGAGCGCCGCATGGAGCGCCGCTGGATCGCCGACTACCGCGCCGGCATCGAGAAGGCGTTGGCGGGCCTGAGCGCCGAGACGCTGGCCACGGCGGTGGAACTGGCCCGGGTGCCGGAAGACATCCGCGGCTACGGCCATGTGAAGGCCCGCCACGAGAAGCCGGCCAAGGCCAAGTGGGATTCGCTGCTGGCGAAGCTGTAAGGGCGAAGCGCGCATCCTCGATGCACAAAGCCAGCGGCCGGCGGCCGCTGGCAGGATGCGCGCCATGGCTGCTGCAACCGCTCCTCCCGCACCCCGCGCCCGCTGGGCCGGCCTGCTGCTGGCGGTGCTGGGCGCCATCGGTTTCTCGGGCAAGGCCATCATCGTCAAGCTGGCCTACCGCCACGGCGTGGATGCGGTCACGCTGCTGATGTGGCGCATGCTGCTGGCGCTGCCCTTCTTCCTGGCGCTGGCCTGGTGGGCCGGCCGCGGCAAGCCGGCACTGACGCGGCGCGACTGGCGCGACATCGCGGTGCTGGGCTTCACCGGCTACTACCTGGCCAGCTTCCTGGACTTCGCCGGCCTGGCCTACATCTCGGCCAGCCTGGAGCGGCTGATCCTGTACCTCAACCCGACGCTGGTGCTGCTGATCTCGGTGCTGTGCTTCCACCACCGGCTGCGGGCGCGCCAGGTGGTGGCGATGGCGGTCAGCTATGCCGGCGTGGTGGCGGTGTTTGCGCACGAGCTGCGCTTCGACGGCGCCCACACGGCCCTCGGCGCCGCGCTGGTGTTCGGCAGCGCGGTCAGCTATGCGATCTACCTCGCGCTGTCCGGCAAGGTGGTGCAACGCCTGGGCGCGCTGCGGCTGACGGGCCTGGCCAGCAGCGTGGCCTGCGGGCTGTGCATCGGGCAGTTCGCGCTGCTGCGGCCGCTGTCGGCGGCCTGGGTGGCCGAGCCGGTGCTGTGGCTGTCGCTGCTCAACGCCACCGCCTGCACGGTGGCGCCGGTGCTGATGGTGATGCTGGCCATCGCCCGCATCGGCGCGCCGCTGTCCGCCCAGGTCGGCATGGTGGGGCCCATGAGCACGCTGCTGATGGGCGTGGCCATCCTGGGCGAGCCGATGAACGCCTGGATCGCCGTGGGCACGCTGCTGGTGCTGGGCGGCGTCTTCCTGGTCGGGGTTCGCAAGGCTTGACCGCCCCGGCGGCGGCGCCGAGCATCGCGCCATGCCTGCCGTCCTGCCCGCCCCCGCGCCCTGGCGCGATGCCAAGCGCTACGCCTGGCTGCTGTCGGGCGTGTTCCCGGGGCTGGCCTGGCTCAACCTCTGGCGCTTCCAGGGCAGCGGCGCGGTCGTCTGGCTGTGGTTGCTGCCGGTCGTGATGTACACGCTGATCCCGCTGCTCGACGCCCTGCTGGGCGAGGACCGCGGCAACCCGCCCGAGTCGCAGGTGCCGGCGCTGGAGGCGGACCGCTGGTACCTGGGCGTGCTGCTGCTGTTCGTGCCGCTGCAGTTCGGGCTCACGCTGCACGGTGCCTGGCTGGCGGTGCACGGCGGGCTGGGGGCGGCCGGCCTCATCGGCCTGGTGCTGACGGTCGGTGGCATCAACGGCGTGGCGATCAACACCGCGCACGAGCTGGGCCACAAGCATGCCGCCTGGGAGCGCTGGCTGTCGCGCGTGGTGCTGGCGCCGGTGGCCTATGGCCATTTCTTCGTCGAGCACAACCGCGGCCACCACCGCCGCGTGGCCACGCCGGAAGACCCCGCCAGTGCCCGGCTGGGCGAGAGCTTCTGGGCCTTCCTGCCGCGCACGGTGCTGGGCGGCCTGCGCTCGGCCTGGGCGCTGGAGCGCGAGCGGCTGGCGGGACGAGGGCTGGGGCCCTGGCACTGGCGCAACCAGTGCCTGCAGGCCTGGGCGATGACGCCGCTGCTGTATGCCGGGCTGGTGGCGTGGCTGGGCTGGGTGGTGCTGCCCTTCCTGCTGGTGCAGGCGGCCTACGGCGCCTCGCTGCTGGAGGTGGTCAACTACATCGAGCATTACGGCCTGCTGCGCCGCCGCGGCCCGGACGGGCGGCCCGAGCGCTGCGGGCCGGAGCACTCGTGGAACAGCAACCACCGCATGTCCAACCTGTTCCTGTACCACCTGCAGCGCCACAGCGACCACCATGCCCACCCCGCGCGCCGCTACCAGGCGCTGCGCCATTTCAGCGCCGCGCCGCAGCTGCCGTCCGGCTATGCGGGCCTGCTGCTGGTGGCCTACGTGCCGGCGCTGTGGTTCCGGCTGATGGACGGGCGGGTGCTGGCCCATTACGGCGGCGACCTGTCGCGCGCCAATGTGCAACCCCGGCAGCGCGCCCGGCTGGAGCGGCGCTGGGGCAGCATTCAAAATCGCTGAACCCAGGCAACAACCCCGGTGAACCGCTGTGCGGCCGGCCCGGCCCACACTCCGGTCCCATGACAAGACCTGCCGACCGCTATTCGCCCGTGGCCATCGCGCTGCACTGGCTGCTGGCCCTGGCCATCGTCGCCACGTTCGGCGTGGGCCTGTACATGGCCGACCTGCCGTTCTCGCTGCAGCGGGTCAAGCTCTACAACTGGCACAAGTGGGCCGGCGTCACCATCCTGGCGCTGTCCGCACTGCGCCTGCTGTGGCGCCTGTCGCACCGCCCGCCGGCCGACCCGCCCATGCCGGCCTGGCAGGCCCGCGTCGCACATGGCGTGCACGCGCTGCTGTACCTGACTTTCTTCGCCGTGCCGCTGAGCGGCTGGGCGATGAGCTCCGCCAAGGGCTTCCCCATCGTGTGGTTCGGCGTGCTGCCGCTGCCCGACTTCGTGCCCAAGGACCGCGAGCTGGGCGAGCTGCTGACCACCGTGCACGCCGCGCTGGCCTACGGCCTGGCCGCGCTGGTGCTGGCCCATGTGGCCGGCGCCCTCAAGCACCATTTCATCGACCGCGACGGCCTGCTGGCCCGCATGTCGCTGCGCCGCCCCTAACCCAGGACCCGCCATGACGAAACTGTTCGCCTCCCTGTTGCTGGCCGCCGCGCTGCTGCCGGCCGCCACCGCCCAGGCCGCCACGTTGCAGCCCGAGAAAAGCGACCTCAGCTTCACCTTCAAGCAG
>CAXDTK010000139.1:0-13488 GCA_963992225.1 uncultured Comamonadaceae bacterium | reverse complement strand
ACCCCAGCCCCCGCCCAGGCCGACGACAACCAACTGATCGCCGAGCGCCGCGAGAAACTGGCCGCCATCCGGGCCGCGACGGCGGTGCCCTTCCCCAACGACTTCAAGCCCCAGCACCGCGCCGCCGCGCTGCATGCGCAGTACGGCGAGACCGACAACGAGGCGCTGGAGCCGCAGGCCATCCGCGTCAGCGTGGCCGGCCGCATGATGCTCAAGCGCGTCATGGGCAAGGCGAGCTTTTGCACGCTGCAGGACGCCACCGGCCGCATCCAGCTGCGCGTGACCGTGGACAACCTCGGCGCCGAGCTGTACGACCAGTTCAAGCACTG
The DNA here is from genome assembly GCA_963992225.1 of uncultured Comamonadaceae bacterium. Classification (GTDB taxonomy): domain Bacteria; phylum Pseudomonadota; class Gammaproteobacteria; order Burkholderiales; family Burkholderiaceae_C; genus Pelomonas. The sequence goes on along the minus strand of CAXDTK010000139.1, from coordinate 13,159 downwards.
GGACCTGGGCGACATCCTCGGCGGCGAAGGCACGCTGATGAAGACCAAGACCGGCGAGCTGACCATCACCGTCACCACGCTGCGCCTGCTGACCAAGAGCCTGCGCCCGCTGCCGGACAAGTTCCACGGCATGAGCGACCAGGAGCAGAAGTACCGCCAGCGCTATGTCGACCTGATCACCGACGAGGACGCCCGCAGGCGCTTCGTCGCCCGCAGCCAGGGCGTGTCGGCCATCCGCAGCTTCATGGTGGAGCATGGCTTCCTGGAGGTGGAGACGCCCATGCTCCACCCCATCCCCGGCGGCGCCAACGCCAAGCCCTTCATCACCCACCACAACGCGCTGGACCAGGAGATGTTCCTGCGCATCGCGCCGGAGCTGTACCTCAAGCGCCTGGTGGTGGGCGGCTTCGAGCGCGTGTTCGAGATCAACCGCAACTTCCGCAACGAAGGCATCTCGGTCCGGCACAACCCCGAGTTCACGATGATGGAGTTCTATGCGGCCTACTGGACGCATCACGACATCATGGACTTCACCGAGGCCGTGCTGCGCCACGCGGCGATCGCCGCGACCGGCAGCGCCGCGCTAACCTACGCCGGCAAGCCGGTGGCGCTGGACAAGCCGTTCGCGCGCGTGTCGGTGCGCGACTCGCTGATCCGGTTCGCCGGCCTGAGCGGCGACGAGGCCGACGACACCGAGGTGCTGCGCGCCCGGCTCAAGGCCGCCGGCGAGGAGGCCCCGGCCCGCTGGAGCCTGGCGGAGCTGCAGTTCGGCCTGTTCGAGGCCGTGGTGGAAGAAAAGCTTTGGGAGCCCACCTTCATCATCGACTACCCGGTCGAGGTGTCGCCGCTGGCCCGCGCCTCGGACGCCGACCCCAAGATCACCGAGCGCTTCGAGCTGTTCATCACCGGCCGCGAGTACGCCAACGGCTTCTCGGAGCTGAACGACGCCGAGGACCAGGCCGCCCGCTTCCACGCCCAGGTGGCCAACAAGGACGCCGGCGACGAGGAGGCGATGTTCTTCGACGCCGACTTCATCCGCGCGCTGGAGTACGGCATGCCCCCCACCGGCGGCTGCGGCATCGGCATCGACCGGCTGATGATGCTGATCACCGACTCGCCGTCCATCCGCGACGTGATCCTGTTCCCGGCGCTGCGTCGGGAAGCCTGACGCCCAAGCCCGGCCCGGCATCGGGCTCGGTTCCGCATCGCGCCCATGCCGGCCCCGTCCGGCATGGGCGCTTCGCCATGGGCGGCCGCGCTCGCCACCCTGCCGAATTGCGTCAAATACTGTTGTTTCATACAGTATTATTCGCCCGATTCGTCAAGGAACTTCGCGTGCGCAGCAACCACGAACCCGTCACCGATGCAGCCCGATTGCTGTCGATGTTTGGCGTGACCCTGCCGGCCGGCATCGCACTGGCGCCGGCAGAAGGCGGCGATGTCATGGCGCCGTTCATCGTCCAGGCCCAACACCCGGCCGCCGGCGACGTGCTGGGTGACCTCCACATCGGCATGCTGGGTCTGCCGCGCACGGTGGCGCAGCCCACACGACCGGGCGCGCAGACCCACCACTGCCGCGTCGAAACCATGAAGTCGGACCCGACCTTCCGCGAGAGCTGGTGGTCCGGGCGGCGCTGCGTCGTGCCTGTGGAGCGGCTGACCGAGTGGTGCTACGCGTCCGGCCGGCCAGGCATGTGGCACATCCACCGTGAAGACGAGCAGCCCATGGGGCTGGCCGGCCTGTGGCGGCCCTGCACCCATGCGGGGGGCCAGACCGTGCTGTCGTTCTGCGTGCTGACCGTCAACGCCGACGGGCACGCCGTCTTCGACCGCTTGAAGCACCCGGCCCACGAGCAGCGCATGCCGGTCATCCTGCCCGCGCCAGCGCAGCGGCAGTGGCTGCACGGCAGCTGGGCGCAGGCGGAACGGCTGCTCGTGCGCTTCCCGGCCGAGCAACTGCAAGCGTTTCCGCTGGAAGGCGCGAGCGGATCGCAACCGCGGGATCGCGCCGGCGACGCCGACCTGTTCGCCGATGAGTGGTGGCCCACCGGGGCCCAGGTCCCCCGCAAGAAGCGCGTCGCCATGCCGCGCAAACCGGCCGATGTGCCGGTGCCCACCACCGGCGATCTGTTCGGCTGACGGCCCGGCCCCTTAGGCCGCGGTCGCCGCCGGCGCCTTGCCCGCGATGATCATCGCCAGCACCTCGTCCTCGGTCACGTCCGCGGTGCGGCACACGCCCACCAGCCGGCCGTTCTTCATGACGGCCAGCCGGTGCGACAGCGCGAACACGTCCGGCATGTCGTGCGTGACCAGCAGGATGCCCACGCCCTCGGCGCTGAGCCGCCGGATCAGGTCATGCACCATCGCCGTCTCGGCCGGGCCCAGCGCCGCGCAGGGCTCGTCCATGATCAGCACGCGGGCCTTGAACTGCAGCGCCCGTGCGATGGCCACCACCTGGCGCTGGCCGCCCGACAGGGACATCACCGGGTCGCCGATGTTCTTGAAGTTGGGGTTCAGCCGCGCGAACAGCGGCACGGCGGCGGCGCGCATGGCCGCATCGTCCAGCAGGCCGAAGCGGGAGCGCAGCTCCCGGCCCAGGAAAAGGTTGGCCACCGAGTCGAGGTTGTCGGCCAGCGCCAGCTTCTGGTGGATGGTCTCGATGCCGGCGGCGCGGGAATCGGCGGGGCTGGCGAACTTCATCTTCTCGCCGTTCAGCAGCAGCTCGCCGCCGTCGAAGGGCAGCGCCCCCGCGATCATCTGCATCAACGTGGATTTGCCGGCGCCGTTGTGGCCCAACACGGCCAGCACCTCGCCCGGCGCCAGGCCGAGCGAGACGCCGTCCACCGCATGCACGCCACCAAAGGACTTGCGCGCGTCGCGCACTTCGAGCAACGCACTCATTTCTGCACCACGCGGTCAAAGACGACGGCCGCGACCAACACCTGGCCCAGCACCACCATGCGCCAGCCGATGCTGACGTCGGTCAGCAGCAGGCCGCTGTCGATGCTCTGGATGATGAGCGCGCCCAGCACCGTGCCGCCCACGCTGCCGCTGCCGCCGGCCAGCGACACGCCGCCGATGACGGCCGCGGCGATGACGGTCAGCTCCATGCCCGTACCCATCGAGTTGGTCCCCGCGTTCAGGCGCGCCATCGCCACCACCGCGGCCAGTGCCACCAGCGCGGCCAGCAGCAGGTGGAGCTGAATCATCACGCGCCGCACCGGGATGCCGGCCAGCCGCGCCGCGTCGGGGTTGCCGCCGATCGCGTAGACGTAGCGGCCGAAGCGCGTGTGCCTGGCGACAAAGCCCAGCAGCAGCACGACGGCCACCCAGATCACCAGCGGCAGCGGCAGGCCTTGGCCCTGCGCCTGGCCGTCGATCTTGTAGGCGTTGAAGACGGCGACCGAGCCGAACACCGCCAGCGCCGCCAGGCCACCCTTCAGCCATGCATGCTTCAGCTCGCCCAGCACGCCGCCGGCCCGCAGCTGCGCGCGCCGCTGCACGACATGCCAGCCCCACAGCAGGGCCACCAGGGCCGCGCCCAGCCCCCAGCTGCCGCGCTCGCCCAGCGAGCCATCCAGCCCGCCGCCCAGCGCCAGCAGCCAGGGCTCGGTGACCGGCTGGGTCTTGCCGTCGGCCACCAGGAAGGCCACGCCGCGCAGCGACACCAGCCCGCCCAGCGTGACGACGAAGGACGGAATGCCGATGACGGCCGACAGCCAGCCCTGGAACAGGCCCACGGCCAGCGCCAGGCCCAGCCCGGCGAACAGCGACGCGGCCACCGACCAGCCCTGCGTGTACTGCAGCCAGGCCATCAGCACGCCCACGGCGCCCAGCAGCGAGCCCACCGCGAGGTCGATCTGGCGCGCCACGATGATCAGCGCCATGCCGCTGGCGACGATGCCCACCACCGCCGTCTGCTGGGCGATGTTGTAGAGGTTCTCGGCCGTCAGGAAGCTGCCGGTCAGCACGTGAAAGCCGATGGCAATGGCCACCAGCACGGCCGCCATGACGGCGAGCCGCTGGGTCTGGGCGCTCATGCGGCCTCCTACTTGCAGGCCGCGGGCGCCTTGGCCGCGTCCACGCCCTTGCAGACCACCGCCTTGGGCACCCAGCCGGCACCGATGACCTCGCCCAGGTTGGCCTGCGTGATGGCCACGGGCGCGAGGAACTTGGCCTGCAGCGCCACCTTGCGCTCGCCGCCCGCCCAGGGCGCTGCGCCGTCGACCTTCTGGCCCGCGGCCAGTTGCACCGCGGCGGCGGCGGCGGCCTTGCCCAGCACGCGGGAATCCTTCCAGACCGACACGGTCTGCGTGCCCAGCGCCACCCGGTTGAGCGCGGCATGGTCGGCATCCTGCCCGCTGACCGGCACGCCCTTGACGCCGCGGCCCGCCAGCGCCGCGATGGCGCCGCCGGCCGTGCCGTCGTTGCTGGCCACCACCGCGTCGACGCCGCCCTTCAGGCGCGTCAGGATCTGCTCCATGTTCTTCTGCGCCACCTCGGGCTTCCAGCCCTCGGTGTATTCCTCGGCGACGATCTTGACGTCGCCCTTCTTCACCGCCTCGGCCAGCGCATCCTGCTGGCCGGCACGCAGGAAGGCGGCGTTGGGGTCGCTGGGCGAGCCCTTGATCATCACGTAGCGGCCCTTGGGCTTCACCGCCAGCAGGGCCGAAGCCTGCAGGCGACCGACCTCGCGGTTGTCGAAGGTCAGGTAGAACACATCGGGCGCCTCGATCAGGCGGTCGTAGGCGACCACCGGCACCTTGCGCGCCTTGGCCTTGTTCAGCGCCGGCTGGATGGCGTCCTTGTCCATGGCCAGGATGACCAGCACCTTGGCGCCCTTGGCGAGCAGCGACTCGACGTCGGCGATCTGCTTCTCCGGCGAGCCGCCGGCATCGGCGCTGACGTAACTGGCGCCCAGGCGGGCCAGTTCGGCCTTGATGGCGGTCTCGTCGGTCTTCCAGCGCTCTTCCTGGAAGTTGGACCAGCTCACACCGACCACCGGACCGGCCGCAAGCGCTTTCAAAGAAGCCGCCAGCAATGCGCCGGCCGCCCACTTGTTCTGCATTCCCATCTTGTCTCCAACGCCCGGTTGTCTTGGGTGGGCGGCGGATTCTAGGAACGCGGGGCACAAAAAAGCGACCCTCACGGGTCGCCTTTCATCGGCTTGAAACCGCTTTGTTTCAGCGGCTGGCCAGCGCCGGCGTGCGGCGCACGACCGGGGCCGGGAAATCCCCCAGCTCGCGGGCGGCGTTCTCGCCATGGTCGGCGGCCAGCGCGGCGGCGGTCTTCACATCGGTGCTCACCTCGCTGGGCTTGACGGTCAGCACGGCCTGGCGGGGCAGCTTGGTGGTGGCGACGGCAGCGGCCTTGGCCGAGGCCGGGGTCGTCACTTCGATGCCCTTTTCGCCCTGGATGCTGGCCAGCTCGCCGCTGTTGCGGGCGGCCACCAGGTCGGCGACGACTTGCTCGCGGGTCAGCGGGGCGGTTTGGGCAGAGGCTGCGCCGGCGGCGATCAGCAGGGTGGCGACGAGGGCGTTGGACAGCTGGCTCATGAGGGGGCTCCTTCAGGCGGAGCAGGAGACGTCCTGCTTCCGGATCACTTGGACATCGCGACCGCGGCATCCATGGGACCGGACTTTAGGGAGAACCCCTCAGTAGAAACACCAGTGCCGCAGGAACTGACTGTTTTGCATTCGCAAACAGTTCCCCCTAGTTCGTCACCGTTGCGTCATGCTCGATCAACGGTGCTCGAATTGCGGTGCCCGCTTGGCCAGGAAGGCCTCCATGCCCTCGCGCTGGTCATGCGTGCCGAACAGCGCGTGGAAATAGCGGCGCTCCACCGCAACGCCGTCGGTCAACGGCGCCTGGTAGGCCAGGTTCACCAGTTCCTTGATCAGCGCAACCGACGGCGCGCTGAAGCCATTGATGGTCTCGGCGGCGGCCAGCGCTTCGTCCAGCAGTTTGTCCGCCGGCACCACGCGCGACACCAGGCCGGCGCTCTCGGCCTCGGCCGCGCCCATCATGCGGGCGGTCAGCAGCAGGTCCATGGCCTTGCTCTTGCCGACGGCGCGGGGCAGGCGCTGGGTGCCGCCAGCGCCGGGCACGATGCCCAGCTTGATTTCCGGCTGGCCGAATTTGGCCGAGTCGGCCGCGATGATGAAGTCGCACATCATCGCCAGCTCGCAGCCGCCGCCCAGCGCGAAGCCGGCCACCGCGGCGATGACGGGCTTGCGCACCTGCAGGATGGTCTCCCAGTTCTTGGAGATCAGGCCGCTCTTGAATGCGGAGACGAAGGTGTGGGGCGCCATCGTGGGGATGTCCGCCCCGGCCGCGAACGCGCGCTCGGAGCCGGTCAGCACGATGCAGCCGATGCCGTCGTCGGCATCGAAGGCCAGCAGGGCCTGGCCCAGCTCGTCCATCAGCTGGTCGTTCAGCGCGTTCAGCGCCTTGGGGCGGTTCAGCGTGATGAGGCCGGTCTTGCGCGGGCCGTCGCCATGCACGGCGGTGAGGATGCAGTCGTAGGTCATTGCGAGAGTCTCCGGGGAATGTCGTTGCTGGATTCTGGCGCGGCTTGCAGCGGCAGCTGCTTGAGCATCAGGTCGATGTAGGTGTCGGCGTCCTGGCGGATGAGGAGCCGCACGGGCAGGTGCTGCAGCCCCGGCGCCAGCCAGACCTCGGCGACCAGGTCGCCTGGCTGGGCGGCGCGATTCGGCCGCAGGTGCCAGGCGGGCAGCCAGCCGAAGCCGGTCTCGACGGCGGTTTCGCCCACCACCTCGTAGGCCCAGTCGTCGTACTGGCGGCGCGGCAGCGCCAGCGGGAGGCGCACCACCTGGCCGGCCTGCAGCGGCTCGCGCCCGGTCAGGAACAGCCAGGTCAGCTGCACGAACTGGCTGGCCGAGTCCTGCCCGCCCCGCCTGGCCGGCACCCGCGCGCCGCCGGCCAATTGCACCTCCGCCGGCAGGAAGAACACCGTCGAGCGGCGCGGCTCACCCAGCAGCACCCGCGTTTCCTCGTCGTAGCGCTGCGGCGCGATGCCGTCCGGCGTCAGCTGGCCCTGGCTGCTCATGCGGCGCGACATCAGCGGCGCGAAGCCGGGGCCGATGCTGACGTCGAGATGGACCTGGTAGTCGCGGCCGCGGCGCAGCCACTCCACCTGCGCCTGGCCGTGGACCGGCCCGCGGTAGTTGCCGGTCAGCACATAGGTCAACCTTGTGGACAGCGGCCACTCCGGCCCGGGCTCGCCGTCGGCGGCGGCCGAGGCGGCGTCCGCCACGGCCGCAGGCGGCGCGGAGCCGGCGTCGGCCACCGAGGCCGTCGGGGCGGCGGCTGGCGACTCGGACGCCGACGGCGCCGCGGCCAGTGGCGCAGAGGCGGGTTCGGAGGCCGCCTCGGCTGCATCCGCCGCCTGCCGCTCGGCCGCCGGGGCGGGCGGCGGCGCTGCGGGCACAGGCGGCGCGGGCGGCGGACGCGCGGCGGGGGGCGACTGCACCTGCATCTCGCGCACCAGCGCCACCTTCATGCGCTCGGGCATGTGCGTGGGGCCGTCGCGGAGCCAGCCTTCATGGATGCGTTGCACCTCGTGCCCCAGCAGCAGGTGCAGCGCCAGCACGGCCAGCACCAGCAGCCACGGTGGCCGCGGCGTCTTCATGACCGGCTCAGGCGCCCAGCCAGCGGCGGCGCAGCGCGTGCGGGCCCGTGGCCGGGCTCAGCGCGACGCTGGCCGGCTGCGTCGGCGGCAGCGCCACCTCGACGTCGAGCAGGCGTTGGTCGCGGCTGACCAGCAGTTTCAGCTGCGAATCGCCCGCCGCCAGCAGGTTGAGAGCGTCGTCCAGCCGACGCAGCCGCCAGCCGTTGCAGCCCAGGATTTCATCGCGCGCCTGAAGGCCGCCACGCTGCGCCGCGCCGCCGGTCAGCACATGGCTGACCGAGATGCCGGTCAGCGCCGCCTCACGCACCCGCAGGCCCAGGCGCTGGGCGACGCTCTGGCGGCCCTCGTCGCGCCAGTCGACGCCATGCGCCTGCAGCAGCTCGCGCAGCGGCAGGTCGTCGGTGCCATGCACCCAGTTGTGCAACTGCGCGGCGAGGTCGTCGCCGCCCAGCGCCGTGACGGCGGCCAGGATGTCGGCCTCGCTGACCGGGCCGCCGCCGCTGGCCTTCCAGAGCCGCCGCATCAGCGCGTCCAGGCTGGACTTGCGCGCGCGCAGGCTGAGGTCCAGGCACAACGCCACCAGCGCCCCCTGGGCGTAGTAGTTGCTGGTCGTGTTGGGGCTGTTCTCGTCGGGCCGGTAGTACTTGGTCCAGGCCTCGAAGCTGGCTTGCTTGAGCGGCTGCACGCGCCGCCCGGGCGCCGCCAGCACGCCGTTGACCGAGGCCGCCAGCAGCTTGAGGTAGCGCCCAGCGTCCACCAGGCCGGCGCGGCACAGCATCAGCTCGTCGTAGTAGCTGGTGAAGCCTTCGAAGAACCACAGCAGCTCGGTGTAGTTCTCGCGCTGGTAGTCCAGGCGTGCGAACTCCGCGGGCCGCAGCCGCTTGACGTTCCAGGCGTGGAAGTACTCGTGGCTGAACAGCCCCAGCAGCCGGATGTAGCCGTCGCCGGGCGTGGCGGCCTCCGTGGCGGTCGGCAGCTCGCGGCGGGCACAGATCAGCGCGGTGCTGGCGCGGTGCTCCAGGCCGCCGTGGCCGTCGTCGACGGCCCACAGCAGGAAGCTGTAGCGCTCGAACGGGGCGCCGCGCCAGAACGCGACCTGGGCCTCGCAGATGCGCTGCACGTCGGCCAGCAATCGCGCGCCGTCGAAGCTGGGCCAGGCGCCCGCGACGACGATGCGGTGCGGCACACCGGCCGCGATGAACTCGCCCTGCCAGTGCGGGCCGATCTCGAACGGGTGGTCCAGCAGTTCGTCGTAGTCGGCGGCCTCGAAGCCGCCGCCATGCGCGCGCATCTCGGTCGCCACCTGCCACCCCTTGGGCACCCTGGCGAGCTCGATGCGATGGGTCTGGGCTTCGCGGCCCTCGGCGCGCAGGCACAGGCTGCTGGCGTTGAAGAAGGCGCGCCGGTCGTCCAGCCAGGCGGTGCGCACCGAGGCATCGAAGGCATAGACGTCGTAGCTCAGCACCAGCGCCGGCCCCCGCGCCGCGCGGCTGCAGCGCACCCGCCAGCGGGCCTTGTCCAATTGCTCGACGGCGAGCGCCCGGCCGCCCTGCCGGGCCGTGAGCCCGCTCAGGTGCCTGGCGAACTCCCGCACGAGGTAGCTGCCCGGGATCCACACCGGCAGGCTGAACACCTGCTCGGCGGCCGGCCGGGGGAGCGTCAGCGTGACGCGGTAGCGGTGGGCTGCACGGTCGGCCAGCTCGATGCGGTAGCTGGGCCCGGTCATCAACTGCCCGCGGCGGCGAGGAAGCAGCTCAGCGAGGCCACCAGCGTGAGCCGGAAGCGCAGCGTCAGCCAGTCGCCCGCACCGAGTTGCGGATAGATGCGGCGGTCGATCACGTAGCAGGCCACCAGCACGCCGCCATGCAGGGCCAGGCCGGCATAGGGCGACATCAGCACGCCCAGCCAGCCCAGCAGCGGGGCGCCGACACCCCAGACCAGGGCCTGCCGGCCCGGCAGCCCGCGGGCGAACGACAGCCCCCAGTGGATGCCGCCCAGGAAGGCGATGATCAGCCCGGCATAGGCCGACAGCGCGTAGGTGACGAAGGCATGCTGGTCGGCATTGGCGCCACCGAGCAGCCAGATCAAGGCGCAGCCGAACACGAAGGGCAGCAGCCCCGCGTAGGCCAGGCGGTGCGCGAGCTGGCGGTTCTCGGGACTCATGGGGTCAGGACTTGCCGGCCGGTGCGGCCAGTGCCTGCAGGCGCTTCTCGAGCTCGACCGGCCCCACGGCGCCCGGAATGCGGTTGCCGTCTTCCAGCACGATGGCCGGCGTGCCGTTGACATGGATCTTGCGCGACAGCGCCAGGTTGCGCTCGATGGCCGCGTCGTCGCAGGCAGCGGGCGCCTTTGGGGGCTGCTCGCCCTTGAGCATCCAGCCCTGCCAGCTGGCCGTGCGGTCCTTGGCGCACCAGATGGCGCGCGTCTTGTCCATCGAATCGCCGCCCAGGATGGGGATCAGGAACGTGTAGACGGTGACGTCCTTCATCTCCTGCAGCGATGCCTCGAAACGCTTGCAATAGCCACAGTTCGGGTCGGCGAAGACGGCGATGCGGCGCTTGCCGGTCCCGCTCTTCCACACCACCGCATCCTTGAACGGCAGCGCGGCGAAATCCACCCGGTTGATCTGCGTGACGCGCTCGGCGGTGAGGTTCTTGCGCGCCTTGAGGTCGATGAGCTCGCCCTCGATCAGGAAGGTGCCGGTCGGGTCGGTGTAGCGCACCTCGTTGGCGATCCGGATCTCCCACAGGCCGGGCATGGGAGCTGGCCGGACCTCGTCGATCTTGGGCGCGTTCGGCATGCGCTCGGCGATGGCCTTGCGGATGACCGCCTCGTTGGCCAGGGCAGGCAGGCAGGCGGCGGCGACCGTCAGGGCGGTCAGGAAGCGGGCAGCGTGAGTCAGCACGGTGAGAAGGCGTTGAGAGTTAAAGCCCGAGCGCGCGCTGGGTCAGCCAGCGCTTGACGGGGGTGAGTTGGTTCAGTGCATCGAGGCCGCGGTTGCGCAGGTCCTGGGCCACCGGCGAGCCTTGGGCGAAGAGCCGTTGCAGCATGTCGGTCAGCTCGCCCATCGCCAGCGTCGGCGCCAGGCGCTCACGGGCATAGCGGCGCAGCAGGCGCTCGTCCCCCAGCGGCCGCCAGGGTTCGCGCGTGGCCAGCACACGCGCCAGCGCGGCAACGTCGCCCAGGCCGAGGTTCAGCCCCTGGCCCGCCAGGGGATGGACGATGTGCGCGGCGTCGCCCAGCAGCACCCAGCCGGGTCCGCAGACTTGGTCGGCGCGTGCCAGCGCAAGCGGCCAGCTGGCGCGCTCGCTGCCCAGCGCAAGCCGGCCGGCAGCGCCCTCGGTCGCCGCGTTCAGCTCACGCTCGAAATCCTCAAGCGACAAAGCCTGCAGGCGCTCGGCCGTCGCCGCGGCGCACGACCACACCAGCCCGTACGACGCCCCGGGCAGGGGCTGCTCGAAGGGCAGCAGGGCCAGCACCTCGCCGCCGGGCCGGAACCACTGGCGCGCGATGCCCTGGTGCGGGCGGTCCGACGACAGCCGCGCGGCCAGCGCCCGGTGCCCATACGGCCGCTGCTCGAACTTCACGCCCAGCGCGGCCCGCGCGGCGGAGTCCCGCCCCTCGCAGAGGGCCGTCAGCGCCGCCGGTGTCTGATCAGGCACGGAGCGGATATGCGGCGAGAAACGCAGCGCCGTGGCCAGTTGCGCGTCAAGCGCGGCGGCATCCACGATGACGGCCAGCTCGCGCAACCCCTGCTGCCAAGCCGAGAAACTCAGCCGCCCCGCGGGCTTGTCGCCGGCGACATCCCCGCAGATCACCATGTCGTAGACCGGGCTGACGGCATCGACGGGCAGGCTTTCCCAGACCTTGAGCTCGGTGAGCAGCGCCACCGACGCGGCGTTCAAGGCATAGGTGCGTACATCGTCGCCGCGGGCCGGCAGCGGCTCGCCGGCCATTCCGACGCTGAGCCCCTGTGCCGCAAGGCTGAGCGCCAGGCTGCTGCCCACCGCACCTCGCCCCCTGACCAACACGTCGACACTTTGCATGCGGCGATTGTAGGCAGCGGGTACGACCGCCTCACCCCGAGGGGGCGTCGTTCGGCGCACGCATCGGCGGCACGCCGGGTGCCGACTAAAATCTCAGGCTTCGGCGCCGGCCTACGGCCGGCCGCCTTCCCCAACGGAAAGTCCTGCCATGAGCCTCAAATGCGGCATCGTGGGCTTGCCCAATGTCGGCAAGTCCACGCTCTTCAACGCCCTGACCAAAGCCGGCATTGCCGCCGAGAACTACCCCTTCTGCACCATCGAACCCAATGTCGGCATCGTCGAGCTGCCCGACCCGCGGCTTGCCGCATTGGCAGAGATCGTCAAGCCCGAGCGCGTGCTGCCGGCCGTGGTGGAGTTCGTCGACATTGCCGGCCTGGTGGCCGGCGCGAGCAAGGGTGAGGGCCTGGGCAACAAGTTCCTGTCGCATATCCGCGAGACCGATGCCATCGTCAACGTGGTGCGCTGCTTCGAGGACCCGAATGTCATCCACGTCAGCGGCCGGGTCGACCCGATCTCTGACATCGAGGTGATCCAGACCGAGCTGTGCCTGGCGGACATGGGCACCGTGGAGAAGAGCCTGCACCGCTACAACAAGGTGGCACGCGCGGGCGACAAGGAGGCGATCGCCCTGGTGAAGGTGCTGGAAAAGTGCGAGGCCGCGCTGAACGAGGCGAAGCCGGTGCGCTCCATCGACTTCAGCAAGGAAGAGCTGGCCATCCTGAAGCCGCTGTGCCTGATCACCGCCAAGCCGGCGATGTTCGTCGGCAACGTGTCGGAGGACGGCTTCGAGAACAACCCCTTCCTGGACCGGCTGCGCGAGTACGCCGCTGGCCAGAACGCACCGGTCGTTGCCATCTGCGCCAAGACCGAGGCCGAGCTGGCAGACATGAGCGACGAAGACCGGACGATGTTCCTGGCCGAGATGGGCCAGGACGAGCCGGGGCTGAACCGCCTGATCCGCGCCGCCTTCAAGCTGCTGGGCCTGCAGACCTACTTCACGGCTGGCGTGAAGGAAGTGCGCGCCTGGACCATCCACATCGGCGATACCGGCCCGCAGGCGGCCGGCGTCATCCACACCGATTTCGAGAAGGGCTACATCCGCGCCCAGACCATCGCCTACGAAGACTTCATCCAGTACCGCGGCGAACAGGGCGCCAAGGATGCCGGCAAGATGCGCGCGGAAGGCAAGGACTACGTCGTCAAGGACGGCGACGTGCTGCACTTCCTGTTTAACGTCTGAACCGCCGTCCCGGCGATCGCCGCAAAACCCGCCGAGGCGGGTTTTTTGTTGCCCAATGCGAGCGCCCCATGACTCAATGTCTCGGCCGCCTTGGGCGCTACTGGGCGCACACCCGTTTCACCCTCCAGCCGGGAGTCGCCGCCAAAAACAAAACCCCTCACAGCCTAAGCTGGAGGGGTTTTGAGGGGTAAATAGCCTGACGATGACCTACTTTCACACGGG